>CAJULF010000028.1 GCA_910587135.1 uncultured Oscillospiraceae bacterium
GTTGTTCTGGAAACCAAACTTGGAGGTTGGATGTTGTTGAGGAGACACTATATAACAAACACTTTATAAGGACTTGTTCTAATAGCTGTTCAACACCCGGTTTGCGGCAAACTTTTACAGTGAATACAGTGAGTTTGAACACAATAAGACCTTGTTCTTCTGGCCGCCCAGTGCGAGGCTTCTGTAATCTTTTTCACGACAACCGTGATTCTTCCACTTTTGCTACTGTCAAGTGGTAAAGTCGCCGAAAACAGGTAGCGACAAAATCCACACAGCAAAGCAACGTTTAAAGATCAGCATCGCAACGGCCGCGCAGGAAAATTTTCCGCGACTTGAGTGGATAATTTCCAAATAAGATAAGGGGCTTAGGATGAGTATTTTTTCACGAACGGAATTAATTCTGGGCAGCGGCGCAATGGAGCGCCTGTCGGCGGCGAGGGTCGCTGTTTTCGGGATAGGCGGAGTCGGCGGGTATACCGCCGAAGCGCTGGCGAGAAGCGGCATAGGAGCGCTTGACCTGATCGATAACGACACAGTGAGCGAATCCAACATAAACCGCCAGATAATCGCGCTGCACAGCACCGTAGGCAGGTACAAGACCGAAGCAGCGGCGGAGCGGCTGCAAGATATCAACCCGAACCTGAAGCTCACGCTGCATAATATCTTTTTTACTCCCGAAACCGCCGCGGAGTTCGACTTCACAAAATACGATTATGTTGTTGACGCGATAGACACGGTTACGGGCAAAATCGAACTGGTCATGCGCGCACAGTCCGCGGAAGTGCCTGTCATAAGCGCGATGGGTGCGGGCAACAAGCTGGACCCCACCGCCTTTGAGGTGTCCGATATATATTCGACCTCGGTCTGTCCGCTCGCGAGGGTCATGCGGTATGAGCTTAAAAAGCGCGGAGTAAAGGCGCTTAAGGTGGTGTACTCGCGGGAAAAACCGCTGACCCCCGCCCGTGCCGCTGAAGAAGCTCCCGCAGGCAAAGCCGTTCCGGGAAGCACCGCGTTTGTCCCGCCCGTAGTGGGGCTGATAATCGCGGGAGAGGTAGTTAAGGATATTGCAATGATAAGATAAAAATCCGCCCACCGATTTGTGGGCGGCAGCTTGTAGAAAAAGCTTATATGTTACGCAATGTCGGCGCATAAAATTTCAAAAAGTGTCAGAATTTGCTTCGCAAATTCTGACCGGTTCCCGCAATCGCGCGGAGGTGGTTTTGCGCAATATGCGCGTGGCTGCTTATGTAGTTTTGCAACTGTTTGCGCAAAACCTCGCGCAGCGAACGGAGCGTGCTTGCGGAAATTTTGAAATTTTTTAAATAATCCAATTTAGGTCAACCTTTATATACAGCCTGAATCCGCCCACAAGCCTGTGGGCGGATCATATTTATTAAAGCCCGCCGAAATATGGCGCTTTTTATTCCAACACAGCGTAATAATCCCTTACTTCGCAGGTTCTTGCACGGTGATCGTAGGACATGACGGTATTTGTCAGGTCGAAATATTTCATCTGTGTTCCGTTGTATTTGTACTGTCCGTCCTTGTAAGTATTATAACTGTTCCAGCCGACATCGACCCACACGCCCCTGCCGTTTATTACCGCGTAATTCCACTCGTGCAGCTCTCCTTTGTCGGTTTCGGCATAGGTAAGAACCTCGTTAAGCGCCTCTCCCCTGATATTACATACCTTTATCCCCTGCACGGCGCACAAAGCCGAAAACAGGTTTGAATAGCCTCCGCACACTGTTCTGTGCGTTTCGAGAACATGGGACAGGGAAAGGGTTTCGGTAGTCACGCTGTCGGAGCTTGCGTCAAAATCATAATAGATATTATCACTTATCCATTGTGATATAGCAAACGCTTTATCGTAATCGTCTGTTATTCCCTCACAGATCTTATCGGAAATTTCCTCCGCTTGATTAATGACTTCACGCGCTCCAACAGGATCGCCGTCGGGAATTATATACCGCAGAACTCCCTCGCGCGGAAGCGTTACGGGATTTTCCGCAAGCCGCAGATTATTCTCCGCAACCTCGGCGGTGTCTATCGGCGCAAAGCCGTCAGAAGTGACTTGAACACGGTAGTCCGTGATTGAATGATCGGAGTTGAAAACGTAAACCGTGTCGTACTCGTTTTCGCTGTGCCTGTTCTTTAATATTATGCGGTAATTTTTCCCGTCATACTCCGCGTCTGCCTTTACGCCGTCTGAAGCCAGGCACGCCGATTGCACATACTTATCTTCACATACTCCCTCAATAATTATATCGAACCCTTCAAGGGTAATTTTTGAACGGAATTGGGGGTTATTTGAGGTGATGATCAACGGCGTTTCCTCCGTTTCACCCGGGGTGCTTTCCGTCGATTCGGCATACTTATCGGTAATAGCCGTCCCATGTGCCCCTATCGTTTCGGAGGTGGAAAGCAGGGCAGGCGAAGGCTCCGGAAATATAAAATCTGGAGTTCCCCTGCCCGCCCGTCTGCACAGCACAACCACAACCGCGGTGACTGCCACAGCTAACAGAAGCGATATTGCCGCTATTGCGGCATTGTATTTTTTCATGCTTTCCGCTCCCCTCAAAAGAATAGCTATATTATATATCTTTCAAGAGGATTTGTCAAGTCGAACCCAAAGAACTTGTACTTATAGCCGCTCAGCGCTTGTCTTGCGGCATATTTTGCCGCCGGCTGCTTTGAAAATTCATGACACACAAGTGTACTCCTGCAAATTTTTTCTTGATATCAACATAATCCGATTAGCATTTCAAGCATTTCGGATTATGTTTAAAAGGTCTGAAACCGTACGGTCCGCGGAATATCGACCGGCTTTATTTTGCGAGAACCGTTACTATCCCCTCAGCTTCGGCTGAGGATATATCCGCGGCAATTATTTTACCCTCATACACCAACAGGTTTGCACATATGGGCACAGAATCCGACGATGCGTTTTCAATGGCATAGGTGTATTTCTTAACCGTACATGCGCGGTATTTCCTTAAATCAAAGCCCTGCTCCCGCTGAATGTCGTTATACTTCTCGTACACCTCGTCAAACTCCAGAGGCACACGTACCTCTCTGACATCGGTATGCGTTATGCCAACGTCCCAGCCATAGCTGTTTATGTACGCGAGCCGCTGCTCGTTGGTCGAGCCGTCTATTCCGCCGTTGTTGACCGTGTTTAGGCGTATTACTCCCCAGACCGCAGCCGCCAGCAGCAGCAGAACCCCCATAAGCAGCGCTTTTCCCGAATGATGTCTTTTTTCTGTCATAATTCCGCTCTTGCCCCTAACAGGGGCTTCTCCTTTCACTTTTTTGCATTGACCGCTATTATGTTTCCTTGCTTGTTCGGCATTTCTCCGCTAAATTGTATGACTCCAAAGACCGCAATATTCATATGCAGCCGATTGATTTTCACAGGTGCGTATCTCTTAAAGGGGAGTTAAGGCAACACCGTGCAGAGCGCGAAGCGCGGGCTTTGTGCGGTGTCGCCTTAATTTGCTGCCTGTATATAAAGGTTTACCAAGAGCGGATTATTTAAAAAATTTCAAAATTTCCGCACTCACGCTCCGCTTCACTACGTTTCGCTCTGCGCGACTTCGGAAAGCGTACACATTTGCCATAAAGGCGAATGTACAGACTGTAGAAAAAGCCTATTTGCCACGCAATGTCGGCACATTAAATTTCAAAAAGTCGCGCGTTTGCGAACGAAAACGCGCGCGGTTTCCGTTAGGCATGCGGAGTGAAGCGCAGCGGAACGGAGTATGCCTAACGGAAATTTTGAAATTTTTTTAAATAATTAGCCTTAGGTCAACCTTTATATACACTCTGAACATTTGCATAAAGGCGAATGTACACTTTTTGAAATTTAATGCGCCAAAATTACGTTATCAATATTTTTTTAGTGTGCTTAATCTGTAATATAATTTTTATGTCTTAACAGAATCTTAACAAATTCATATAAATTTCAGACAATTTCCGGTAAAATGTGGTATTTTACTGTCCGTGACAGGCAGTTTCTTTGCGTTTTTTCAACAACAATTCGGATAATTTGATAAAAATCCCGTATAATACTATACAAAATGCCGAAAATTTTATCTATTTTTTTACATATTTTACAAAAAATATAAAATAAAAAACCTTAACGGAATCTTAGCGGACAAAACGCGGTTTTTCTGGTATAATAAATTAGGGACATTTATTATCTGCAATACGCAAACCCACGCACGATAATAGATGAGCCGGCAAATTTCACCGTAGTCCGCACCTTTTTTCGGACGGCACGGCGATTTGCTTTTTACATATGCCCAACGGGAAAAAGGAGGACTTCTATGTGGAAGATGACAAAAGATGAAATGCAAACGGAGGATGGGGTGCGGTACATCGCATACGGCATCACAGGCGGTGACTGCACTATTCCCGATATCAGCACCGATAAAGATGTCGTTATTGAGTTTGTCGGCAGGCTGAACAAATTCGGAGCGTCCCCAATAAACGCAGCGGACATCGTGGATGATTTCCTGGCGGAAATATAGCAAAAACCGATAAAGCCCAAAATCACGCCTATGATTTGGCAGGTATGATTTTGGGCTTTATTTAATTTAATTTTTATTCTAATCTTTGATCGGAGTTTAGGCAATATTTGAGGCAATAGGCGGGGGATTTTCGCAAAGATGTATATGGGGCAACACCGCACATAGCCCACGCTTCGCGCTTTGCACGCATCTTGCTTGTATATTTTCCGTCATATTGCACAAGTTCTTCTTGGCAGATGTCAGCCCGCCGGCGTCGAGCGTGTACAACCTGACGAATAACCCGATGGCGCAATCTGCGCACAAGCTTTGTGCGGTGTTGCCATAGATATAAGATTGATATCAGGCAAGTAATAAGCCCAAGGGTTCGCCGAACAAATTATCAGCGTACCTTTGGGCTTTTATTTTTCATAATAGGTATGTCTATTCCCCTGTCAGCTTCATAATGCCTTTGTATATCAGACGCGGGATAAACTGATAGGTAAATGAGTCCGCGGCGAGAATCAGCATGATTATCACCGTAAAGCGCGAAAAAAATATCCCCCAGCGCTTTCCCGTACTCAGCTCCGTCCAAATCTTCGGAACCTTGTAGCGGCGTATCTTGCACAGCTTGAATATAGCCATGACAATCCCCACCAGCATTAGCATTATCACCAGAAACTGGAACACAAGAAACGCTGCGACCGCGGGAGTCATTTCAGCCTCCCTGCCGCTCTCTGCAGCAAGAAGATAATCGCCCACCGATTCAATGCTCATGAAAAACAGCAGCAGACCCGACACACTGTTAAGCATGGCGTGCATTATCGTAGTGGTAACAAGGCTTTTTGTAGAAACAGCGATATATCCCAGGCAGACGCCGAGAACCGTTGCGTAGAAAAACTGCTGAAAATTTGAATGGGTCAATCCGAACAGGAACGCCGAAACAAATATCGCAAAGCCGTTTCCGTATGGACGCAGGCTCTCCATAACGATACCCCTGAACCAGAATTCCTCGCATATCGGCGCTATGACCACCATTTGAAACAGCAGAATAAGTGCACACGGAATATTATCCGCCTGAAGCTCGTTCACGGGATTAAAGGTCTTGTTAAGATCGGCTTTCGACAGAAAATAGGATACCGCAAGCGTAAGAAGATTGATAAATATCGCCAGCCCGTAGCAGGCGGGGAACATTCCTATGGCGTTGCTTAAATAAACGGGCTTCTGATAGAGCCGCCCGCGGGTTTCCTTTGACGGCTCTTTGATAATAAGCACCGCCAGCGTTATGGGGATAACATCCAGAAACACAAAGGACATAAGCGTTTGCAGTGCGTAGCAAAGTATCTCGTCCAACTGCTCGAAAAGCGGATACATCAGGCTCAACAGTATGGAGCATATCCCCCTCGCAACAAAAACGCATATCATCATAAGCCCTATGCGCAGGCAGACATCCTTGAAGCCGCCTATTTTTGACGGCTGCGGCAGCTCATTTGCCGCAGCTTCATTTATTGTTTCAGCCATAATTCCTCCTTATTTAATTTTGAATTTCCCGCTGCGCAGCGTTCGCGCTATCTTGCCGTGAAAGCTCCGTTTTCCGCTTTGCGGAAAACTGCGCTTCCACAGCTGCTTGCGGAAAATTCCCGCGTAAGCTTTACGCTGCTCTTTGTGGGTGCAGCTTCTCACGCGCGAACAGGGCGGCTTGGTTACCCCCGCAGCTCCGCGGCGCGGTGGCAGTCGGTTATTTCGGCAACTATTTCCTCCATTGATTTTCCGCCGCACTCTACCTTTATATCGCCGTACTCCTCATACAAAGCGCGTCGGCAGGCAAATACCTCCTCGATCGTTTCCCCGCGGCGCATGGCTATACCGCGGCTCGTTATATTATACAACCGTTTTTCTATCTCCTTTTCGGGCAGCGACAGATAATACACAAGACCATACCGCTTTAAATGAAGCATTGCCGTACGACTGTATACGGCACTGCCGCCTGTGGCGATCACCGTATCGCTCCCGGCGGTCACGGACAGTATCGCCCGCTCCTCCGCTATGCAGAAAGCGTCCAGTCCGTCGGAATCTATTATCTCCTGGAGCAGTCTGCCCTCACGCTGCTGTATAATAAGATCGGTATCCGTAAAAGTAAACCCTAAGGACTTTGCAAGAAGCACCCCTATGGTGGACTTTCCGCAGGCGGGCATTCCTATAAGCACAATATTTCTCATTTACACCGTCCTGTCCGCATACGGCAAATCGAGCTTCATGGTAGCGGCAGCGTTCAGAGCCGTTCCCGCCCTTACTCCCGCCAGATACTCGTAATATGCCTGGCTTCCTATCATCGCGGCATTATCACCGCAAAGGGATATCGGCGGCACATACAGCGTCATTCCTCTTTTCGCGGCGCACTCCTCCAGCATGGAGCGCAGACCGCTGTTAGCCGCAACTCCTCCCGCAAGAGCGATTTTTTCATAGCCGTACTCTTCCGCGGCGGCAATAAATTTTGATGTAAGTATATCGCTAACGGTATACTGAAAGCTTGCGGCAAGGCTGTCAAAATCAATGTCGCCGCCCTTTTGCCTTGTGTTGTGTACAAGATTTATCACCGCGGTTTTAAGCCCCGAAAAGCTGAAATCGTACCGATTTGCGGTTTTGGGGTGAGGGAGAACATATTTTGTCGGATCTCCTCTTTTCGCCGCGCTGTCTATATGCACTCCGCCCGGGTATGGAAACCCCATAACGCGCGCCGCCTTGTCAAAGGCTTCCCCCGCCGCGTCGTCCACCGTTCTCCCGACAGTCTCAAACTCGGTATAGCTGTTTACCCTCACTATATGGCTGTGACCGCCCGAAGCCACAAGGCAGATATAGGGCGGCGCAAGCTCCGGGTAAGCAAGGTAATTCGCCGCGATATGCCCGCGGATATGGTGCACGGGTATCAGCGGCTTATCAAGCGAGAATGCCAAACCCTTGGCGAAGTTTACTCCCACCAGCAGCGCCCCGATCAGTCCCGGGGCATAGGTCACCGCTATCGCGTCTATCTCCTCTGTCGTTCTGCCCGCTTCTTGCAGCGCCTCATCGACTACTCCGACAATGCTTTCGCAGTGCCGCCGCGAGGCTATCTCGGGGACTACCCCCCCGTAAAGCTTATGCTCCTCTATCTGAGTTGCCACCACCGAGGAAATAATTTCTCTCCCGTCGCGGACAACCGCCGCCGCGGTTTCGTCACAGGATGATTCTATCGCTAAAATATCCATTCTACTTTACCTCGGGCTTTCTGGATGTAAGGAACTCTATCGCCCTTTCTATGGAATTGCGCACGTGCTCCATATCCTCGCGGTGAAGCTTGCCCGCATTGCGGTAATCGAAGCTGTCGCAGAATTCTCCCACATCGGAATTGAGCTGCTTGATGTAATTCTCCATCAGCTTGTCCGTCGCTTCAATAAAGGGTTTCTGCTCGTTTTTTGGGAGCTTTGCGGGAACGTGGGACATAAGCATATTATAGTGCGGGATACATATATACTGCTGTGAAGCGTAGAGGTTTCGGAAGCCCGCGTTTTCACGGAACATGGTAAACACCGTTTCCAGCATATGCTCAACGCCCCAATCCACCTTACTGCACACAAAGCAGGTTTCCTCTATCTCGCTGCTTTTCTTGGCTTTCGCCCCCTTTGTAAAAAAAATGCTCTTTTTCTCAAATATCTCCCCGCGAAGCGTCGCAAGGCGGGTGTTAAGCATAAGCCCCAGGGACAGGCGGTTGTTCTGCTTTAAAAGGCAATTGAAGTGAGTGTGGCAGAACCCGAGAGCGTTGGTTTCTTCTCTCACATCCGGCTCCATCATTGCCGCGCCCATGATATATTCGCAGATGTGCTGCTCCACAGTGTTCCTCATGGCGCAGATGGGGCAGCCCTCACGAGGCTCGAAAACCTCGTTTATCGGTATGGTAAGTATGCTTTCTCTCATATCAATGCGTTTGCGCTCGTTTCGGGGAGCGCTCTCCTTTCGAGTTTTTCGCAATGCCGCAAGGCGAATTTTGGGAAAAAAGAAATTTTTCTGAAAATATGCCCCACGGTCTTGATTTTATATTTATATTGTATTATAATTAAGATAAATAATCAAGGGGTTTGCGGAAAAAGATTAAAATAAATTTTTTCAGACCGTATTTAAAGTTGACCTAAATCGGATTATTTAAAAAATTCAAAATTTCCGCCGGTCATACTCCATGCTGCTGCACAGCACTTCGTATACCTGCCGGAAACCGCGTTGTATCTGCCATTCGGCAAATGCGGTTTTACGCAAACTTCGACGTAATGCTTTAGTCAACCATATTACCGCTGCGTAAAGCTCCGCGGCTTTTTGAAATTTCGTGTGCCGACATTGTGTTGTCAATAAACTTTTTCTACAAGCCGAACAAATAAACTGAGAATAATGATTGAGAGCCGCACAGAAATTTAGCAGTCAAAGGCGCTGAAAGCAGAAATAAAGTTACCGCCCACGCATGAATTTTCCGCAATCCGGTGGTAAAGCGGAGCCGAACGAAGTGAGCGGAGCTTTACCACCGGGGATAGCAGCGTTTTCCGCTAAGCGGAAAACGCTGCGGTGCGGAAAATTCTTTGAAATCATGCGGAAAAATTCTTTAAAAATAAGGAGCTGCAAAGTGGATTATAGAATTAAAGAGAAATATTTTGATATCGGTCAGACCTTTCTTTGCGGGCAGTGCTTTCGCTGGAAAGCCGCGGAGGACTCGGAAAACGCCTTTGAGGGCGTTGCGATGGGCAAAAAACTCCGAGTAACGCAGGAAAACGGAGAGGTCATTTTACATAATATAGGGAAAGAGGACGTGCCGCTGTGGGAAGATTATTTTGATTTGCGGACGGACTACGGCGCTTTTATACGGCGCTTTTCAGCGGATGATATACTTAGTACCGCCTGCGAAAGCTCACGCGGGATTCGCATACTGCGGCAGGAGCCGTTTGAAACGCTTATAAGCTTTGTTATCAGCCAGAACAACAATATTCCTCGGATAGCGGGCATAATCGACAGGCTTTGCGAAAGCTTCGGAGAGAAGATAGAAGGGGGATACTCCTTTCCCGACGCGAAGCGGCTGAAGGGGATATCTCCCGAAGACCTGTCGCCCCTGAGAGCGGGTTTCCGCGCCAGATATATCTGCGACGCGGTGAACAAGATAAACAGCGGAGAGGTCGACTTTGAGGAGATAGACGCGCTTCCGCTCGACAAAGCGCGCGAACAGCTCAAGAAAATAGTCGGCGTGGGAGATAAGGTAGCGGACTGCGTTCTGCTTTTCGGCTTCCGCAAACTCGACGCATTTCCAAAGGACATATGGGTAAAAAGAATTATGGCGGAGCTTTATCCCCAAGGGCTTCCCGACTGCGTAAAAGGCGCGGAGGGAGTTGCTCAGCAGTATCTTTTCCACTTTGTACGCAACAACAAGGGACTGGAGATCATAAAAAATCGGGAGCTTAACAAGGTATAAACTTCCGTGTACTCAATCATGAAAGGATAAATTGATATGTTTTGTTCAAAATGCGGCAGACAGATAAATAACGACGCTTTGTTCTGCACCTTCTGCGGCAGCCCCACAATGCTTGCCGCTCCGTCTGCGCCTATATCGGCGCCAAGACCCGCAGCGCCAGACCCGCGCAGTGATCTCAATGCGGGCAATCCGAATATTAACAGCGTTCCCGTGCCGCAGAGCATTCCCATGTCCTCGGAGAGCTATGACGCGGCTGTGGACGCAAACAATATATGGGGAGCTTCTCGGAGTATACCCGCGCCAAACGCGGAGTACCGCACCGAAGCGTCATACTTGGAGGAAACAAACGGCGCTGACACAATCACGCGCGTAGAAAACGTCACGGAAAACACCGAGGAATCCCTGTCCGCCGCGGAGGAGCTTGCTTCCGAAAGCGCGGAAAGCGTCAAAAACGGATTCTTTTACGAACCCGAGCAGGCAGAGTACAGCAATATTCCCGCAGCGGAACAGTCCCTGAGGACGGAGCAGCCCTACGCGCCCGTCCGGCAGCCCGTCTTTGCCGTTTCCGAGCCCGCAGCTCCCACAGAGCTTGCTGCGGCAGGCATGATAGATTTCTCAGCGCCGATTCAGCCTGTTCAGCCCGCCGAAGGCTCCGAAAAGCCGGCTAAGTACTACACATTCGGTCATATTGCCCTTTGCCTTGCGGCGGTCGGAGTAATGGCCGTTGTCGCGGGAGTTTTCGCAGGGCTTTATTTCTCGGTTATCTGACATAATCGGAAAAGTCTTAAAAAAATCTAACAATTTTGAAAGATTTCTCAAAAACCCCTTAACTTTTTTTAAAAAATATGATATAATAGTTTCACAGCTTTTATATCTTATGTCCGCAGGCTTTCGAACTTAAGCGGATAATTACATATGCCGTCTTTGTGGCAGGCGGTCAGCTTACAAAATCTACGGAGGATTCAAAATGAACGAGAATTCCAGTAAAATAAGTCTTAAAAAGCCTGTCGGTCAACAGGCGTATGTAGACCCGCAAACCGGTGAGGTCTACCCCAACGGGAATCCCAATCAGCCAAATCAACCGGCTCAGCAGATCAATGCCAATACAGGCTCGGTTTACAACCCCTATCAACCCAACCAGACACAGCAATCACAGTATGCGCAGCCTCAGCCAACACAGTACGCACAGCCGCAGCCCGTTCAATACGCGCAGCCCCAACAAACGACTTACGCTCAGCCCATGCAGACATACGAAACGCAATACCCGCCGCGCCCCGTGGAGAACACTTACAACGGACAGGGCGCCGAATATAACCCCAATCTGAAATACTGCACGCACTGCGGCGCGCGAATCGCGATAGACGCGGTTATCTGTACCCACTGCGGCAGGCAGGTGAGCGAGCTTAGAGCCGCACAGCCAAATATGGCTCAGCCGCAGGTCATAATCAACAATAACAATAATAACAACAATAATGTCAACACCACGTTTATCCCAATGGGCAGACCCAAAAACAAATGGCTGGCGTTTTTCCTGTGCTTTTTCTTAGGTGTATTTGGCATTCATCGCTTTTATGAGGGAAAAATCGGAACGGGTCTTCTGTGGCTGTTTACTTTTGGTCTGTTTGGATTAGGCTGGTTTATAGACCTTATAATTCTGCTTTGCAGACCTAATCCCTACTATGTTTAAAATGTTCGCGCACCCTATTAGCCGAATAAAATGAATAACAAAATCGCTCCGCGGATAACCGCGGAGCGATGCTTTTCAAAATTTTATGAAACAGCATTTTTAACCTTGTTTACAGCAGACCTCGCGGCGGATATGCCGTCGCTGCTCGATTCGGAATAATTGTCGGGGGTGTTTTCCTGTATCATAATTAGAAGGTCAATTAACGAGGTCAGCTCACCGCTTGCGGATTTCAGGCTGTTGTATGCCGAGCTGTATTCCGACGGTGCGCCCGAAAGCATCAGGACATATCCCGCCACTTTCTGCGCGTTTGCGGCTGCGTTTGCGTAATTCTTCGATACCGAGTTCTTGGAAAGCTCCTTGACAACGGCAGTGTCGAAATTGGAGCTGTCCAGAGCCGAAATCGAATCCTCAACGGAACCGAATGCGCTTATCGCGCTGTTAGCCGCGGCGACCGCGTCGTTCAATATCGCTTTATAAGCAAGGGATTTATCATCGGAGGTATAGGCGCTGACAGTCAGAGAGGAATACTTGAAGTTGGAATTTATGTAGCTCGTTACTCCCGACAGATATGTTCCGCATGAGGAACTGAATTTGCTTGTGTTTCCCGTTGGGGATTTTATGAACTTGTAGTATGCTTCATACTTGCCTTGAAGCGCCAAAAGATTGTCATACGCGCCGTCAAACTCGCTGTTTTTGGGGGAGGCGGCGCTTACCGCATTGTCCACCGCCGTTTTTCCGCTGTCGATGGAGCTTAACATATTCTTTGCAAAATCACGGCTGTAAAAGGCTGTGCGCGCGCTTTCACCATTTGCACTGTTCCCCATGGCATATACCACGTTCTGCGCCAGAGCCTCTATCTTGCCTACCTCTCCCGCTATCACCGCCACAGCGTCAGTAATGGCTTTCCTGTCCTTTTCAAGAGATGTGACCTTGGCTGAGGATATCGTGGAAGATACGGACGGCTTTGGTGTAGTCGCGGGAGTAGAAGGAGTGGTCGCGGGCTTGGGAGAGGTCGAGGAAGGCGCAGGCTTTGGTGTGGTCGAAGCTGCGGGCTTCGGAGTTGTAGCAGCCGTGGGTGTGGATGTAACCTTGGGAGTAGCAGCCGAGGATTTTGGCGCAGAAGCGGTGGTTTTTGCAGATTCGGGTTTCTTTTCCGCGGAGGTTTCTGTGTCGATATCCGACGAGGTAACCGGCGCGGGAGGGAAAATATTCTCCTCTGTCTCCGCTTTGCTTCCGCCATTGTTTTCCGTTGTTGCCGCGGAGGATACATCGGATGTATCTATCGGGTCTGACGAGCTATTTACAGGGTTTCCCACGGGATTGGAAACGCTCAGCGTTTCGCTGTCTGTAGCATCGCCCGCGTTTCTGCCGTTGAGCACGAACACTGTTGCCGCCGCTCCAACAACAACTACTGTGGCAGCCGCTATTATCGGCACAAGCTTCTTTGACTTTCTTTGTGAAGCGGGTATAAGCGCTATGTTTCTCGGCGCACTGCAATTCTTGCAGAACTGCTCGTCATCGTACATATCCTGACCGCAGTTATGGCAATAGGTTATCTTCCGTCCCGAATCCTCGGGGCGCTTAAGCTCGGGAGCGCCCTCAAAAGTGGGTTCGATGGGGGCGGACGGCTCGGCTTGTGCGGAGATATTCCCCGAAACGGGAACTTCCGCGGCGAGCGAGGGCTCTTTTTTCTCAAACCCGTTATACTCCGCTATTACAGGCAGACCCTCTGCGATGTAAGGTTCGCCGTAATCCGCAAAATCATCATCGGGCTGAACGGGATCGCTCTTTTCGGGCAAAGCCGCGCTTTCCTTTACCTGCGGCTCAGACACGTCAGAGTTTTTCTCAAAGAACGGATTTGCGGGAACTTCCGCATAAGAAGGGATATGATTCTCCGCAGCGGAGGCAGTTTCTTTTATCGGCTCATCAATAATATTATCCTGCGCGTATATACTCTCCTCACCTATAAACGCTTCCGATACGGACTTTTCGGCTGAGGGAGCTTTTTCGGTTTTCGCTGCTGCCGAGGCATCAGCGCCTGTGAAATAAGCGGTCGGCATATTGTCACCGTATATCGGCGAATTGCTCTCAAACAACTGAGCAGCGCCTGAATATGGCGCAATGTCATCAACCGACGGAACGATACTCTCAACGATAGGCTCTATGTTATCAACAGCCGGCGCAATATTATCAATGCTCGGCATTATGCTTTCAACAGTGGGCGCAATGCTCCCGGCATTCTGCGATTTGTTCTCAACGGGTGACGCGGAAAAATCACTGAAATCATTGTCAAGAAATCCATAGGGATTTATGGGTACGCTGTCGCTCGGATCCTCATCCATGCTGCCGCCCGAAATTATCGGAACTCCGTCGGTAACAGACAGTTCCTCGTCTTCCGCGGCGTCCATGGAGAAATTCTGCATTCGTATTCCCTCGCCCGAACCAATTTCCTCCTGCATACTTGTGACGGACTGCGGCTGCGGAGCGCTTACCGACGGTATAGCTCCCGCGGAAGCGGAATACTGCGCAAGCTGCGCCGTAAGCGCGTCTATCTCCTCGGGAGTGGCGTTGGGAATATTTGCCGCGTCGAACCCTCCCGAACCGCCAAGCGCGGAATAATCGGGCTGAAAGTTGGAATATCCCGCGTCCATAGCGCCGCCGATATCCTCCTGAACGTCCGCGGATATCTCAGCCGTCTCCTCATCGGGAACGTCAAAGCCGCTGACCCCGTTCACAAAATTGTTTATCCTGTCAATGTCACTGTCGGACATTCCGCTAAGCCCGCCGCCAAGAGGGTCTTCGTTCCACAGCGGCACAGCGGGCTGCACAGTCTGCTGCGGAGCGCTCTCCTGCTCTCCGCTCAGCCTCATTCCGCACATTTCGCAAAACGCGGTGGATACCTGCATATGCATTCCGCAATTAGGGCAGAACACCAGCGAGCCGCCCTCCTCGGATACAGGCTCGACCTGCGCCGCGGGCATATCTCCGACCGCTTCCGCATTATCCTCGTTTTCCTCGTCGGGCATATCCGTAACGGGAGTTCCGCACTCAATGCAAAACTGATACCCTCTTATCAAGCTCTTACCGCAATTTACGCAAAACATAACCTTTATCCTTTCGCCGATCTGACATTATACCCCCAAAACCTTTGCCGCGAATTTAAATGCCCGTAAAATAAGTTCTCAGAACCTGTTTTCACAAGATCTGCGCGCGGATTTTGTTGTCTGACAAGGCGAAAATCCGCAGGCGGACCATTCCGCCCGTCAGGAATTTTTAACGCAGCCGACGGCAAAATATACCGAAAAGACGTGCGCAATATCTTGTGAAGACAGGTTCATAATTTAAGTATACAATATCCGCGACTGAATGTCAATTCATTATCATTATTATTGTGGAAAAAATATAACAAACGCTTTAAAATTTGTGCACAATTCCGTAACAGCGACTTCCTACAAGGTTATTTCAGTAAATCGTTCCATTTGCGGTACTCAGGAAAATGCCGCTCCAGAAAGGCATAAAAAGCGGCGGAATGATCGTGATGCCAGTAATGTGCATACTCGTGCCATATTACCGAGAGTACCGTTTCACGCGGATATACGGCAAGCCTTATGTTTATGGAAATATGCCCCTTATTGTAAGAACAGCTCCCCCAACGGGAGCTCATATCCTTTATCGTTATGCGCGTCGGCGGCGGGACAAGTCCGCTTTCGGACAGTTCCCGCCTGACCTGTTCGTTCAGCTCGCGGCAAAGGGCGGCAAAGCTGTCGGCTATCGTTCTTCGGATAAGCTCAAACAAATACTCATCGTCGTCGCCGCGTATGGTGAATATCCGCATTTCCGTTTCGTCAAGCACAGCGAATTCCCGTGTGCTTCTGATAATACGCACGGGGTACTCTTTTCCGAGCCAGTTCACCCTGTCGAGCGTCTGCTCACTGCGGCTTTCACGCTCACTCAATCGCTCGGCGGCGGAAAGGATATAATCCGCGCGCTGTACCAGCAGCCGCTCAATATATCCGACCGTTACGCGGCTGCCGGCGGAGACCCGCACTATCCCGTCGGCTTTCACCCGGATATTTATGTTTCTGACCTGCTTTCGGGTAAGCTCATAGCGTATCACCCTGCCATCGGGCAGTTTAATCTCCTTCATGGCTCTCACCCGTAAGGAATTTCCTGAACTCTGCCGCCATATACAGCGAGCCTCCGATAAACAGCAGCTCCGAGTCCTCGCACGCAATAGTCAGAGCCGTTCGGATATCATGGGTAAAATATGAATTTATTCCCGCCTTTTTGCCGATATCCGCCAGAACCTCGGAGCTTACGGCATTATCCGCGAATCCGTCGAAAAACACTGCCGCTTTGAAGCAGGGCATAATTATTTTCAGCGCGGTCTTATAATCCTTGGTGCTTATCATACCGATTATCGCGGTTTTTTCGCGGCGGTCGGCAATCAGCACCTCTTTTGCCGCAAGCATCGCCTGCGGGTTATGCCCGCCGTCGAGTATAATTTCGGGAGTATGCTTGGGAAAATACTCAAGCCGCGCGGGCAGAACCGCTCTGTGCAGTCCCGCCGCGACCTTTTCATACGGAAGTCCGACGTTCAGAGCGTTCAGCACTTCAATGGCTGTCAGCGCGTTCACCGCTTGATGAGAGCCGCACATTTTCACCCTATACTCCCTGTTTTTATAGCAAAATGCACTGCCCGTCAGCCCGCTTTCGCGCACCGTTAGCTCACGCATATCGGGAATGATCAGCCGTGCGCCCGTTTCTTCGCAGCGGCGGCGGATAACGCTCATAGCGCTTTCGGGTATACCTGCCGCGGCAACGCAGACCCCTCCCTTGATTATCCCGCTTTTGCTTTTTGCGATTTTTTCCTCGGTATCGCCCAGAATCGCGGTATGGTCAAGCCCTATGGAGGTTATCACCGCCGCCTCGGGACAGGGTATGATATTGGTGCAGTCCAGCGTGCCGCCTATACCCGCTTCTATTACCGCGCAATCCGTGCAACGCTCCACAAAATACAGAAAGCATATCGCTGTAAGTATCTCAAACTGCGAAAAAGCGCGGTTTTCGCAGAGCTCCTCAGCCTTTCTTACCCGCTCCGCAAGCCGCGTGAAATCCTCTTTGGATATAAACTCCCCGTCTATCTCTATTCTTTCGCGTATATCCACTATATACGGCGAACTGAACCGTCCCGTTTTATACCCGCTCTCCGTCAGCGCCGCTGCGATATACTCCGTCACCGATCCTTTTCCGTTAGTACCGGCGACGTGTATGCAGCGAAGGCGCTTTTCGGGGCTGCCCAGCTTTTCCGACAACGCCGAAAAGCGCGTCAGATCGGTCACCGACGCGCCCTGCTTTGAGAAGGACGACAAATACTCCAGACTTTCCGGATAGGAGCGTATCTCCCTTAATTCATTCCGCACTCGTCATAATCCTTCCACTTTTCATTATACCTGAACTCGTCCGCGAGCTTAAGGCATATATATGCCACCGCGCCCGCAACTATAAGCACCGCGCCGATTATCGGCAGAATCGTCTTCGCAAACGGACCAACTTTCTTCTTGTTCATATTAACTCCTTATTTAAAAAATTCAAAATTTCCACCGGATATACTCCGCTTCACTTCGTTCCGCTGCGCATGCCCGGCGGAAACCGCGCAGCATTTGCCGTTCGGCAAATGCGCGCTTTTTGAAATTTCATGCATGGGCGGAATGTGCTCTTTGTTGTGTGCTGTCCTACAGCTTGGACGTTATGCTGCTCTTACCAGAACGCTTTTTGACGATGAGGGACATATCGCGGCTATCCGTCCTTTTCGGACATAAGTAACCTGTATATTTCCTGCTTGGGAACTCCCGTTGCTTTTGCCGCCTTTTTGCAGGCCTCCGAGAGCTTATCTCCCCCCACGGCATAGCCGCGTGCAAGCTCCGCTGCCTGCTCTGCCGTGGGCTTTTCCGAAGCGGGACGCCTGCCCTCTATCACCACGACATACTCTCCGCGCGGCTCAAGCTCATCGTAATACCGCGCAAGCTCCGACAGGCTGCCGCGGATCACCTCCTCATGCAGCTTGGTAAGCTCCCTGCACAGCGCCGCGGAGCGCTCACCGCCCAAAGCGGCTTCCATATCCGACAGCGTCTGCCTTATTTTATGCGGAGCCTCATAAAAAACCAACGTATGTGGAAGCTCCGCTATCTCTGCCAGCCGCTCGCTTCTCTCCCGCTTATTTACGGGCAGAAATCCCTCAAACGCAAACCGCGCGGTATCTATGCCCGAAACGGCTACTGCCGCTACCGCCGCGTTACAGCCGGGTATGACCTCAACGGCTATGCCCATCTCGCCGCACCGCTTTACCAGCAGCACTCCGGGGTCGGATATGCACGGCATTCCCGCGTCGCTTACCAGCGCCACGTTCTTACCCTCGCACAGCAGCTCCAGAATTTTCGCGCTTTTTTCCGCCTCGTGCGGCTTATAGTAGCTCAGAAGCGGTTTCCTTATCCCGAAGTGGGTCAGCAGCCGCAGAGTTACCCGCGTATCCTCTGCGGCGATGTAATCCGCTTTTTCCAGTGCCTCAATCCCGCGCGGGCTGAAATCCGATAAATTACCTATCGGCGTTCCCACCACCGACAGCCTGCCCATGCCCTCATTACTCATAAAGTCTTGAATACTCCTCGGTATACGACTTGTCGTCGTTTCGCAGTATCATCGGCTTCTCCACTATCATACCCGATTTCGCGCCCTTTTTTCCCGTGACAAGAAACAGCCACGGCTTATCCAGGATACTGTTATGCACAAAGGTTATACTTTTAGGCTCTATCTTGTTTTCCCTCATGGAGTTTATCACGTCCGAAAGTCGCTCGGGACGATGGCACATTTTCAGCAGTCCGCCGTATTTCAGCAGCTGCCCCGCCGTATGGCATACGTCATCCACCGTGCACATCAGCTCATGCCGCGCGATAGCCTGCGGCTTCGCCAGCTTCTCATACCCCGACCCGCTGGTCATATACGGCGGGTTCGCTGTAACTATATCCACCGTTTCATACGCCATCAGGGTCTGCGGCATATTCCTCAGATCCGCCAATATGGGCTGTACCGTGTTCTCCAGACCGTTCTCTGCAACAGTCTTGCTAAGCAGCTCTATTGCCTCCTCCTGTATATCCACCGCGTATATCAGATGCGGCTTTACGTTCTTGCAGAATATCAGCGGGATTATTCCGCAGCCGGTGCAAAGGTCGCACACAATGCTGTCGGGCTTTACACCCGCATAATACGCAAGCAGAAACGCGTCCGTACCGAACCGATGATCGTCCGAAACGTACATCTTGATCTTTCCAAGCTGAAATGCTTCCGTTCTCATTTCCCTCTCCTTATTTTAAATTTTTTCCCGCACCGTGCAAGCTGCGCTTGCACTACCGCGCTCCGAAAACTCCGCTCCACTTCGTTCCGCTATGTTTTCGGAGCTTGTTGCGGGAAAAATCCTGCATGGGCGAAACGCTCCTGCATTTTTAAAGCGCCTATAAACGCGCGTTTTTTGTTTCTCAGAGCCGAACGCTGCTTTTGTCTTGCAGCTGCATGGCTACCCTATAATTATATTTCCGTCGGGCAAAACGATGTTCTTCCTGTTTGTGCTGTTCATTATCAGCGACAATATCAGCGATACGGGACCCACTCTCCCGATAAACATCGTAACTATCAGCAGACCTTTGCCCGCGTAGCCCGTTACCGCCGCCGCGCCCGCGCTGAGTCCCGCCGTAGAAAACGCGGATATCGCGTCGAACAGACACTGAACCGCTCCGACGCCGCTTTCCGAAGCGCCCTCGGGTATTGAAAAATACAGCGCCGAAAAGCATATCAGCACCGCGAACATGGACAGCACCGACATTACCAGCGTTCTGTAAACCACCAGCTTGTCGATCTTATGACGGAATATCTCTACATCGCTCTTATTCTTTATGTAGCTTACCACCGTCATTATCATTACCAGCAGCGTTGTCACCTTTATGCCGCCGCCCATTGAAGCGGGAGCTACACCCACAAACATAAGCAGCGACGTTCCAAGCTGCGAAAACTCCGACATACTCTCCATAGGTATTGACGCGAATCCTGCCGTGCGCGTGGTTACCGAAGTGAAAAACGCGTTAAGCAGTTTTTCGCCGAAATTCATTTCGCCTAAAGTTGCGGGATTGTTCCACTCCGTCAGCAGATAAAATGCCGTCCCCGCCGCTATGAGCGCTCCCGACATCACCAGCACCGCCCGCGTATGCAATGTGAGCTTTTTGGTGGAGCGTAGATTCTGGAAATTCTCCCATACGATAAATCCAAGACCGCCGATAATGATAAGCAGCGCTATGGTTATCAGCACAATCGGATCGTCGTTTACCGTAATAAGGCTGGTGTTGGGAGCGTCAGTTCCCATCAGGTCAAAGCCGGCGTTGCAGAACGCGGTAATGCTCATAAAAACGCTCATCCACACCCCGTATACCCCATAACGCGGAACAAAAACCGTCATCATTATCAGCGCGCCGCAAAGCTCGAAAATCAGCGAATACTTTATAATACTTATGAGTATGCGCCGTCCTCCCACAAAGGAGTTTTCGGACAGCTCTCCCGCCACGTTCTTCAGCGTTCTGTAACCGAGCTTTTTGCCTGCGGCTACGTTAAAAAATGTGATGAGCGTTACAAATCCCAATCCTCCGACCTGAACCAGCAGCGCTATCACGATCTGCCCGAACAGCGACCAGTGGGAGTAGGTATCCGCCACTGTCAGCCCCGTAACGCAGGTTGCGGATGTGGCGGTAAAAAGGCAGTCGAACAGCGAGGTAAAGCTTCGGGACCTTGATGATATCGGAAGGCACAGCAGTACCGTTCCCACCGCAATTATCACCAGAAATCCCACCACAAGGGTTCTTGCGGGATTTACCCGCTTGTTTTCCTTTTCTATTATAGGCATCGGGAGGGCTTCCTTTCCTTAACGGCTTTTCCGATTTTAAGCAACACAGCGCAAAGCCTGTGCGCAGATCGCGCCGTCAGATTTTTCGTCGGATCATACAAGCCCGACGCTGACGGGCTGACGTCCGCCAATAAAGACTTGCGCAAGATGTCGAAAATATAAGAGCAATATGCGTACAGGGGCTTTGTGAAGCGCTGCCTTTATTCGGCGGCTTCATAGCTGCGTTTAATTGTAAGGCTGTCGACCTCTATCGGCTCGCCGCTTGTGCCGCTCAGCTTAAAGCGGACGTTCTCGGTTTTTCCGCTTATTGCCGCCTTTACGCAAAGCGTATCTTCCGTCTGCTCGACTATCTCATACTCCATATTGTCCGCGCCCTTATTGCTTGTAAGGGATATTCTTCCGCGGTCTACTCCCCTGCCGTTCACAATAAACATATAGCTTCCCGCTAGCGGCAGATTTACATAATCCGTATACACAGCCGCTCCGCCCGGAACAATGGCGGTCACGCCCGAATTTTCGGGAATATCGTAATTTACGTTTCCGCCCTCGGAAAGTCCCGTTTTCTGCACGTTCGTGGTGGACGGAAGATCGGCGGCAGCATAGGTGATCTCACCCTCCGCCGCTACTCTCAGACCCTTTGCGCGCAGCTTTTCGGCTGCCTCGGCATTGCCCGCGTAGACCTGCATATCCGCTGCCGCGCTGCCAACAAGGTATATACCCTTTACCTGCGTCGCCAGTACATCAGAATCTGTCGCAATGATAATATCGGGCAGCGTATCCAGCTTTCTCAGCCCGGACGCAGTGCTGACAATCTTCACATCTAAATCCGGGTAAAGGAACTGACCTTTGACATAGCGCTCTCTTGTGAGGTTGCAGCAGGTAACGCTGTCAAAATCGCCGTACACAAGCTCTAACGCCGCGTTTATCTTGTTTGCTCCGCTCGCGGCATTCCTGCTTTGCGGAACAGTATAGCACACATAGCCGTATATACCGCTGTACAGCAGAAGCGCCGCAAGCGGAACGGAAAAGAAAACCTGTATTTTTTTGTCGTTCCTCCTGATTATCCCTACCAGTATCCACAAAAACAACATTGACATTGTGGTAATTATTATTTTGATAAAGCTCTCCTGTGTAAGCAGCGCCCTCATTCCCTCTCCGTAACGGAGCGGAGCTATATTCATTATCATAGCGCTTACAAACCTGTCCGCGCTTGTGACGACCGGCATTACCCACAGCGCAGTCATAACGTTTATTGCCGAGGCAACGCACATTGAGATAAAATAATGAACCGTTCCGACAAGATTTTTATATATCGCCGCAAGTCCCGCCAGTATGGCTATGGGGTAGAATATCTCGGTGTATCTGCCGTATATCATGGTATCGCCGCGCTCCGTAAGCAGCGACGAGGTCGCCTTGAAGCAAACGCTCACCACAAATATCGCGCCCATCACCAGCAGCGTGAACCACATGAACACCGCCGTATTTTTGTCAATTGGCATGCCGCTCTCCGCGGATTGCTCCGCGCCGGAAAGCACGCTTTTTTTCGGGCGCCTTCTGTAATAAAGGATTATCGAAGAAACTACCGCCACTATGCATATCGCACCAAAGCCCCATGTTGAAGAGATAAAGTAGAAGAGGTGTCCCACAAGCGTATTGAGGAAATTTTCCCCCGAAACGCCCTCGGCAAGCCCCGCTCCGCCGTCGCCCACCTCAAATAGCCTCGACAGCATTTTCTCAATGGTGTTGGTGGGAGTTACACCGTCGTCCACTCTCCACAGTATGCTCTGGACCCGGTGCTTTATAAAATAATCCCCCGCAAAACCCAGAACAGCCGCGCCGAAAAATCCCGTGAAACAGAATATACGGGTTTTTCTCATTGAAAAGAACACCACAAGCTGCAAAACTATTCCCGCAGCCAGCAGTGCCAGCATTCTGCCGTGTGTAGCGTAAGCCGCCACAAGCGTAAGTCCGCCCAGCACCGAGAATATCTGCTTTGACGCCTTTCCCTTTGCGTTAAGCCCTCTGAAGATAAGCAGCGCGAACACCCATATCAGCAGTATGCACATGGATTCGTTCCATGTGTATTTTGTGAGAAGCATATAAGCGGGATACCACCCGCAAATCAGCGCGAAAAGCACCGAAAAGCAGCGCTTTATCCCGAACTCCCTGCTCGATATCCAATAAGCGATGACCGGCACAAAGCTGACAAGCACTCCGTTGATTATCAGCATTATCCTGTACCGCATATAGGGATCGTCCGTCATGCCGAAAACCGGAATATAGAAAAGGCTTTGAAAATACCCGTAATATCCTCCCGTGCATACCGTGTCGTGCCAGTTATAACCGTTTGCAAGTGCGGCGACCGCCGTAACGCTGTATTCGTCGGGAGTAAGATTGAAAATTGTAGTACACAGCGTCATCAATATATGAATTACCAGCGTTACGGCATAAAGCGCGGGGACTATTATATAATCCGCTTTCGCGCCGGACTCCCTCGCGCCGCGTATCCGTCCCGTTTCTTCAGTAAGCTCCATTATGACTATGCTCCCTAAGGGGAGCGCCTCCTTTCATGGGTTGACCCAAGGGGTATAGGGTTGTTTATTTAGGGCAGCATCGCACCAAGCCCATGTTTTGCGCTTTGCGTGGTGCTGCCTTAATTTTTATGTGGTGATGTTCAGCTTCATTTATGACTTTTGGGCATCTCTAAAAACCGATTTGAAAAGGCAAAATTGACAGAGTGCGTTGGCTGCAAGGAAAGCCGGCGAAGCAAGGCTTGATGCCTTGAGAGGAGGTTTGACGACGCAGACGGCATGCGCTGACAATTTTGGCTCAAACAAGGTTTTTAGAGGTGCCCTTTTACTTTTCCGCCGTTTCAGCCGCGGGGACGCTGTCCGAGGAACGCTTATATCTTATATAATCCCGCGCGCCGTCGCCCACTGCGTACACGGCATAATCCGAAGTAATACCGACCATCTCCGTGCCCGTGGTAAGCGTTATCTTTTCGTTCAAAGTCGTTATAAGCAGGCAGTTTTCGGGAATTTCCGAAACCTTTTTCGTTATGCTGACCGCCGCGTCGGGATTAAGGAACTGCACCAGCGACGCCATTCGCGAGGACAGCCCGTAAGCGGCTATCGGCGGTGACTGCGGATCGTTGTATATCAGCGCCGATATTTCACGCGCGGGAAGAATGTGCTTTTCGTTTTCCTCCGCCCTCATCGGCAGATATTCCGCTCCCGCGAAAACCGTGGTGTAAACGAATATCCCGCAGAGGAACACCGATATTATCTGCACATAATGCTTGTTGGAGCAGGAGCAGAACACCACCATCAGCGCAAACAGCCCGAATACACAGGAGGACATTATCACAAAGCTCATGCCCGTAATAGGTTTGCTGAAATCCTCCCCTATCCGCCACGGCATAAGAGCAAGTATGGGGGATTCCCGATAATTCTGCGCTTCCCTCACTATCGGATACGCGGAAATCGAAAACGCAAAGCAGGCATAGGCGTATATCGCGGCGCTGCCGAATATATGCTTCAGCTTATAGCCGTACATGAACAGGAATATCAGCGGCAGCATTACCGCCAGCGGCGCAACGCTGTCGGTATACCTGCCGAACATCACCAGATCCTTTGCCGAGCCTATGCTTGTGGAATTGAACTTAAACAGCGACGACATCAGCATGGTCCCGCCCACCGCAAAAAATCCGTACAGTCCGAACAGCATAAGCCGAAGGCTGTATCTGTGCTCTGTCGGCTCATATTCCTTGGTGCCGTCCTCGTCTATTTCGGCGTTTCTTTTCTCCCGCGCGTTTTCCGATATTCTTGAGCCGACCATGACTGCTATTACCACCAGCGCAACCGCTCCGAGCCCGACCGTGGAAGTCATGAATGTGTACAGATGTCCGAAAAGCGTTGAGAAGAATCTTCCTATACCGCCGCCCTCAAACAGCCCCGACAGCCGCCCTATCTCGTTTTCAGCCACATTGCCCGAAGCGCGCCCGTTCCACACCGCGTTCTTGATTACCGAAGCGCAGAAGTGCTCCGTAACAAAAGACAATCCCATTGTTATGAAAAACACGGGCAGGTTAAGTATCTTTTCCTTAAGCCATATTCTCATAACCAGAAGCGTTACAACAAGCGCCGCCGCAACCGCGATAAGCCGCGAGTGCGCCGCGTAGCACACCGCGCACATAAATCCCGACAGCATTGACATGGCAAAGCGCGAGTGGGAATTTTTCCTGTCCCATGCCATAAAAACGCACCATATAAGCAGCCATGGCAAAAGGCTGCATATCGCCTCGTTCCAGATAAACTTCGAATGAGCGACATATGTTATATAAAGGCCACTGCAAAACGCTATCACGATTTTCTGCCATACCTTGCTCACACCGAGTTTTGACGAGAGATGGTATGCGAGCAGCGGAATAAAGCTTACAATAATGCCGTTTACCACCAGCATAGCCTTATAAAGCGCAAGTGGATTTCCCCCGAATATCGGGAACAGCGGCGCGTAGAAAAGCGCCTGAATATAGCCGTAGTAATACCCCACGCGCGACATTATCCCCGACCAGTCGCGCCCCGAGTAGAACGCGGCAATGCTCGCCGTGCCTATTTCGTCGGGCTGAATGGCGGGAAGCTCGGATATCATCGCCAGAAGCGCGTGCATTACCACCGAGCAGGCAAAAATTATGAACATCACCCCTCTGTCGCCAAAGGAGCAGTAGAATTTCTCAAGTTGCTTCTTCATCGTTTTTTATTTCCTCTTTTGTATAGCTGCAGCAGTTATAGTTGCCGTAATTTGAATTGGTATTGTTGTATTCTATTCTCTTGACGTGAAAGAGGGTCTCGTCCACTACCCTGCGGCAGCCCGAGATGGCATCCGCAACTAGCCCGAAGATACCTATCTGTATTCCCACGATAGCCAGCACCGCCATCAGCACCAGCGACTGAATATGACCGTTCCCTTCACCAAGACAGAGGTATACTACAAATCTTACGCCTAGCGCCAGCGCCGCCAGCACGAAAACCAGCGCTATGGCAAGGAAAGTTTTGAGCGGCTTTCTCATCACATAGTTGCGTATTATCGTGCCGCCGGAGCGCTTTATATAGCCCCACATGGATTTGAACAGGCGGCTTTTGCGCAGTTCGGGATTTGTGTCGATATCCACCGACACTATCTTGGTTCTGTCCGCGCCCGCGGTTATGATGGTTTCCAGCGTGTAGGTGTAGTCTGACAGTACATTGAGCCGCATTGCGGCTTCTCTCGTGTAGCTGCGGAAGCCGCTTGTGGTATCGACAACGTCCGTGCCGCTTGCCCGCCTTACCACGCCGCTGCCAAGCTTCTGAAGCTTCTTTTTCAGCGGCGAGAAATGCTCTATCGTATCGGTGCGGCGGTTTCCTATTACCATTGTCGCCCTGCCATCCAGCAGCGGGCGCACCAGCTTTTCTATATCCTTTCCCGCATACTGATTGTCCGCGTCGGTATTTACTATGATATCCGCTCCAAGCCTGAGGCAGGCATCTATTCCCGCCATAAAGCCCTTGGCAAGACCGCGGTTGTGCGTGAAGCTAACGATATGGTGCACGCCAAGCTCTTTTGCCCGCTCCACGGTTCTGTCGGTGCTTCCGTCGTTTATAATAAGGTATTCTATCTCGTCTATCCCATCGATATGACGCGGCAGATCGTGAATGGTGACGTCCAGCGTTTCCGCCTCGTTGTAACAGGGTATCTGAATAATCAGTTTCATTTTGCCGTTATTCCGTCCTTTTGTTTCTTATTGTAATTTTCAGCCCGATATAAGCCTTGGCAGCAGCCCCATGCTTGCCGCCGCAAGCATAAGCGCCAGAAATCCTATGATAGCCCTCAGCCAAGAGGGTCTGCCGCTTTCGGAAAGCGACTCGTAATAAGCCTCTCCCCGCTCCTGTGTGCGGGAGCGTATCTTTTTAATCCGCTTTATCGCGTGGCGGTAGTATAGGTAATCACCGAACAGGCACAGCACGATCGTCATCACAAAGCTCAAAAATCTGCATAAGGATACCAAAATATAAACGCCCTCGTTATCCTCTAAAATACCGCCGTAGACAAGCAGAAGCGGCAGTGAGCTTGCCACCGTTATAAGCAGCGCCGCTATACCCAGCAAGTCCATTTTGCGGTAAAACTGGTATACCGGCGCAAACAGACCCGAACATAGATTCATGAATATTTTCGGTCTTTTCCCATCCGTTCCGCTGCGGAACACACTGAACGCCCTGCCGTAATGGAAAACCGACGTGGACGCGTATGCGCAAAGCTCGCGAATGCTAACGCCGTCATCGCCCTCGGTGCTGTCGTTCAGGCACTCTACCATCTTTTTGTAATACTCCTCGGGGCTTTCCATGTCCTCGATATCCTGTATAGCAGGCGTTACCTTTGGCGCGGGAGTGCCCGCGGGATACTCCGCGTGATGCGGGTCGCCGCTTTCGGGCTCCGGCTCGGGTTCTTCGTCGGGCAGCCTTCCATTCCACACATATCCCTGCGCGTGATATTCCTCCAGTCCGCATCTGTTTTTCGTCATATAGCACAACCTATGGTGCGGAGCGCCGCACTGAGGGCACACCACTATATCCGCGTCCTCCGTAAAGGGCGCTCTGCAAACCGGGCAAAGCTTATTTGTAAATTTTGACATATCTATCCTTTCACGGCATATTTCCTTGAGTATAAATATACATATTAAGTATACCATATTTTGTGCATAATTTCAAGCGATAAATCCTGTTTTATGTGAAAATATTGTAAAAAATGCCGCCCCCTGCTTCGGGGAGCGGCAAACATATTGATTAACTTATCTTTAACTGTTGGAAACCGCCTTGTTGATATCATCGATAGCGGCAAGGATAGCTGGCTCGTGAGTTTCTCTCAGAGAGGTGTAGCTCTCGCCCAACAGGTAAACCTGATTTGTCAGTGACTGTACGGGAGCTTCGGTAGCGGAGCTGTCAGAAACGGTGCCCAGTCCGCCCTTGAAGTCAACTATGGGAGTTACGGGGCTTGTTCCGTCAAGAGCGCACAGAGAATATATAAACTCAAGCAACTCTCTGTTCCAGTTGTACTTGTCGATAGCCTGCTGAATAGCCGCTTCCTTAACATTGGGATCACCGGAGGTGGTAACACAGCAGTCGATCCAAGCGCTTACACCGGCAGCGTTTGTGGAGCCTTTGCACCACATAAGCGAATCCTGCTTCAGAGTTACATAGTGAGCGTCCGCCTGAGGATCCTTCGGGCAGGGTACGCACTGTACTTCGTCATCCGCCCAGCCAAACTTCTTGGCATACTTTGAAATCGTGGACTCCCATACCCATGTGCCGCCGTCCGCGTAGAACAGGATATCGCCGTCCGCAAACATCTTCGGATTTACGCCCCAGCCGTTAAGCTCGTGTCTGGGGTAACGCAGATTTTCCTGCTGGAGAACCGCGAGCATCTGATTCTCAACTCTTTCAACAGCGGGGTCACGCAGGTTGCTTACGATAACACCGTCATTGTTTGCAACCATAGGCGTACCTGTGGAAAGAACAAAGTCATTTTCGGGATTAAAGCCGTCGATGACATACTTGCCCTCACCCGACTGCTGGAACTTTCTCGCCATATCAAGGAAAGCGTCCCAATCCCATTTTCCCTGCTCAAACAGAGCTCTGGGGTCTTCAACGCCAAGATCGCCTATAACGCTCTTGCGATAGTAGAACAGGTTGTTCATGGATATCTCATAGAACGCGCAGTAGTGCTTACCGTTCAGCACGAATTTTTCCATAAGGTCTCTTGTGCCGTCCCATTTGGGAGAATCCATATTAACAATATCGTCAATGGGCTGGTATCTGCCTCTGAGGACGCCGTAAGGGAAGTCATATATCTCAAAGGGGAAGATGTCGGGACCTTCGTCCGCCGCGATAGCCGTACCCAAGCTGTCAAACCTTCCGGTGTAGGCAACGTAGGTGTAGTCAAAAATCATGCCGTTTCTGTCGGACTGCTTTCCGTTCGCGGGGGTTCCGTAGGTCTGCTTGAACAGCTCCGCCGCGGGAGTTGTTTCGTCGATCTCCCACCACGCCATCCAGTAAATACGGTCTGTTACCTCTTTGGTTGGATCATCAAGCTCCAAACCTTCTACCACCTTCTGAACGTTGGGGTCGGTATCAAATGTCGTGCGGGGGGGTGTTGTCTGCGGAGCGGTGGTGCCGGGAGCGCCGGAGTTATTGGGCGTACCGCTGTTTTCAGCAGGCGTTTCATCGCATGCTGTCAATGTCAGCACCATCATTCCCGCCAGCAAAGCCGAAGCAATTGCCTTGATTTTTTTCATGATTTACCTCCATAATTAAAGTTTAAGACAAAGTTGTGTTTTAGCGCAAAGCCGCAAGAATGCAAAGTGTAAACTAATGTTCGTCTATGCGCGGAAATTCGCAACTTTCAGTTGTGCTCAATAATATTATAACTCAATTCACGACCTTTTTCAATATGCAAAACCATACATTTTATATACCGTTTTTTGTGCAATTTCTCTTAACTTCTTTACTTAAACCATCTATTATTTACTTTATTTTCAAGTATAAAATCAGCCCGAGAAAAGTGATTTCTCGGGCTTCAGACTGTATATAAAGGTTGACCTAAGGCTAATTATTTAAAAAAATTTCAAAATTTCCGCACTCACGCTTCACTTCGTTTCGCTCTGCGCGACTGCGGAAACCGTACACATTTGCCATTCGGCAAATGTGTACTTTTTGAAATTTCATGCGCCGACATTGCGTTGTCAATAGGCTTTTTCTACAGACTGATGACGGGATGGGGCATCCCGTCATATTTTTTTCAGAAATCGAGCCTCATAAAACAAAGATAAGGCTCAAATTATCCAAATTAAGTAAAATGTATAATCTATACACGCTGTTCTGGTCACGGCATAAAAGTATAAAGAAACCGACTGTGACAGTATAAATATCAAGATCAATTTTTCTGCTGCGCATTATAGTTTCTGACTATTGATATAAATTGCTTAAGCACAGGCTGTGCCGCTTTCTTGTAAAAGACACCATAAGAAATCGGTTCTATGCCGTTTAATGGAACATAGCGCAATTCGGGCTTGAAAAGACCGAATGCCGGAAGCACGGAGCAGCCGTATCCGGCGCGAATGAGCGACAGCATTACCCGCACATTATCGCATATATGAACATACGCTGGCAGAAGCTGCTGAGCGATACGGTTTTGGAGCTCCACAGCCGCAGACGGAACGGCATATGATGTACAGATAACCGTGCGCTCAGAAAAAAGCTTCTCTAAGTTTATGCTCTCCATTTCCGCCAACGGGTGCTCCGCGGGCAGGACTGCGCACAGCGGCACTTTTCCAAGCTCTCTGTATACCGTTCCCTCACGCAGCGGAATATCATCCTTGGCACTAAACAGAACATCTATTTCATCCTGATAAAACAAATTAAGTATGGAGCGGTGCGGGATAATTCTTATAAACGGGTGAACTTCGGGATGCTGACGGCGGCAGTCCTTCAAAACGCCGCATAATGGTTCAAGGTCAGCTTCATTTGTACAACCAATCGAGATGACTTGTATATTTGTCTGCTCGCTGCGCCGCAGCTTTGCGGCAGCGGCTTGAAGCTTTCCGAGAACACTTTTCGCCGTTTCCAGAAAATCAACTCCCTCGGCTGTGAGAGTTACCGTTCGAGTGGAACGGTGGAGCAGCTTAGCGCCAAGTTCGTCCTCCAAAGCATGAATTTGACGCGATACCGCTGATTGCGTGATATTCAGTGCCTCGGCTGCCCTTGCGAAATTAAGATTTTCCGCTACCTGAATAAAGCTTTCAAGCTGCTGTGTGTTCATGTTATCCCTCCGATTAATGCGATTTACTCATTAATAATACCATATTTTCGCTTTACTGTCAATAGGAATTGTGGTAAAATATTATTAGGCAACACTGCACATAGCACGTGCTTCGCGCTTTGCACGCATCTTGCTTGCATATTTTCCGTCATATTGCACAAGTCCTCCTTGGCGGGCGTCAGCCCGCCGGCGTCGAGCTTGTACAATCTGACGAAAAACCTGACGGCGCAATCTGCGCACAAGCTTTGTACGGTGTTGCCTTAGAAAAAATATTAGGGAGTGGTACATATGACTGATAAAACGGTAAAAAATCAAAACCCTCTCGGCACCGAAAGAATCGGAAAGCTGATTTTTTCTTTTGCGGTTCCGAGTATTATCTCATTAGTGGTAAACGCTCTGTACAACATAGTTGATCAGATATTTATCGGACAGGGCGTCGGATATCTTGGCAACGGAGCGACAAACGTAATTATGCCGCTTACCGTAATAGTTATCGCGTTGTCGCTGCTTGTCGGCGATGGGGCGGCAGCTTATCTGAGCCTGAAACTCGGACAGAGCGATCCGAAGTCGGCTGCTGCCGGCGTAGGAAACGCCATAACCTCATCGCTTATAATAGGTATTTTATTATGTGTACTGTTCAATATCTTTCTCGAACCGCTTTGCGTTCTATTCGGCGCTACAGAGGATAATCTTCCCTATGCAATGGACTACGGAAGAATTATAACATTCGGAGTGCTGTTTTCGGCGATAGATTCCACAATGTCCGATATAATACGCGCCGACGGAAGCCCCAGATACAGCATGGCGGGACTGCTTGTCGGCTGCATTACAAATATTGTCCTCGATCCGATCTTTATTTTCGTTTTCAATTGGGGAGTAAAGGGCGCGGCGCTGGCGACTATCCTCGGACAAATTGCCAATGCCGTAATGTACTTGGCATATATCCTAAAATTCAAAAGCATCAAGCCGTGCATGGATTGTTTTGTGCCCAAAGTCAAGCTGCTGATGAAGGTATGCGGACTGGGAATATCCAGCTTTATTACGCAGATCGCTATTGTGCTTGTGATGGCGGTAACCAACAATGTGCTGGTATCTTACGGCGCAAAGTCTGTCTACGGCGCGGATATTCCCTTGACAACGATAGGGATAACGATGAAGGTCAACCAGATAATAACGGCGGTAATAATCGGGCTTGCAACGGGCGCTCAACCGATATTCGGGTACAATTACGGAAGCGGACAAAAAGAGCGTGTAAAGCAAACCTACCGTATCATACTCGCGGCTTCAACGTTGATACTCGTTATTGCGTTTCTGATTTTTCAGCTTATGCCGATGAGTATTGTCCGTATATTCGGCTCGGAATCGGGGCTGTATAACGAGTTCGCGGTGAAATGCTTTAAAATATTTCTGCTCGCCTGCCCGATCAACGGCTTGCAAATGGTGACCAGCATCTTCTTTCAGGCAATAGGAAAGCCTACCCAGGCAACAGTGCTTTCCTTGTCAAGGCAAATAGTGTTTCTTATTCCGCTTACACTGCTGCTCCCCGTTTTCCTCGGAGTGGACGGCGCGTTGTGGGCTGCTCCCGCCGCCGATTTGCTTGCCTTTGTTACGGCGATTGTTATGCTGAAGGTCTGCTGGAAAAAAATATGAGGAGGTACAACATGTCTAAAACAATAATTACCATAGGACGTGAATTCGGCAGCGGAGGACGAACTATCGGAAAAGAGGTCGCAGCTCGGCTCGGGATAGAGTGCTATGATGATAAAATAATAGATGAGGCGGCAAAAATATCCGGCTTCACAACCGAATTTATTCAAGGCATCGATGAAAAGGCGCGAACCAGTTTGTTGTACAATATTGTTATGAGCACCGCATACGGCGCACCCTTCCGAAGCAATGCAAATGGTGCTATGTCGCTCGACGCGCAGGTTTTTTTCGCTCAGCAGGAGGCTATCCTGAAGCTGGCAAGAAAATCTTGTGTAATTGTCGGAAGATGCGCGGACTATGTGCTGAAGGACGAGCAAAATCTGCTCCGCTGTTTTGTATACGCTCCGCTGAAAGACAGACTTAATCGTGCGGTAGGCGAATACGGTATTGATAAATATAACGCGCAGAAAATCGTGCAGCAGGAAGATAAAAGCAGACGAAACCGCTACAACACTTACACCGATCGAATTTGGGGCGCACGGGAAAATTACGACCTCATGATAAACAGTTCGATTTTCGGGATACTTGGTACGTGTGAACTGATTGTCAAAGCTGCCGAGGAAAAGTGCGGGACGTAGATCGCCGAAGCCTGCTGTGTTATTTGAAAGTTTACAGAAACGACATTTTTAAAAGATGTTGACAAATTGATAAATCTATGATATAATATAAAAAATTAAACTTGTCAGAGAACTTACGGTTAATATAACCGTTGAAATGGGATGAGATCCATATGGATTTTGTCCCGCTTTTTTATTTTGGAGGTAAATTACGAACGAAAAATTCAGGTCCTTACGCGGATATATTTTCCCGGTGGTTGGCGTCTTATTTGTAAAATACCTATACAATGGCGGACGAAATTTTTGTCGGTCGCGGAGTAGGACAGGCAGCGCCTGGAGCTGTTATTGATATACCAAATAAACCTTTCCAAAAATCAAGAAAAGTGATATAATAT
>CAJULF010000029.1 GCA_910587135.1 uncultured Oscillospiraceae bacterium
TCAGGCGCTTGAAGCGCCTGTGCAAACCACGCGTTTCACGCGTGGTTATGATTTATTTTAAGAACCATGTAAAAATTGCCAAAGCCTAAAAGTTTTTCGCAATAGTCAACGAACAACTTGAAATGTTATGCTGCATTCTGCACAAAAAACCAATCGCCTACCGCCCACGAATAAAAAATCACCAAAATTCAAAAACATATTGCGAAAAAATTTAGAATATGGTACAATAAAGATAGGTTATTAAGGCGGGTAATATTTTCGGAATTCTCCGCTTTGACAGTTCAGCTCACAAACGAAAGGAAAACATTTCTATGACAGCTTTTACTACCGCAAATATTCTTCTTCCAAAACTGGATTCGGCGGGTATGTCAAAATGGAGCGTGGTCGCATGTGATCAGTATACCGGAGAACCGCGGTACTGGCGGGAAACGGCTGAGATAGTCGGTGACGCTCCCTCGGCGCTGAATCTTATTCTTCCCGAGGTCTGGCTTGAACAGCCCGACATAGCGGAACGTATATCCGCCGTAAACGCGGAAATGGAAAAATATCTGAATCAGGGTCTTTTTGAAGAGTACCCCGACAGCCTTATTCTCACCCGCCGCACACAGGCTGACGGCAAGGTGCGCACAGGCCTTGTTGGAGCTATCGACCTTGAAATGTACGATTACAACAAGGGCAGCAGTTCTCAGGTTCGCGCCACGGAAGCCACCGTTGCTGAGCGGATTCCTCCGCGGGTAAGGATACGAAAGGACGCTGCGCTTGAACTGCCCCATATAATGATACTTATCGATGACCCCGCAAAAACAGTCATAGAGCCGCTTGAAGCAAAGGCGGACAGCTTTGAAAAGGTTTATGATTTTGAGCTTATGCAGAACGGCGGACGCCTTGAGGGGTTTGTCGCAGACAGCAAAGCGATATCGGAAGTTATGGCGGCGCTCGACAGGCTTGCGGACAGATCGGAGTTCAACAAAAGATACGGACTGAACAACGAGGAAGTGCTGCTGTATGCCATGGGCGATGGAAATCACTCGCTTGCCACAGCCAAGGAATGTTACGAAATGAAAAAGCGCGAGGGCAGCCCCAGCGCCGCTCTTTCACGCTACGCTCTGGTGGAGCTTGTCAATCTGCACAGCCCTGCTCTGGAGTTTGAGGCAATACACCGCGTTATCACCGAAACGGATACCAAAAAGCTGATGACGGAACTTACGGAAGCGCTCGGTCTGAGCAGGGACGGCGGCGGTCAGCGGTTCACGGTTATTCTGGACGGCAAAGAGGAGAGCTTTGCCATAACAAAGCCGTCGTCAAATCTTACGGTAGGCTCTTTGCAGAGCTTTCTGGACGGGTTTCTTGCGGAGAACGCGGGAAAAATCGATTATATACACGGCGAAAACGTTGTCAGGGAGCTGTGCGGAAAAAACGGGAGTATAGGCTTTCTGCTGCCGTCAATGGAGAAATCCGAGCTTTTCCCAACGGTTATCAAGGACGGGGCGCTGCCGCGAAAGACCTTCTCAATGGGTCATGCCAACGACAAGCGTTTCTATTGCGAGGCACGAAAAATCAAGACATAAAAATCAGAACTTGTTCTCATAGCCCGAAATGCTTGGACAACGAAGCAAATTTCGCGTGTTTCGAAGCGATTTTTCGCAGGTGTACTTGTAGTACAGGCTCGACACCGTCAGCTCGTCAAGAAAAACCAACGAAAAAAGCGTGAAATTTGCCGTCAGAAAAGCGTTGAGCAATTAGTTGAGCAATTATTAGAACAAGCTCTCATAGCGCAGACATTCCGTGTTTGCGCGGCGCAATAAAATTTTTAATCAGGAGGTAATCATGAATCTCGTTAAGCTGGAAAACATCACCAAAATGCTGAAAAGCCAGGTAGCCAACGGAGAGGTCAAGGGGGCTTCCGCATATGTACTGCGCGGGGGTCACCCGATATACCGCGCAAACGTGGGCATGGCGGATGAGGCGCGCGGAATAAAGTGGGAGAACGACACCATAGTAAGACTGTATTCCGCCACAAAAAATATCACCGCAGCAGCGGTAATGATACTTTTTGACAGAGGTATGCTGGATATCAACGACAGCGTAAGCTGGTATCTTGAAGGCTTCAAAAATCAGAGCGTACTGACCGAAAACGGCAGCGAGCCGCTCAAAAAAGAGGTAACGATCAAAAATCTTCTGGACATGACCTCGGGCTGCTGCTACCCCGACACAAGCTTTGCCGCGGGCGCGGAAATGCAGAAGCTGTACGACAGAATGGCGAAAGATGTTGAAGCGGAAAAACCGTGGGACACGGTAACTCTTGCCAATGAGATAGGAAAGCAGCCTCTCGCCTTTCAGCCCGGCGAAAGGTGGTTGTACGGCACCGGCGCCGACGTTCTGGGAGCCATCGTTGAGGTGGTTTCGGGGAAAAAATTCAGTGATTTCCTGCATATGGAGCTGTTTGAACCGCTGGGCATGAGGGACACGGACTTCTGGTGTCCGCCCGAAAAGCTAAACAGACTTGCCGAAAATTACGAGTTCAAGAACGGGGAGCTTGTCCCCTGCAACTGGCAGCACCTGGGGCTTACATACCTATGCCGCAAAAAGCCCGAGTTTGAAAGCGGCGGGGCGGGTCTGCTGTCCACAATGGACGATATGGCAGCCTTCGGCTCTATGCTGCTCAGCAAAGGCGTATACAACGGGCGCAGGATTCTTTCGGAAAACGCGGTGCGCTATATGACCTCCCCGCAGCTGAACGACAGGCAGCTTTCTTCCTTTGATTGGGAGGATAAGCGCGGATACAACTACGGAAATCTTATGCATATCGCAACCGATCTGTCACAGACAGGTCCATCGGTTCACCTCGGCGAGTACGGCTGGGGAGGCTGGCTCGGGTGCGAATTTGTCAACGACCCCGAGGGAGGCTACACATTCCTGTACTTTATCCAGCGCTGCGGAGGTCTTGGCGCGCGTCCCATACGCATTATCAAGCAAATCGTCTACGGAGCTGAGGATTGACATCGGTCGGTAACTAAACGTTGTCCCTCGGAAAACAAATATAATGGGAGAGTGCCGATAACCTGACTTTTAACAGTCAACCGTAAGGGGGTGTTGTTTAGTGATAAGTGAGGAAATACGCGCCGAGCTTCTTTCTGTCGGATTGAATACCGACGCCATGGTAGAGAAATTCATGGACAGCGAGGATATGTTCAGAAAATACTACGGTAAATTTTTCACCGCAGCCGACGAGGTCGTTGAAAGGCTTGCCTCGGCAGTATCCGACGGCGACCTCACCCAAACGGAGCGTAGCGCTCACGCGCTCAAGGGACTTGCGGGAAATATAGGGCTTAACGGCGTGTACGACCCCGCTAAGAAAATCGTGGACGATCTGAGGACCGGAAATACCGAAGAATACCGCCGCGATTTTGAGGTCTGCCGCAAAGCCTACGAAACGGCGCGGAAAATATCTGAGCGAATTTAACGGCGGCATATCTGCCGCGGAAAGGAATGTGTCATGCCCAATTTTATATCTGCTGAAATTCTACTTCCCATAGGGATAATTCTTGCGATAGTTATTTTTATGTTCGCGGCGGGATACCGCAAAGCTCCGCCTGACAAAGCGTTTATTATAAGCGGTCTTCGCCGCAGAGCCAAAGTGGTAATAGGAAAAGCAAGTGTAAAGCTGCCGTTCTTCGAGCGCTGCGACGTGCTGGAGCTGGCACTTATGTCGGTTGACGTAAAGACCGCACAGGCTGTCCCCACAGCGGACTATATCAATATCTCCGTGGACGCGGTTGTAAACGTTAAAATATCCCCCGATATGGAAACGATAGCGCGGGCGCAGCAGAACTTTCTGAACAAAAGCGTGGAATACATAACCAAGGTAGCCCGTGAGGTTCTTGAAGGCAATATGCGCGAGATTGTAGGTCAGATGAGATTGGAGGAGATGGTCTCCAACCGCCAGGCTTTCGCTGACAAGGTAAAGCAAAACGCCGACCCCGACCTTAGGGCAATGGGTTTGGAAATAGTTTCCTTCAACGTTCAGAATTTTGTGGACGATAATGGGATAATTAACGACATGGGTATTGACAACACCATGCAGATAAAGAAAAAAGCGGCTATCTCCAAAGCGGAAGCGGAACGCGATATCAAAATCGCACAGGCGGAGGCTAACCGCAAGGCTAACGACGCCAAGGTGGACTCCGAAACCGCTATCGCCGAGCGCCAGAACCAGCTTGCGATAAAGCAGGCTGAGCTCAAACGCGCCGCCGACATAAAGCAGGCGGAGGCAGACGCGGCGTACACCATTCAGCAGGAGGAGCAGCGCAAGACTATCGAGATAACCACTGCCAACGCAAATCTCGCAAAGCAGGAAAAAGAGGTCGAGATAAAGGCTAAGGAAGCGGAAATAAAGGAGCGCGCACTTGAAGCTGAAATCAAAAAGACGGCCGAAGCCGAAAAGTACGCAGCCCAGCAGCGAGCAGACGCGGAGCTGTACTCCACACAGAGAAGCGCGGAAGCTAAAAAATACGAGGATATCCAGAACTCCGAAGCCGAGCTTCAGATAAAGAAAAACGAGGCGGCAGCTATCCTTGTGACTGCCGAGAACGAAGCCGCGGCTGAAAAGGCTCGCGCAGAAGCGGCAAGATTCGCAGCCGAACAGGACGCGGAAGGTATCCGCGCAAGAGGTCTTGCCGAGGCGGAAGCGGTAAGAGCAAAGGCTCTCGCCGAAGCGGAGGGTCTTGACAAGAAAGCTGAGGCAATGCGCAAGATGGAAGAAGCGGCAGTGCTCCAGATGTATTTCGAGCAGATGCCCGCCATCGCGGAAGCCATCGCAAAGCCGCTGGAGAATATCGACAAGATAACCATGTACGGCGACGGGAACACATCGAAGCTGGTCAAGGACATTACCGAAGCAACTACTCAGGCTTCGGCGGGACTGCTGGACGGTCTTGGGATCGATCTGGGAAGCATGGTAAATTCCTTTATCACCGGAAAAGCGATAGGCACGGGGCTCAACTCGGAAATATCAAAAGAACCTCTCAAACCCGAAGCAAAGGAAGAAACTGTATTATAAAAAAAGCGAATGCGCGGAGTAATATCCGCGCATCGGTTTGTAGAAAAAGCCTATTTGCCGCGCAATTTCGGCGCATGAAATTTCAAAAAGCACAAATAAAAGGTTGTATTTTTTTCGGTAATATGTTATAATAAATTCATATAGTTTTTGGCAGAATTCTTAAAAGGAGAAAACGACAATGGACAATAAATATCTGGGTCTGACCCCTCCCATGGGTTGGAATTCATGGAACACTTTCACATGGCAGATAAACGAGCAGCTTATCATGCAGGCTGCCGACGCGTTTGTGGAATGCGGACTGAAAGACGCGGGGTATGAGTATATCGTCATAGATGACTGCTGGAGCGAAAAGCAGCGCGACGAAAACGGACGGCTGGTGCCCGATAAGTACAAATTCCCTAACGGCATTAAGGCTGTGGCGGACTACGTACACTCAAAGGGGCTTAAATTCGGAATGTACTCATGCGCGGGAACTCATACCTGCGGAGGTCACCCGGGAAGCTTTGAACATGAGTTTGACGACGCGGCTACCTTTGCGGAATGGGGCGTGGACTACTTAAAGTACGACTACTGCTACAAGCCCGATTTTATCCCCGGGGAGATTCTTTACAAAAGAATGGCTATGGCTCTGCGCAACTGCGGTCGGGATATTATGTTCTCAGCCTGCAACTGGGGCAACGATGACGTTTACAAATGGATACGCGAGAGCGGCGCTCACCTTTTCCGCTCCACAGGTGATATCCAGGACAGCTGGGAATCCATCAGACGGTTGGCGCTGTCGCAAATGGGTCAGGAGTGCTACGGCGGTAATTACTGCCACAACGACATCGATATGCTGGTAGTGGGAATGCACGGCGGAAGCAACAACGAATGGATAAACGCGGGAGCCGACGGCGGAGTTAACGTTATTGCCGACAGCGGCAACGGCGCTGAGGGCGCTATGCCCAAGATCGGCGGCTGCACCGATACGGAGTACAAAACCCACTTCTCGCTGTGGGCGATAATGAACAGCCCGCTTATGATAGGCTGCGATATCAGAAAAATGTCCGATGCTACAAGGGAGATACTCACCAACCGCGACGTTATCGCAATAAATCAGGATATAGAGTGTCGCGGAGCGTACCGCATAAAGCAGTGGAACAATCCCGAAAACGTATTCTCACTGATAAAGCTTATGTCGGACGGCAGCTATGCCATCGGTATGTTCAACTTCGGCGACAGGACAAGCGAGATGTCGCTTCAGTTCTGGGATATGGGACTTCCCGCGGCAAGCGGACGGGGCTTCGATATCTATGACTGTTGGAAGCATGAAAATCTCGGAAAGTTCTCGGAGCGCTTCGTCGCGAATATCGAGCCGCACGACTGTCTTGTTCTGAGGGCAAGGCTCGTTGGCATGAAATAATGGAAAACTGGAAAACCTGCCGCGAATGCGGCGCGGCTCTCGGCTCAGACGATATCGCCATAAATCAGAAGCTCATTTCGCGCAATGTGCGGGAGTTCTTCTGCATTGACTGTCTCGCAGCATATTACAAGACCACCCGCGAAGTTATACAGAAGCGGATCGACTACTACCGTGCAAGCGGAACGTGCACACTGTTCAGATAATTTATGAAGGGAGAATTTTTTATGAAAAAGTTTTTATCGCTTATTCTCACGGCGGCTCTTACGCTGTCGCTTACCGCCTGTCAAAAGGACGACGCATACTCTGAGGGAGTTTCCGACGCCTCTTCTGACCTTGCTTCGGATAATTCCGTAAGCAGCGATACCGACGACAACGGTACAGAGAGCCCGGTTATTTTGTCCAACCCCGTAAAGAAAACCGCGGACGGGGACATAGATATGGAAGCGGCGCTGTCTTACGAAACGGATTTTGACGCGTTCAAGGCAGAAATGGCTTCCCGTGAGGTCGATCTGTCAATGCCCGTATCGCTCAACGCCCGCGAGAATGAAAACACCATGGAAGTGTTCAACTATCTCAAGAGCATTTACGGAAAGCAGATGCTCTCCGCTCAGCAGCAGATGGATCTTAGCAACACCTATGAGGATCTTGTTTTTTACAACGCCACCGGTGATATCCCCGCTATGAAGGGCTTTGACTTTATTTTCACCACCGGCTCATACTCCAGCCGCGATATGATTGACGCGGCTATCAAGTGGGCTACGGAAAGCGGCGGACTGGTCACTTTCACATGGCACTGGAACGTGCCGAGGGACGTTGACAATCCCGACCTCGGCTGGGCTTTCTATATGGAGCGCGACGGCGTGACCATAGACAACTTTGACCCGCTCAAGGCAACCACTCCCGGAACAAAGGAGTACGAAGTAGCGGTTCATGACATAGACCTTATCGCCAGCTATCTGCAGGAAATGGAGAGCCTTGGGATAACCGTGCTTTTCCGTCCTTTCCACGAGGCAAGCGACGGCTGGTTCTGGTGGGGGTTGCAAACCGAGGACAAGAAAATGATAAAGGATGGCACATATCCCGATACCTACCAAAGGCTGTGGTATATGATGTTTGACCGCCTGGAAAACTACCACAAGCTCTCAAATATTATCTGGGTGTGGAACGGTCAGAGCAAATTCTGCGCGGTTGACCCCAACACCTACGATATTGCGGGTGTTGACTATTACGCTAACAGCGAAGACCACTCCCCGCTTGTTTCCCAGTATGAAAAACTGGCGGATTATACCTATGAGGGAAAGATGCTGGCGCTCAGCGAGTGCGGATACCTTCCCGACCCGCAGCAATGCGCGGACGAAAACGCAATGTGGCTGTACTACATGATATGGAACGGAGATTTTATCTACGACAGCATCAGCTTTGACGGCACTCCGAGCCCTAATGAGGAGCGCCTGAACAACGATTTGATCAAGGAGTATTTTGAGAACGAGCATCTGGTGACATGGAACGATCTTCCCGAATTCCGCTTCGGAAAGAAAGAAAAGCCCAATCCTATTGTTGTGTGGGAATACTTCAAGGATTGATGTATTGGATAATTATCGGTGTCCTTGCCCTTGTCATCGTTTTTCTTACGGTAAAGCTCATTTATGTGCGAAGAGCCGCCGACGAAATAAGCCAAGGGCTTAAGGAGCGGTCGGAGATCGACACAAATACTCTTATAGGAATATCGTCGGGGGACAAAAAAATGCGCACCTTAGCCTCCGCGGTAAATGCGGAGCTTAAAAAGCTCCGTGCGGAGCGCCTCAGATTTCAGCGCGGCGATACCGAAATAAAAAACGCCATCACCAACATTTCCCACGACCTGCGTACGCCGCTCACCGCCATTTTCGGTTATCTTGACCTGTTGGAGCGGGAAGAAATGTCCGAAACCCAAAACCGCTATATCGGTATAATCCGCAATCGCTCCGAGCTTTTACGGCAGCTTACCGAGGAGCTTTTCAGGTATTCCGTGGTGCTGACCGCTGACAACGGACTTGCGTGCGAGCCTGTAAACATAAACGCGGTTCTTGAGGAAAGCGCGGCGGCGTTCTACACAGCGCTGGGAGAGCGGCATATAGTGCCGGAAATCGAAATACCCGAAAACGCTGTGGTGAGAAATCTTGACGGCGCGGCTTTGGCGCGGGTGTTCTCAAATCTTCTCAGCAATGCCATAAAATACAGCGGCGGGGATTTAAAAATCGTCCTGACCGAAGCGGGAGAAATAATATTCTCCAATGCAGCAAATGATCTTAGTGAAATTCAGGTAGGACGTCTTTTCGACAGATTCTATACCGTCGAAGCCGCAAGAAAGTCCACGGGGCTTGGTCTTGCGATAGCGCGTACTCTAATAGAGAGAATGGGCGGCAGCATTACCGCAGAGTATGAAAACAACAGGCTGTCAATAAGTATTATATTCCCCGAATAAACAACACGAGGTAATAACGCAAAGATTTACAACCGTTTGTTATTGACTCGTGAAACATTTGTTATATGTAATCATTTATGTTATCATGCTGTATTGCTCTAAGCAGGTTTACTCTCGGTTAAAAGGTGACTCCGGGCTGAGATTCTGTAAAGATATGTTGACCTAAAGTGGAATTATTAAAAAGAATTTTCCGCGCCGCTGCAAACATCGCTTTGCGTTGTTTGCGCTATCTCACCGTAAAATCTCTACTTCATTCCGTTTCACTTTCTCAACGTCATTTTTGTGGTTTTGCGAAGCAAAATCGCTGACGACTGTCGGCGAAACAAAAATGATGAAGTTTAGCAACAACGCTCGGCAGCTATGCTGTCGTAAGCGTTGTCTAAACCACGGATTGCGGGAAATTCATGTGTGGGCGAACAGTGAATTTATGCTTTCAGTGCCTTTGCCTGCTTGATTATTATGTTGTTCTAAGGCTAATTATTATAAAAAAATAACAGGCAGGTTTTAAAACTGCCTGTTATCTTTTTTATTTAATATCCTTTTTGTTAAAAGCAATGATTCCTATCGCGCTTACTATCACTGTCAGGAATACAGATACCACAATATCAAAAACCGTGTGCTGAAGAGCCATGTTTGACAGCATTACCGCTTGTCCCGAGGGCAGCGTGTTGACTATGCACTCCAACACTACTCTCAGCGCTCCGCCAATATACTGCGGGTTTTTAATGGGTCCCACAATCTGCGTACCCTCATTGGTCATAGCCATATAACTGTACATTTCCGGCTCGTCCAACTGAAGTATTATATAGCTCGATACAATAAGAAGACCGAAGAAAAGCAGTATTGCCGTTGTTGTAGATCCTGCCTTATTTGATATCAGCATTCCGACCAATGCGGCGATTGCTCCCGTGGAAATGCTGAAAAGAAGCGTAATCAGCACATAAATCAGTATTTCTCCTATCCCCTGCTCGCACTCCATAAAAGGAAGCCCTATAAGACCGAATGCCAACCAAACCACATCAAACAGTGTGCTGACAAATACACAGGTTATCAAATTCGCGGAGTATATTTCCACGCGTTTATGTCCTGCAGTAATTTTATTCCGTATCGTTCCGTCGCTGTAATCAACACCCAGAAAAAATACAATCGTCACCGTTATAAACAGCCCTATAAAAGGGGACAGCAAAAAATAGCAGCTGTCAAAATACAGCTTTTCACCATAGGTTTCCCATTCCTTTGATTGTGAAATATTCATTATCATGGTAAAAACGGATATTGCTGCCATAAATACCAAAGCCACCCACAACAGTTTGTTTTTCTTAAGCCGCGCAAAATTCGCGGATAAAAGCCTGCTCATTTCCACTCACCTCAATTAAGATTCATTTTATTGAATTTTATCAGCCCTGCCGCAGTAGTCACGACCGATATTATTATTGAATACCCCGCCAGCAGCAACGGATTGCTTACGTCGCGTGAGGATATCAAAATCGACTGTCCGCCCGGTGTGAAGTCTAAAATAAACTGATATATCTGCCGCTTTACTCCGCTTATATAACTGGGATTTGGAATAAGCTCCGGCTCTGCTGCGTTATTATCCGAATCTAACGGGTTCATTTCCTCCATATTAAATTCCATATGAAGTCCAAATTCATAATTATCCGATGTTGCATCGTCTTGGTAGTTCATTCCAATGTAACCGTATTCATGATAATATTCGGGCTGTTGGAGAAGGCTGTAAAGTATTCCCGCCACAAATATCATCGTGAAAGCAAGGATAATAGATATTACTGCGGAAGCAGACTTGCTTTTTACCGTCAAGGCAATCAGTGTGAATATCCCCGTGACCGCCAGCAGCAAAGCGGCAGAGCAGCCCACTAATGCTATTATCGCTTCTGTAAAAAAACCCACAAGAGGAATGCCCAGTCCAAGATATGTGATAAAATAAGCTCCGAACATCATCAGCCCCGCCGCAGCGCATATGATAAAATTTGATAGATATATCGTACTTCTTTTGTGACCCGAAACTATTTTGTTGCGCATTGTTCCGTCGCTGTATTCCGTTCCGATAAACAGCGCGCAGAAAACAGACATAAGTATCGGAATAAACGGAACGTACTCAAAGAAAATGCTATCAAGAGTCGAATTATACCCCAGCGCTTTGTCCGAATAAATCGACAGTGCGTTTAGAACGCCGTTAACAGCCATGATTATTAGGCAGATGTAAAACGTCTTTTTTTTGAAAACACGGGAAAATCCCGCCGTCAGAAGCTTGCTCATTCTGCCGCCCCCCTCGCCTGACCGAGAAGGCTCACATAATAGCTCTCGAGGCTTTCGTCGCGCTCAGCCACGGAGATAAGCTCGCAGCCCTCCTCCGCCAGCGCGAGGGTCAGCTTGGTTATGTTTATTTTCGCGTAAATATCCGCCTGATTTGCCGAGATAACGCTGTACTCCTGCCCCAGCTTATCCAGAACTCTCGCAAGTGCCCCTGTGTTGCTTACCTCGACTCTTGTGCATTTTCTGCAAGCCTTTTCCAGTTCCTCCGCGCTTATCTCCTTCAGCATATGCCCGCCGTCGATAAATCCGAATTGGGTCGCAAGCTTGGAAAGCTCCTCCAGAATATGGCTGGAAATGAGAACGGTTATCTGACGCTCGCTGTTAAGCTTTAATATAAGCTCTCTTATCTCAATAATTCCCTGAGGATCAAGACCGTTCACAGGCTCATCCAGCACCAGAAAATCGGGATCTCCCGCCAAAGCTATCGCAATACCCAATCGCTGCTTCATGCCTAATGAGAAATTGCGCGCCTTTTTTTTGCCCGTATTCTCCAGTCCCACGAGCCTCAACAGATCGCTTATCCCGTCAAACGAGGGCAGACCCAATATTCTGAACTGCTCCTTTAAATTGTCCTCCGCGGTCATTCCGAGATAAATTGAGGGGGTCTCCACAACCGCACCCATTCTGCGGCGGGATTTTGTAATGGTTTCCTCCGTGCTGGGTATACCGTAAAGGGAAAAATCTCCCGAAGTGGGGTACTGCAAGCCGCATATAAGACGTATAAGCGTTGTCTTGCCCGCTCCGTTTTTTCCCACAAAGCCGTATATCGCTCCCTTGGGAACATTCATGGAAAGCCCGTTAAGCGCTTTGAAATGTCCGTAGCTTTTGCACAGATTTCTTGTTTTTAATACATACTCCATTTTCCTTACCTCCGTTATTTAATGATGTTATTTTAGCTTATGCGGGTTAAGAAATCGGTAAAGAAAAAAGTAAAGATTGCGTAAATAATAATTTAGCTTAGGGTGTTTGCCCCATTTAGAACAACAAAATAATCAAGAAGTCAAAAGCGCTGAAAGCCTAAATCCACTGTGCGCCCACGCATGAATTTCCCGCAATCCGCCGTGAAAGCGCAGCCCGCGAAGCGGGCGGAGCTTTCATGGCGAGATAGCGCAAACAACGCAAAGCGTTGTTTGCAGCGGTGCGGGAAATTCTTTTTAATAATTCAGCTTTTGGTCAACATATCTTAACAGAATTTCAGCATTTCGTCAATATATCTTAATAGCATAAAATATTATTTAATACAGCACATTTATTATTCCGTCCTTACATCGGCGCGCATTTTAAACCCTATTCCCCAGACGGCTTCGATATAGTCCTTTCCGCTAATGTCGCGGAGCTTCTTGCGCAGGTTGCTGATGTGTATTTTAAGGGAACTTTCCGTGCAGTCGGGGGTATCCTCGCTGATTCGGTCAAGCATAAGGGATTTGGTTATAACCTGTGTGGGGTTCATCATAAGCAGCTTTAAGATGGCAAATTCCGTGCGTGTTAACCTTGCCTCCTTGTCGCAGAGAGTCACGGTGTGCATATTCAAATCAAGTGTTATCAAATCGTATCGCAGTTCGCTTGACAATTCGGGAGCGGTTCTAAGCTGCACTGCTATACGCGCAAGCAGTTCTTTTGTATCAAAGGGCTTGGTCACATAATCCGCTGCGCCGCCCAACAACATATTCACCTTATTGTCAACGTCAAATTTTGCACTCACCACAATAACCGGTATTCCCTTGATTTTCGGGAGCACTTCCTCGCCCGAAAGCCCCGGCAGCATAAGATCCAGCAACACCAAGTCGGGCGTTTTTTGTGAAAGCACCAACAGCGCCTCCGTACCCGAATAGGCTCGGATTACAGCGTAGCCCTCCCTTTCAAGCGTTTCCTCCAGCATATTTCCAATATGAATATCATCATCAATTATAAGTATCTGCTTCAAAGCCTTTCCCGCCTTTCTGTCCTTACTTTTTTCAATTATACAACAATTACTCCATTAAGTCAAGAGATAAAATAGGGAGGTATGTCGACCTCTTATACTTATTCCCATTAGAAAGTGTAAAAAATCTTCGCAAAAACCATATACCAGAGTTATTGCGAAGATTTTTTACACTTTCAATGAGGAATTATTATTATACATATAACAACCGCGGCAGCCGAAAACCGACTGCCACGAAAACATTATTTCCGGATCGAAACGGAAAAAATCATTTCCCCGCTACCCTCCGCTCCTGCCAGCACACCGTGACTGAACTCAATATAATATATCCCCTGCGGCACAACATAGGATATTTCCCCTTTGATACGCGGATGTTGTTCAGTTCGCAAAAGCGTATCCCGTCGGGAATATCCACATGCCCGCAATTATCGGCGCATAGCCTGTCCGACATTACCGCCGCTCCCTTTGAGTTTCTCACCGATATGTCAAGCGAGGTTTCCGTTGAGTCAAAGCGGATATTCAACCGCAGAACTCCTCTCGCCCCGTCACGGTATTTTGCGGAAATTTCGCAGTCCCAACGGCTTTGCGGTGTAAATTCCATACTATATTCGGTTCCGTTTTCTATCCTGAAAGCTCCCTCGGGAAATTCTGCCATGCCAAACTACCCCCAAAAATCAATCTAAAAGCGGATTTTTTTCCGTTTTTCCTATTATAACACAAATATTTTCTATTGTCAAGCCATATTTATGACTTATAATGGATTTATTTTAATGTATAATACTGATACCATATATTAAGAGGTGATCGTGATGTACGTTGATTATAAGGATTTGGGAAAAAGGATCGCAAGGCGGCGCAGGGAACTGGGTATGAAGCAGTATCAGGTAAGCGAACGCGCGGGGCTTTCGGACAAATATATTTCCTGCATTGAAACGGCAAAGTCCATACCGAGCATTGATGTGCTTGTCAGGATATGCGACGCGCTGGAAACCACGCCCGATATGCTGCTCCTAGGAGCAGTCAGCAATACAGACAGCGAGAGCTACGAGCGGCAGCTTATTAAAAAGCTGCAACGACTGGACAGCGCAGCGCGGCAGCTGGCAATAGAAATGCTGGACAAATTCGTTCAATATGAGCAGGACAGGAAATAGAAAATCGGCAGCCGTAAACAGCTGCCGCAGACTGTATATAAAGGTTGACTTAGAGCGGATTATTTAAAAAAATTTCAAAATTTCCGTTAGTCATACTCCGTTACGCTACGCTTCACTCCGCATGCCTAACGGAAACCGCGCACATTTGCCATTTGGCAAATGTGCGCTTTTTGAAATTTAATGCGCCGACATTGTGTTGTCAATAGGCTTTTTCGTCACCTTATAAAGTTGGTGCGAACGACCTCTTCCCGTTCGGGGAATGCTATCCCTTTTTCGCGCCCCGCTTCAATACATTTAAGCAGCCACGCCATATTATTACCCAGTGTGCGCATGGTCTGAAGTCCTTCCTCGTCCTTAAGCACGTCCTCGGGAGTATTCCCGTGAACCTGATTCCAGTACTGCGAGGACACTATCGGCATACAGTTTATGGTGAAATACTTATTTAGCTGATCAAAGGTTGCGGAGGCTCCCCCTCTGCGGCAGCTTACCACAGCCGCTGCGGGCTTTCCCTGAAAGTTTGCTCCGCCCGAATAAAACGCTCTGTCCATAAACGAGGTTATAGAGCCGCTTGCCGCCGCGTAATGAACGGGCGATCCAAAGATAAATCCGTCCGCGCCCTTTGCCTTTTCAACAAAGTCTGCCACGCAGTCCACAGAAAAGCAGCGTCCCATTTTTCGGCAGGCTCCGCAGCCGATACAACCCTGAATTGGCTTGCTGCCTATCCAGAAAATCTCGGTGTCCGCGCCATTCGCGTTCAGAGCCTTTTCCGCTTCGCTGAGCGCCGTGAATGTACAACCCTTTTCATGTGGGCTGCCGTTTACAAGAATTACTTTCATTTGTTATCCTCCTTTGATTATCTGTCGTTTTGGGCGTTTGCAGCCTGTAAACGCAGCTCCTCCGCCATTTTCGACAGCTTTTTTAACCTATGGTTAAGCCCGCTTTTACTAAGCGGCTTTTCACCCGAAGACGAACCCGACAGCAGCTCGCACAGCTCACTTAAGGAAGCCTCACGGTTTTCCAGACGAAGCAGCGCGGTCATTCTCAGCTCGGGCTTAAGATAATCCGCGCCCCGCTCTCTAAGCAAAAACTCTATATCCTCGCAGATCCTGTTTGCGGCGTTTATCGTTTTGTCAAGATTTGCGGTTTCGCAGTTCACCGTGCGGTTTACGCGGTTTCGGACGCTCTTTTCTATTTTGACCTGCATTATCTCAAGCGAACGCAATGCCGCTCCGATATAGGTCAGAAAATCCTCTATCAGTTCGCTTTCTTTTGCGTAAAGCACAAGCCCGCGGCTTCGCTGAGTTGTCTTTATCGCCATACCGTGCTCGTTTATAAAGCTGTGGAGCGCTTTTGCACGGGTATTATAGGGCAGCACAAGCTCCAGATGATACTCTTTTTGCGGATCGGTTACCGAACCGCAGGAAACAAAAACGCCACGCAAAAACGCTCCGCTTTCGTCGTCGTTCCCCGATACGACCGCGGAATTTATCCGCGTATTCTCCGAGAAATCCCCGAATCTTTCCCGAATACGCTCATAGCCGTCTTTTACGGTAAAAGTAAAAAGCGAACCGCCGTTTTTTACCAGCCGCGTGGTCTCATGTCTTACATTCGGGAAAACCTCTTCCGTAAGCTGCCGTGCCGCCGCCACAAGGTCCGCGTTCTCCGTCTGTATCGCCGCTCTGCCGTCAATTATCCTGCCCGCGTAAAAAAGCCCGTAAAGCATAGCCGGCATATCGGAGCGGTTCATATCCGATATATGACATAATTCGCTTTTGATTTCCGACGAAAAGGACATAACTGCCACCCCTTATCGATATTTAGCTATTTTAAAGCGGCTTCGGAATTTATTATTTTTCAATATCCCTGTGCAGTATCTTCACCTTGCACTCCCTTTCCCTTAGAAAAGCCGCGGTAAGCTCCGCAAAGGTAACGCTGCGGTGCTTTCCGCCCGTGCAGCCGTAAGCTATTACCAGACGGCTCTTACCCTCCGCGACATAGTGCGGCAGCAGAAATTCTATCATATCAAGCAGCTTATCACGCAGCACGCGCGACTGCTCAAACTTCATCACATAATCCCTTACCTCCGCGTCACGCCCCGTTTTGTGCTTCAGCTCGGGCAGATAAAAGGGATTGGGCAGACAGCGCACGTCGAACACCAGATCAGCTTCGCTCGGCACGCCATACTTGAACCCGAAGCTCATACAGCTCACCATCATTCTGTCGGTGGGCTTATCGAGGAAAAGATCCGCTATCTGCTCCTTAAGCTGTCCGCTGCTTAAAAAGGAGCTGTCCACTATGTAGTCCGCATCCTCGCGTATCTCGCTCAGAAGCTCTATCTCAGCGTCTATCGCCTTTGAGATATCGCCGTTTGACACCTCGTCGAGCGGGTGCTTGCGGCGGGTCTCCTTATAGCGCTTCATCAGTACCTCTTTGCTCGCCTCGAGAAACAGCACCTTGATGTCTATGCCCGCGATATGCATCTTTGCGATACATTCGCTTAGCTTAAAAAACATCGCTCCCCCGCGGATATCCGTGACAATCGCCACCTTGGTTATCTCGGTATTTTCATTGCACATCGCGGCAAAATTGGGGATAAGCTGCGGCGGCATATTGTCAATGCAGAAAAAGCCTATATCCTCCAGCACCTTTACCGCGGAGGACTTACCGGAGCCCGATATTCCCGTTACGATAACAAATTCCATCGCTTTTCACCTTTCGCCTTCCGTCCCCGCCGCTCTACTCAAGAACAAGCATCTCGCATTCCAGCTCAACGCCTTTCTTTTCTTTTACCGTCCTCTTGATATGCTCCACAAGCCGCATTACGTCCTCAAAGCTCGCTCCGTCCCTGTTTATCACAAAGCCGCTGTGCTTCTCGCTGACCTGTGCCCCGCCGACGGTGCAGCCTTTCAAACCGCATTCCTCTATTAAAGCCGCCGCAAAATAGCCCTCCGGTCTTTTAAATGTACTTCCGCAGCTCGGATATTCCAGCGGCTGCTTGTCGCGGCGCTTCTGCATAAGCTCTCCCATTCGTGACTTTATCGTCAGCTTATCACCCGGAACAAACTCCATTGTGACCGAAAGTATACACCACCCGTTTTCCGAAAAAATGCTGCCGCGGTAGCGCAGGTTCATCTCCCCTGCGGATATATTTACGATCTCGCCGCGCTCATTCACGCACCTTGCCGACCTCACGATATCCTTCATCTCGCCGCCGAAAGCACCCGCGTTCATATAAAGCGCGCCGCCCACCGAGCCCGGGATACCGTAAAGGCACTCCATTCCCGAAAGCGAACGTCCCAGCGCGCAGAGGCAGACATGCGACAGTGGCACGCCCGCGCCGACGGTAATGATATTTCCCTCCGCGGAATAATTTGCCGGCATAGAGCCCGTCGCGATAACCACCCCGCCAAATCCCTTTATCAGCAGATTGCTCCCGTTGCCGAGAATAAAATACGGCAGCGAGCTTTTGCGGCACGCGTCAAGAAGCTCGATCAGGCACTCCTCCGAATTCGGCTCGGTGTAAATATCGCACTCGCCACCGATCTTTATTGAGGTTTTCGGTGCAAGCGTAAAATTTCTCAGGAATGTACATTCATATTTATTGCAGATGTTTTCAATTTCGCTGTAATTCATATGTTCTCCCTCATAGCTCCGGGACGGAAAGTCAACTTATGGACACCTCTAAAAACCTTGTTTGAGCCAAAAATTGTCAGCGCACGCCGTCTGCGTTTTCAAACCTCCTTGCAAGGAAACTTTCCTTGCAACCGACGCACTCTGTCAATTTTTACTTTTCAAATCGTTTTTTAGAGATGCCCTTATTCAGTCTTGATAGAATATTACTCTGCAATAGTATATAAATATGCCGCGCCGATTATTCCCGCGTCGTTGCCCAGCTTTGCGATATCAAGCCTCGTGCTTCGTGAGGGGTCTATGCAGTAGCATTCCCTCTTTATAAACTCCTCAAGCGGTCTTGTGAGGTTTTCGCCCTCCTTGCATATACCGCCGCCTATCAGCAGCACCTCGGGCTGAAACGTATTGACAATGTTGGTAAGTCCGCAGCCCAGATACTCAATATACATATTCACCACACCGACAGCCGCTTCATCGCCCGCTCGCCAGCCGTCAAAAGCCGTCTTGCCGTCAACGTTGTCCAAAGAGCCGCCCGCGATCTCCCACATTTTGCTGTCGGGTCGGGCTTCCATCGCTTCCTTAGTCATATTTATCAGAGCCGTTGCCGAGCTGTATGCCTCAAAGCAGCCCCTGCGCCCGCAGCCGCACTGCCGCCCGCCGTACTGAATGACCGTATGTCCCAGCTCCGCTCCGCAAAAATTGAAGCCCGTGTATATCTTGCCGTCAATGATTATTCCGCCGCCTACGCCTGTGCCCAGCGTTACAACCACAACATCCCTGCAGCCCTTGCCCGCGCCGTTGAGCACCTCGCCGAATGCCGCCGCGTTGGCGTCGTTCTCCACATATACCTCCTTACCGAGCCTCGACTTGATAAGCGTGCGCAGATCGGTATTGTCAAAGCCGAGGTTGCAGGAGTACAGTACTATTCCCCTGTTTCTGTTGGCTACGCCCGGGGTTCCTATGCCTATCGAATTTACCTCTCCGATAGTTACTTTCGCCTGATTAAGCGCGTCCCACACGGTTTCCACAATGCTTCCGCATATCTCCTCCGCGGGTCGCGGAAGATTAGTTTTGGCGGTAGCCTTCGACACGATATTGTAATTTTCATCTACCAGACCCACTTTGATATTTGTGCCGCCGAGGTCTATACCTATATTATACATAAATCAGTTCCTTTCGCCGGATATTAAAGATTCAGGTCGGACATTATCTCCTCGCTGTCGGAATCGATACCGAGCTGGCGGAGGAGGTCCTTAGCAGCGTTGTACCCCATCTTCTTCTGACGGTTGTTCATAGCCGCTACCTCAAGGATAACAGCCAGATTTCTGCCGGGCTTTACGGGAATATTGAGCAGCGGCACTTTAACGCCGAGAATAGTCATAAAATGCGTGTCTACGCCCATGCGGTCGTAGGTCTTTTCGGGATTCCACAGCTCCATCTCGACTACCATGTCGATCTTCTCGCTGGTCTTTACAGCGCCGATACCGAACAGCTGCCGCGCGTTGATTATGCCTATGCCGCGAAGCTCCAGAAAGTGTCGGATATTATCGGGAGAGCTGCCGACAAGGGTAATGTTGCTCGCCTTTTTTATCTCCACCGCGTCGTCCGCTATCAGACGATGACCGCGCTTTACAAGCTCGATAGCCGTTTCGCTCTTACCCACGCCGCTTTCACCGAGAATAAGCACGCCCTCGCCGTATATTTCGATAAGTACGCCGTGGCGGGTTATCCTGGGAGCAAGCTGCAAATTCAAAAACGCCATCAGCTTGGAAATAAATATAGACGTGCTTTCCTCGCTGCGCAGAATGGGTATGCCGTAGTTGGGGGCAAGCTCCAGCATTTCGGGAAACGCATCCAGTCCGCGGGTGATTATGAGCGCGGGAAAACGATAGCTCAGCAGGTCTTCGATACGCTTTCTGCGCACTTCCGACTCCAGTCCCGACAAATAGGCGCTTTCCATCTTTCCCATAACCTGAATGCGCTTGTTGTCAAAATATTCGTAAAACCCCGCAAACTGCAGCCCGGGGCGGTTGGTATCGTTGTTTGAAATAAGGGAGTTACCCCCGTTTTCCGGCATATAGAGCACTTCCAGCTTAAACTCGTCAAGTATTTTCTGAAGCGGGAAGGAAAATTCTCTGTTTATTTCTTCAAGAGGCATTATAATGTCCTTTCTCAACGCACGGAACGCGCGTCGACTTAATATTTCTGCCCGTTTGCAAATCAGACCGCATATAGGCGGGCAGATACCGAAAATATGCTCTTAACTATTATACAGCAAAATCAAAATTATTGCAAGGGATTTTATCAAGAATTTGAAAAATTGGTTTACATTTAACGGGTTTTTAAAACAGATTTTTTTGTGAATTATCGACAATAACCCGTCAAATGTTAAATTTACCGTCAACATATGGTATTTGTTCAATGGGAAATTCACAAAAAAAATCCAAAAATTTTTCAAACACTATTGCCAAAACCGAAAGAATGTGTTATACTGTAATTGTATATATGCGCGGCGGTAATAAAAACAGCTCCGCAAAGCGATATGCGTTCGGCTATCGGAAGCAGTGCGCCGTTGAAAGCCGAACCAACGGGAAAAATATATTCGGATTTTGAAAGGAAGTTTATTTATGACATTCAGAAAAAGATTTCTAACCGCGCTGACGGCAGCGGCATTGTCCGTTTCCTCTGTTCCGGCAGTGCTGAACGCTCCCGTTACGGCGGCAACATCAAATACAATTTACGACGACTTTGACATCGTGCCTTATTATATGTTTGAAACGGACAGCAGCACCGAGGCTCAGGATAAGCTGGAGAGAGCTTTCCGCACCGCCACCAAGAAGGACGTGGGAAGCATCACCTTTGCCGACCTCCAGAAAGTCACCTCGCTCAATCTCAGCAACATGGAGCTTGAGGGTGTTCCCGAGGCGATAGAATACATGGTAAGACTGCGCACGCTGAACCTTTCAAACAACCTGCTGCGCTCCTCCGACCTCAACTCGGTGGATCTGAGCGGCTGCATAAGCCTGTCCAGCGTTGACCTGAGCAAGAACTACCTAACCAGCGTACCCTCGTGGTTTGTAGCGCTTGATATTCCGACCAAAAATATCAGCGGAAACCTTATCGGCACATCGGGACAGCGTTCCATTACCGCCACTCCCTCGGTTTACTATTATATGTCGGGAGAAACACTGAATGAGAACGCTCTCAAAAACAAGATACTTGCTTCCGTGAAGCTGTCGGACGGCTCGGAGCTCCCCAAGTTCTTCTACGACCCCGAGTACCCCACCTACAATGCGTACGACCCCGACGATACCGATCACATCGATGATTACGACCTGTTTATCGACGATTGGGATCTGTCCAAATATGTTGACAAGGATCACATAGTCAAGGATATTTCAGCGCCCGCAAGCGTGGACGTTACGGTTACGTTGTTCTCCTCCTCAAGTAAAAACTCCAACTGCACCGCAACGATAAAAATTTACTTCCTTGACGGAACAAGCCCCTCAAGCACCAAGGTGCGCCTGCAAACCCTTATTTCGGAGTGCGAGGCATACAAGAAAGAGAGCTATACCGCCACTACATGGAACAACTTCAATGTAGCGCTCACCACTGCCAAGACCATATACTCCTACGCAAATGCCGACGCGGATATGCTGAAGAGCGCTCTCGACGGACTGGAAAAGGCACGCAAGGAGCTTGTGGGCGGTGTGGATTCCTCCACCAAAAAGGTGCTCAACGACCTTGTAGCTGCCGCCAAGAACTTTAAAGAAGAGGACTACTCGGTGGCAAGCTGGGCTAAATTCTCTGCGGCGGTAGCGGAGCTTAAAGACGCGGCGGCTGACAGCGACGCCTCGGTGACCCGTGCAAACGCCGCAATAAAGGCATATCAGGACGCAATCGCGGGACTCAGCACTACCTCTCTTTCTGTCCCCTCGGTTATCCCCAAGAGCGAATTTGACGCTATCTACGGCGAAAACAAGATACTTGCCCGCACCGGCACCACCCGCGACGGCTACAAATATACATGGGAATTTAACGGAAAGGATCTTGTTGCTCCCAAGGATTTCAACCCCGAGATAAAGTACCATTCGGCAAACGAGGAAAAGATACGCCTTGAGGTCGGCAGCGCGAGCGACTATCGGCTTTTCTCCTTTGCGGAAACGGGAGTTTTCCCCGGCATGGCAAAGATAACGCTGGACGTATCGGAAAAATATCAAAACGGTACATACCGTCTTTATAAATGGAACAACAGCAAATCCGAGCTTCTCAACGACGTTACGGTAGTGAACGGACTGGTTGAGGTGAAGCTCTCCGAGGGCGGAGATTACTTTATAAGCTCTGTGCTCCAGAATTTTGAGATCATTTCCAACAATTTTGATATAGACCACAGCAAGCTCACTATTGCGGGCGCGTTCAAGAAGAAGTTCACCGTCAACGAGTTCAGAAACTCCATCCAGAACGGCGAGGCGGTAATGGTGCTTAACGCGGACGGAACGGTCGCCGACGGAGGAAAATATATCTCCACCGGCATGACCGCCAGAGCCGCAAACAGCGATGTTTCTTATACGATAGTAGTCCCCGGCGATATTGACGGTGACGGAAACATAACCTCGCTGGACGCGGTTTATATTCTCCGCGCGATTACGGGCGATATAGCACTGGACACATACTCGCAGAAGCTGGCGGGCGACGTTGACGGTGACGGATATGTTACCGCTCTGGACGCTGTGCGCATTCTCAGATACAATATAGGCATGGAAGACGATACATAATGCCGACGGACTGCCCTTCTCCGAGTCTTCGGAGAAGGGCATTTCAGCCGCCAAAATCGGCTGACGGATAATGCCGCGCGATTCAGGCAGGCTTATTCACATTCCGCCGGGATCGTATAAACCGCGTCAGAATCGGCACAATAACCGTTATCGTCAACTTATACTTATTCCCGTTAGAAAGTGTATAAAAAATTGAGCGAAAACTTTGATATATGGTTTTTACGAAGATTTTTTGGTGTACACTTTCAATGGGAAATTAGTATTAGCATCGGGAGGGCAAATGAACACAAAAACCATTACCGAAAACCGCCAGGCGCGGCACGAATACTTTATTATTGAAAGCTATGAAGCGGGAATAGAACTGTTTGGTACGGAGGTCAAATCCATACGGCAGGGCGGAGTGAACCTTAAGGATTCATGGATATCCATTGACGACGGCGAGGCATTTATCAGAAATATGCACATCGCCCCCTATGAAAAGGGAAACATCTTCAACCGCGACCCGTATCGGGTGCGCCGTCTGCTGCTTCACAAAAAGGAAATTCTCAAGCTGTTCGGGCAGGTTAAACAGGGCGGATTTACGCTTATTCCGATTTCGCTCTATTTCAAGGACAGCCGCGTTAAAGTGCAGGTCGGGCTGTGCAAGGGCAAAAAGCTCCACGACAAGCGCGAGGATATGGCAAAGCGCGACGCGGGCAGAGAGATCGAAAGGGTTATGAAAGAACGGAACAGATAGGCGCAGCCTGTTCATATACAATCTGAGCTCCCCACTGCGCGGGAGAACCCGGATTGCATATAAAGGTTGACTTAAAGCGGATTATTTAAAAAATTCCAAAATTACCGCAAGCACGCGCCATTCGCTTTGTTCACTCGCGATATTGCGGTAACCGGTCAGAATTTGCTGTGCATATTCCGACCTTTTTGAAATTTCATGCGTCGAGATCGCGCGGCAAATAGGCTTTTTCTTCAGCCTGAACTCCCCCGCTTTTGGGGTGAGCTTTCTTTTGGGAGTTACGCTCACCTGCCATATTGGGCAGGTTTATTATGCTATTTACGACGAGGATTATGGAAAACTGAAATGATAAATCAAACGGAAAACCTTAAGAAAGCCAAAGAGCTTCTTGAAAGCGGCGGCTATACCGTAGCAATATGTAGGTGCGAAGAGCTTTACACGAGCACTGAACGCGGAGTAAAGCCTTTAGCGGAGCTTGTGAAAGATAACCGTAATATGTCGGGATTTTCCGCGGCGGATAAAGTAGTGGGCAGAGCGGCGGCATTCCTGTATGTTCTGCTAAGAGTAAGCGAGGTATACGGGAGCACAATGAGCAAGGGCGCGGAAATACTGCTGTGCTCGCATGGGATAAAAAGCTCATACGGCTGCCTTGCCGAAAAAATCATAAACCGGGCGGGCACGGGGATATGTCCCATGGAGAACGCGGTCAGGGATGTACCCGATGACTGCCCCGAAAAGGCATTAGCGGAGATTTTGCGCACAATTAAGGAACTTTCCGCGGAGAAAAATCGGTAAACAACCGCGCAAAGCGCTCAGATGGATTATATACAACAATTGCGGGACGGCATAAGCCGTCCCGCAAGACCGTATACGCAGCTTATTTATGCGCAAAATCGACCGTGCATCGCCCCCAAAACGGAATACAAAGTAAATTTTCAGACCATGGAAAAAGCGGGCAGGAATAATTTGTGTTGATTTTATATTATGGCACTTTAAATGGATAATGTAAAGTGATAAGGCGATCAATATATGCGTTATAAGCGTTTTTTGCCAAAAAGTCCGAAAAATAACATTATACTACTGGACAAAACGCAAAAAATATGGTATAATATATTATGTATAATTGTGCAAGCTCCAGCGGTTTGCAAAAGAAAGGATATAAAAAAATGAACGTTACAACAGATACTATTATCGGCGATATTCTGGATTTCAACCCCGAGGCGGCTGCTCCCATTTTCTTTGAGATGGGTATGCACTGCCTTGGCTGCCCCTCCTCCAGGGGTGAGAGCGTTGGTCAGGCATGCATGGTGCACGGCGTTGACGCGGACGAGATTGTTTCTAAGCTCAACGCGGCTCTCGGAAACTGATGATCTCACTTGACAGCAGGCTGAAAACAGCGGCGGATCTGTGCCGTAAGGGGACGACAGTCGCCGACGTCGGCACAGATCACGCGCTGCTCGCCTGCTATCTCGCGCAGAACGGAGCGCGGTCGGTCATCGCGTCTGACGTAAGAGAAGGTCCTTTGGAGGCTGCGCGCAGGACCGTTGAGCAGACGGGCGTGACAAACGTCCGCGTTCTGCTCTCGGACGGTCTGAAGGCGATAGATCACGCCGACGATGTGGTTATCTGCGGAATGGGCGGAGAGCTTATAGCTGATATCGTGGAGGGCTGCGGCTTTCTGACAGAGGATACCCGATTTATTTTGCAGCCCATGACAAAGTCCGACATTCTGCGCAGACGGCTATATTCCGCGGGATTTGAGATAATTGAGGAACGCACCGCATACGAGGGCAGCCGTGGGTACGCGGTAATGCTTGTGCGGCATACGGGAAAGCCGTGTGAAATCGACGAGATATTCGCTTTAACGGGAAAGATAACTGACCCGAAATTTCTGCGGCTGACAGCTGAAAAGCTGCTTAAAAACGCGCGAGGTATGGATAAGTCCGCGGATTTTCGAGGGTCCGCGGAGATACTCCGCCAAAACGCGGACATAATTCTTAAGAAAGCTGAGGAACTGATATGACGGTAAATGAAATCTTACAGTACTTAAACACCATTGCTCCCTTTTCATTCGCGGCTGCCGACGATAATATCGGTCTGCTGGTTGGGAACGGACGCACGGAGGTTTCCGGCATTTGCTGCGCACTGGACATAACCAACGAGGTAATAGGCGAGGCGGTCAAAAACGGAGCCAATCTTATTATCTCCCATCACCCCGTAATTTTTGACCCGCTTAAAACCGTACCGGCGGGCAGTCCCGTATTTAATCTTATCCGCGCGGGAATAAGCGCGATATGCATTCATACCAATTTCGACGTTTCCGAGGGCGGCGTGAACGACGCTCTGCTGGAAATGCTGGAGTTCAAGAAAAAAGAGGTGCTTGAGGTCACAAAGCCTAACGGTATAGGCTTTGGGGCGGTGGTAGACCTGCCCTTCGCGTTTACCCCAGTTTCTCTTGCGGAGCACTGCAAGACCAGTCTGGGAATAGAAAACATCAAGTACACAAGACTTGATATCGAAATAAAAAGAGTAGCGGTAAGCTGCGGCAGCGGTCTGAACGACACCACCATGAAGCTTGCCAGAGCAAAACGCTGCGGCGCTATAATCACGGGAGATATCAAATATCACTACTGGATAGAGGCTCTGAACACAGGCATGATACTTATTGATGCGGGACACTACGGCACGGAGCAGTGCGCTCCCCACAGGATAGCGGCGCTTGTTACCAGATTCCACAACGCTGTGCCCGTTTTCGTGGCGGATAGCAATGTTGAGCCGTTCTTTTACGTATAATCGTCAGCGTTTGCGCAACAAATTTTTAAGGGGGGATTTCCTTGTCGCTTGACGGAGCTTTTCTTCATCTTGTAAAAGCGGAGCTTATGCCGCTTATAGGGTCGCGGGTCGACAAGGTTTATCAGCCCTCCCGCGAGGAAATAGTCATAGCCCTGCGCTGCCGCGATGGGGCTAAAAAGCTTATCCTGTCCGCGAACAGCGTTTCGGCGCGGGTAAATCTGACCGAAGCTGCCTTTGACAACCCTCAGCAGCCGCCTATGTTCTGTATGCTTATGAGAAAGCACCTCGGCGGAGGACGGCTGACCGATATAAGACAGGACGGGCTGGAGCGCATTATATTTTTTGATTTTGAGTGCCTGAACGAAATCGGGGATATCGTTACGAATACCCTTGCCGCCGAGATAATGGGACGGCACAGCAACATTATCCTCATAAGGGATGGCAGAGTCGTGGACAGCATAAAACGCGTTACAGACGATATATCGTCTGTGCGGCGCGTGCTGCCGAATATTCCCTATGAAACTCCGCCGCGGGCGGAGCGATTGAACCTTTTGGAGGTATCTCCCGAGGACGTATGGGCGCGTCTTGAGGGCAGCCCCGAACGGCTGGCAAAGCGGCTTCTCTCGGTTCTTGAGGGAATTTCACCCATTTTTGCGAGAGAGTGTGCATTTTATGCCGCAAGGGACGTTGATATAGTCTGCGCCGACCTCACGGAAAGCATGAGGGACAAGGTGCTTTTCTTTCTTTCAAAAGCAAAAAAAGCCCTTGACGGCGCGGCAGAATATACTATTGTGAGCGAAATCGGCGGCAGAAAAAAGGATTTCTGCTTTGTCAATATCGAGCAGTACTCCACCGCTATGCTCATTTCCCACGCTGACAGCGCCAATTCCCTGCTGGACGTATTTTTCGCCGCGGCTGACAGAACCGAGCGTACCAAGCAGCGAGCCAGAGACCTGCTGAAGCTGCTGATGAACAGCTATGAGCGAGTTTCCCGCAAGCTGGAGCTTCAGAAAAAGGAGCTTGCGGAATGCTCCGAGCGAGAGGTTTTCCGAGTCTGCGGCGACCTTATAAACGCGAATATTTACCGCCTGGAAAAGGGCATGACCAAGTGTACTTTGGAGGACTTTTACAGCGGAGAACCGCGTGAGATAGCTCTTGACGCGCGTCTTACTCCCGCGCAGAACGCTCAGAAATACTACACCGAGTACCGAAAGCTGGACACCGCCGAGAAAATGCTCACCGAGCTTATCCAAAAAGGCGGCGAGGAGCTTGTTTACATTGACAGCGTGTTTGACTGCGTAAGCCGCACCGAAAACGAGGCGGAGCTTGCCGAGATACGCAGGGAACTGCGCGAGCAGGGATATCTGCGCGGCGGAAAGACCGACGAGAAGATCAAAAAGACCGAGCCGCTGAGGTATGTTTCTACAAGCGGATATGAAATACTTGTGGGCAAAAACAATCGTCAGAACGACACACTTACGCTGAAGACCGCGCGCGCGTCGGATATCTGGCTGCACACAAAGGATATCGCGGGATCGCACGTTATCATAAGGACAGCCGAAAAGGGCGCTCCCGACGAGGAAACCATTCTCGAAGCTGCCGAGCTTGCGGCGTATCATTCAAAGGGACGCAGTTCTTCGCAAGTCCCCGTGGATTATACCGCGGTGAAATTTGTAAAAAAGCCCGCGGGTGCAAAACCCGGCATGGTCATATTTACCAATAACAGAACAGTCTACGTAACGCCCGATGAGGAGACAGTGAAAAGTCTTTCAGCGAGGAGAAAGTAAGGAGATATAGATGGGTGTTTATAAAATTCCGCTGAGATTTACGGCGGGAAGCTTCAAATTCAGCGAGCTGGGCAGAGTTGAGAACTGCGAGTGCTTAGAGCTCGACTACGACGATGAGTATCAGATGATAACATACAACGCGCCGATGTACGGGAGCGAAGTCCATATTTACACCGTGCCGCGGAAGCATATGCCGAACGCGCTGTCGGCTGTGTACGGCAGCGACGGCATACTCGGTAAGGTCGAGTTTTCCGAGGGAGAACGCAAACGGCTGTTCTATATCCGGTTCAAGCATATCGACGCGTCCGAAAGAGGCGTTCTGAAATTTGTCAGGGAACAGGCGGATATGATATCCAAGGAGATAATCGGCAAAAAGCAGACGTTATCGCGGCTGTTCATCGAATATTTTTACGACGGCGAGGCGGTGGACATAGCCGCCGAGACTGCCACTGCGGAGGAAACGCAGGCGGTCATCGACTATTATAAAGGCGATATCACCGCCGCCGACAACTACGGCAACTTTAATAACAGGATACCGATTGATCTCGAGGCGCTCGGGGTAATGCTGATGTGCACAAACGGCGATTTCCGAAGTATGCTGTTCTATAAGGCGGTGGAGACCTTTGAGGAGCGGTTAAAAAACCGAGTTCTTGATAAGATCGGCAAGACCGAGGATTTTAAATTTATTTCAGAGGAATACGATTAAGAAAGGACATATATAAATGAGGAAAGAACTGGCAAAGACCTACGCCCCCAAAGAATTTGAGGAGCGCATATATAAAAACTGGGAGAAAAAGGGATATTTCCGCGCAGAGAGAGACCCCGCCAAAAAGCCCTATACAATTGTAATGCCGCCGCCCAACATCACGGGGCAGCTTCATATGGGGCACGCGCTGGACTGCACGCTTCAGGATATACTTATCCGCTGGCGCAGAATGCAGGGGTATTCCGCGCTGTGGCTGCCCGGTACGGATCATGCCGCCCTTGCCACCGAGGCGAAGATAGTTTCGACTATGAAAGAGGAGGGCGTTACCAAGCAGCAGCTCGGACGCGAGGGCTTTCTTAAGCGCGCGTGGGAGTGGAACGATAAGTACGGGAGCAGGATAAAGGATCAGCAAAGAAAAATGGGAAGCTCCTGCGACTGGAGCAGAGACCGCTTCACGATGGACGAGGGCTGCTCCAAGGCGGTGCAGAAAGTATTTATCGACCTTTACAACAAGGGACTTATTTACCACGGAGAACGCATTATCAACTGGTGCCCAAACTGCAAAACCTCAATATCCGATATCGAAACGGAATACGAAGAACAGGACGGATTTTTCTGGCACATAAACTACCCGATAGCGGACGGCAGCGGCTTTGTGGAAATAGCTACTACCCGTCCCGAAACGCTTCTCGGCGACAGCGCCGTGGCGGTAAATCCAAAGGACGAGCGCTACAAGCACCTTGTGGGAAAAATGCTGAGGTTGCCGCTCACTGACAGGGAAATTCCCGTTGTGGCAGACGATTATGTGGATATGGAATTCGGAACGGGCTGCGTTAAGATAACTCCTGCTCACGACCCCAATGACTTTGAGGTGGGCAAGCGCCACGACCTGCCCGTTATCCACATGATGAACGACGACGCGACTGTTTCCGAGGGTATCGGCGGCAAGTACGCGGGCATGGACAGATACGAAGCGCGAAAGGCTATGGTAGCCGACCTTGAGGCTCAGGGACTTCTTGTAAAGGTAGAACCGCATGTTCACAACGTTGGCACCTGTCAGCGCTGCGGCACGACGGTAGAGCCTACCGCGTCAATGCAGTGGTTCGTTTCAATGAAGGAGCTTGCCAAGCCCGCTGTCGACGTTGTAAGGAGCGGAGAGCTGAGATACGTTCCCAAGCGCTTTGAAAACGGATATCTCTACTGGATGGAGAATATCCGCGACTGGTGCATTTCCCGTCAGATATGGTGGGGACACCGAATACCCGCCTACTACTGTCAGAATAAGGAATGCGGGCACACGGAAATAACTCTTGACGGCATTGAAAAATGCCCGAAGTGCGGCGCACCCGTAAAGCAGGACGAGGACACTCTCGATACATGGTTCAGCTCCGCTCTGTGGCCCTTTTCGACTTTGGGCTGGCCCGAGAAAACTCCCGATTACGAGTATTTTTATCCCACGTCTACCCTTGTTACGGGCTATGATATCATTCCGTTCTGGGTATCGAGAATGATTTTTTCGGGACTGGAGCATACAGGCGAAAAGCCCTTTAAGGACGTTCTTATTCACGGTCTGGTGCGGGACGAGCAGGGGCGCAAAATGTCCAAGTCCCTCGGAAACGGCGTAGATCCGCTGGATATCATTGACAAATACGGCGCGGACGCGCTGCGGCTCACGCTGGTGACGGGCAACGCTCCCGGCAATGATATGCGCTGGTCAGAGACCAAGGTCACAAACTCCCGCAACTTCGCAAACAAGCTTTGGAACGCTTCCCGATATATTCTGATGAATCTGCCCGAGGACTTTGAGAGTGCGGATCTGCCCGAAAATCTCCCGATCGAGGACAAGTGGGTTCTGAGCCTTTACAATGATATTGTCAGAAACATTACCTCAAATCTTGAGGAATACGAGCTGGGAATAGCGGTGCAGAATCTGGTGGACTTTATCTGGGATGTCTACTGCGACTGGTATATCGAGCTGACCAAGCCGAGAATAGCGGCAGGCGGGGAAACCGCGCTCGCGGCGCAGAGCGTACTGGTTTACGTAATGCGCGGAGTGCTGAAGCTTCTGCACCCCTTTATGCCGTATATCACGGAGGAGATATGGCAATCCATGCCCGCAGGCGAAAGCGAGAGCGTTATGGTCGCGAAATGGTGCGAGTATGACGAAAATCTGCACTTCTCGAAAGAGCAGGAGGAATTCTCCCGCGTCGTAGCGGCTGTCAGAGCGATACGCGCTCAGCGGAATGAGCTGAACGTGCCGCCCTCCAAAAAGGTCACCATGCTGGTGGAAACCAAGTTTACCGAGCTGTTCGGCGGCTGCCGCGCGTTCTTTGAAAAGCTGGCGGGAGCGGGTGAGTTCAGCGTGAACGAAAACGTTTCGGATACCGAGGGAATGATCACGGTGGTGACCGACAGCGCGAGGATATTCATGCCCATGGGCGAGCTTGTTGACAAGGAAAAGGAGCTTGCAAGGCTTGAAAAGGAGCGCAAGGCGGCGGAAAAGGATATCGAATTTCTGTCAAAGAAGCTGAACAACGAGGGATTCCTCGCGAAAGCTCCGGCACAGCAGATAGAAAACGAACGGGCAAAGCTGGCTAAAGCCGAGGAAAAACTGGCAAAAATCAACGCTTCTGTAGAGGGGCTTAAATAAACAGTCGGAAGGTTCCTGCGCACTCCCTGGGGAATCTTGAAAGGAATTTGACAATGAGCAGACACATGGCTTTCTGGAAATACAATGACAACACATATCTTGACAATCAAAAGGTATATGAGGAATCCTGCTGCAGCGAAAACTTTGTAGACGGGCTGGCGATGCTTCCGATAAGCGATATACTGCGCAGGGTAGATGAGGTCTTTGACAGCTACGATAAGCTTGATGACAGCACTTATGAGAGTGCCAAAGGCGCGTTTTCAATATCGGCGACCAAACAAAGTGTTCTGTTTGACTGCGGATGGAGTATGGATGAAGCAGAGCTGAATAAAATCATTGACACAATGTTGGAATTTGACTGTCCGCTTTACGACCCTCAGATAGAAACAAGGTTTGACAAGGAGGATAAAATGGACGAACTAAATAAAAGATGGCAGGAAGCATACCAAGCCAATCCGAGAGTGTATGAAAACGAAAACGGAGATCTGTTGGTGGGATTTGCACTTACCGAGGACACCGATTCCCTTTTTCCGCTATACCCCGAACAGCAATGGGCAATAGAGGGAAAAGTAATCGGAAGCTGGATAATCACAATGGTGAGCCTGACAAACCCGCAGGGCGGCATAATCGGGCAGATGGAATATCACGAGGCAATAAAAAGGCTTCAGCCGTATATTATCGCAAGCGCGGAAAACTGGGCGCTGATAAGAGGAATGACACACAACGAGCTTGACAGCCTGTTTGAGGGTCTTCCGCGGAAATTGATTTAATTGCTGTTCGAAAAAGTTTAAAATAAATTTTAAAACTCAGTTTGCAGAAAAAGCCTATTGACAACGCAATGTCGGCACATGAAATTTCAAAAAGTGTCGGAATTTGCTTCGCAAATTCCGACCGGTTTCCGCAATCGCGCGGAGGTGGCTTTGCGCAATATGCGCGTGGTTGCTTGTGGCATTTTGCAGCTACTTGCGCAAAACCTCGCGCAGCGAACGACGCGTGATTGCGGGATTTTTGAAATTTTTTAAATAATCCAATTTAGGTCAACCTTTATAAATAACTTTATATACGATCTGATTTGAAAATAAATTTTCAAACCAGTCTGTAGAAAAAGCCTATTTGCCGCGCAATGTCGGCGCATGAAATTTCAAAA
>CAJULF010000030.1 GCA_910587135.1 uncultured Oscillospiraceae bacterium
TCCGCACTCACGCTCCGCTTCACTTCGTTTCGCTCTGCGCGACTGCGGAAACCGTCCACATTTGCCATTCGACAAATGTGGACTTTTTGAAATTTCATGCGCCGACATTGCGTTGTCCGTAGGCTTTTTCTACAAGCTGACCTATGTTTTAATCGTGGGGGCATCAACCTGTATATGAAGGTTGACCTAAAGCTAATCATTTAAAAAATTTCAAAATTTCCGCACTCACGCTCCGCTTCACTGCGTTTCGCTCTGCGCGACTGCGGAAACCGTCCACATTTGCCATTCGACAAATGTGGACTTTTTGAAATTTCATGTGCCGACATTGCGTTGTCATTAGGCTTTTTCTACAAGCTTACCCATGTTTTAAACATGGGGGCATTTTCGGTTTACAATTGTGCGTTCAATCCCGCTTTTGGTTTTCATTCAATATTTTTATAAGCTCTAAGATGATTTTTCGATTTTCGTTGTTCAGGTTGTTTATTTGATTATTTACTTCATCATAGGGCAGCGCAGCGCTTTGGTTTTCAATGCCGAGTAGCAGATAGTTCGGCGTGGTGTGAAGCACATCGCACAGTTTGATTACCAGCTCCAGACTTGGCGCGGAGCGCCCCGTTTCCAAATTGGAAATATATTTGTAGTTCACATCAATCATTTCGCATACCTGGTATTGCTTCAGACCCGCTTTTCGGCGGCATTTTGAAATTCGCCCGCCGACCTCCTTGAAATCTATTGACATTTTATCACCTCATTATGAAAAGCAAAACACAAATATAAGTTTTGGCTTTAATTTTTAACCCTCATGAAAATCTTGTTTATAAGGAGTTAATCTTCCCATAATTATACTATAATGCTTCCTATTTATCAAGCGAAATAGGAAGTATAATTCTTATATAAGATAATTAGGGGGAAGCGGAATGCTTATTTTTGATTTCAGAGCCATAGGAAATAAACTGCTTGATATTCGTAAAAAAGCCGGACTTACTCAAAGCGAGGTTGCTGAAGCCGCAAATCTGTCTGACAGAACTTACGCCGACATAGAAAGAGGAACGGTAAATATGCGTATAGAAACTGCTTTGAGGATATGTGAGGCGCTTCATATTACTCCTGACGTGTTATTTACTGAGGAAAATCCCGGTTTATCTGTAAAACAGGCTGAACTGTTGGCTGAATTGGACACATGTACCGTGAGTCAAAAAGAAACGGCTTTAGAACTTCTGGCGGTATATCTGAGGTCGGTTAAGTGATTGCGTGCTCCTGTCGCTGGAGCTGCGGCGGCACAGGCGGCAATATCTGAGAACCGGTAATTCAAATAGAAAAAATCGCCCCTGTGTTGAAAGAAATGGGGCGGTTTCAGCTTGTAGAAAAAGCCTATTTGCCACACAATGCCGGCGCAATGAAATTTCAAAAAGCCGCACATTTGCGTTCGTTAACGTGCGCGGTTTCCGCTAAGCATACTCCGTGCAGCAAAACCGCACGGAGTATGCTTAGCGGAAATTTTGAAATTTTCTTAAATAATACTCTCTTGGTCAACCTTTATATACAAGCTGAAATCGCCCCTGTGTTAAAAGACGCGGGGCGATTTATGTTTACAGTGCATTCAAGCCGGCTCTTGATTCTCGTTCATTATTTTTATAAGCTCCAGGACGATTTTACGGTTTGCGGTGCTCAGATTGTTGATTTGATTTCTGATTTCGTCCGAGGACAGTTCGGCGCTTTGGTTTTCAATGCCGAGAAGCAGATAATCCGGCGTTGTGTGAAGCACGCCGCACAGCTTAATGATAAGCTCCAGACTTGGCGCGGAGCGTCCCGTTTCCAGATTGGAGATATATTTGTAGTTTACATCAATCATTTCGCATACCTGGTATTGCTTTAGACCCGCTTTGCGGCGGCATTTTGAAATTCGCTCGCCGACCTCCTTGAAATTTATCACCATTTACATCACCTCTTTATAATGTTATCAGCATATCAGTGAAAATTAAACTACCGACAACTCAGACACCGCCCCTTAATTATAAGAATAACCATCTTATTTATTGATTATTACGTTATATAGTAAGAGTGCATTTGAAAACATTCTATTTGATTTATGGAATAATCAATTTCAACGTTTGAGCGATGACAACGACAAAAAGCGTGATAGCTCTTGACAAAACTTTCAAACGATGCTATAATAAAATATGGCAAGTTGGTTTACATAGGTAAGAAGATAAAATAGCGAGCAAAGACTGTACATCGTAAGATACTAAACAGGCTCTAAGAAAACAAGTCCAAGTATGCTTTTTTAGTACGGTCGGGATATGACAATACTCGCTTTCGGGCTTATTTTTTAACTTGTTATACCTGTGCGCTGTTTGAAGAAACAAAGCAGACCGCATATGACCTTGTCAAGGAAGTGCTGCGCCGCGCAGCAGAGCGATGAATCACTTGATTTTATGGCGGCGTATTTTATGAGAACGACTACACGGTCTTAAAACCTGTCTTCACAAGATATTGCACACGCCTCTTCGGCAAATTTCTACCGATGACTGAGGTAAAATTTCTTGGTTTGCAACAGCAAGACTGCGAAATTTTGCTTTTCCATTATAAATTTTGGTCGGATTTGCATAAACCGATGTCTACAAAAATAAAGGAAGTACACCCATGATTGTTATTCGTATCCGCAAGTAAGCATAGCGTTCCGAAAAGCTTGAAAAAGCTCAACGGGATAGCTATGCCTTTTTACGGTATGAATAATCAAGAATGAGGTGTATTTTTATGTCCAAAAACAACAAGGGCAATCCCTATAGTATATCACAGAATTTTCTGACCGACCGCCGTATCATCGACCGTTTATTGTCAAAAACCGATATATCGCATAATGACACGGTACTGGAAATAGGCGCGGGTAAGGGTCACATCACAAAGGCTCTTTCAAAAAGAGCAAAAACGGTCGTTTCATATGAGATAGACGGGGCGCTTTACGAAAAGCTTAAGTCGAATCTTGCCGATAATGTGCGGCTGATACGGGGAGATTTTCTCAAGTGCGCACTGCCCAAAGCTTCTTATAAGGTTTTTGCGAATATTCCCTTTTCAAAAACGTCGGAGATCATACGTAAGCTGACCGCCGGCAATCTTCCCGATCATATATGGCTTATCATGGAGAAGGGAGCGGCAAAACGGTTTTGCGGGCTTCCGACCGAAAACACAAATTCACTGCTGCTCAAACCGTTCTTTGATGTCAAAATAAGCTATTATTTCAATCGTACGGATTTTCACCCCGCGCCGCGCACCGACGTTGTCATGCTTGAATTGATAAAAAAGCCCGCGGATATTCCTTTAAACCAAAAGCGCGATTTTTCCGAATTTATCTCCCGCTGCACCAGATACGGTTTTTTCGGTTCTCGCGCTCCCCTTACAAAAAAGCAGGTTTCGACAGCGCTGAGGCTGGAGGGTCTGCCCGATATAAAGCCATCGGGCGATGTGACATATGTTCAGTGGCTCTGCCTTTTCCGATGCCGGGTGAAATTCAATAAGCGCTGATTCGCCAAAAAGCGCGGAATTTCACATAAACCGCTTGATTTTTTCGGAACAATCTGCTATAATATTATGGTGACTTCATTATGTGACCGCGGGGCACGGGAGTGTCATGAGGAAAGTCCGAGCATCACAGAGCAGGATAGCTGATAACGTCAGCCGAGGGCGACCTTAGGGCAAGTGCAACAGAGATATACCGCAGCGAAAGCTGTAAGGGTGGAAAGGCGAGGTAAGAGCTCACCGGGGCGCGGGAGACCGCGCTGCCATGTAAACCCTATCCGATGCAACACCGGTTGGTGCGGAGAGTTACGCGTCTGCTCGGCGCGCTTCGTTGAAAGGTGGCTTGATCCCGTCGGCGACGGCGGGGCTAGATAGATGGTCATACGCGACAGAACTCGGCTTATCGATGGAGTCATAACGAAAAATACGCCGCGGGTAATTCCGCGGCTTTAGATTAGATATGGGTAATATAAAGGTTGACCTAAGACTTATGATTGTTTAAAATAATTTCTTTTTCTTTATGTTTTTTCTCTCCCATTATCCATGGAGCAATTCGCTTAAGAATTTCATAAGCAAGCGCGCATAATGCAATCGTCGCTATGGTAACGGAAAGCATTGGTATAAACGATGCCCTCACCTCTTCCGTGGAAATATTCAACATTATTGAAGCCAACTTGCACAGAACACGGTAAATTGGACCGTGTATGCATAAAATTACCAAGGATATTCTTCCTATATATTGAAGCGTCTTAATCCGTTCAAGCAAAATGGATATTACCGATAACCCCGCTATTCCCACAAAAGCTGTAACGAACCATGCCGCTCCGCCTGTTATATCATAATACGCAAGCGCGAAATTGCCGCATATGAGTATCACTGCACCCGTCAGTTTGACAGCTATGTGTCTTCGGGCTATAAATTCGTCCGCTTTGATTTCCGAGAGCAGGTGTCCGACGGCATAGTACACCATATATCGGAATACTCTGTCTATACCCCAAGGCAGATCGGGAAGGGGGACGAAAATATGTATGACCGCCATTACCGCCGAAGCTATATACGCTGTTTTTACACCGCCTATATTGACCAATATGTTATAGAAAACCGTCAGAACGAAAAAACAAGGCAGAAACCACAAATGCGAATGAAAATCCAGAAGTTTGTACTCTCCCGACAGTAATCCGAGCGCCGCTTCGCCAAAAGTTTGCGAGATATTTCGATAAGCTCTTTCTATAAAATACCAATATATCAATATAATGAACCCGAAAGAAAAATAGGGGATAATTATTTTCTTTGCTCTGCCGGTCAAGTCGGCTTTTATCCCTTTTTTTCTGTATACCCAGCCTCCTGCGAAGAAAAACAGCGGCATATGAAAGGAATATATCCAATTAAGCACGGTATCGTTCAGATAAATATGACCTATCACAACAAAAATAATTCCCAAAGCTTTAAGTACGTCCAACCACAAAATTCGTTCTTTTTTATCCAAATTTGTTTCCTCTCTTTAAAAGGGCAAGACGAATGCATATCCGTGTTGCCCTCAGACTGTATATAAGGGTTGACCACGAGCGGATTTTTAAAAAAATTCAAAATTTCCGTTAGTCATACTCCTAGTCATACTCCGTTACGCTGCGCTTCAAAAGTTTTGCGCAAAGTTCAGCGAAATGCAATATGGCATAACCTCCGTATTGCGCAAAACTTGGAATGCCTAACGGAAACCGCACACATTTGCCAAATGGCAAATGTGTGCTTTTTGAAATTTAATATGCCGACATTGCGCGGCAAATAGGCTTTTTCTACAGACTGAAGGCAAGCCGAATTCATATCCGGCTTGCCTTGATTATTTTGTCCAATCAGTACAGACTGCCGTAAACCGCGCAGGCTCTGTAATCCGCGCTCTCAAGATCTTTAGTGCCGAAAGCACTCCACGCGTGAGGTCTGAACAGACGTTCGTCAGACAGATTGTGGAGCGAAACTGGAATCCTCAGCATACTTGCCAGCGTGACAAGATCTTCTCCGATATGACCGTAAACAAACGCGCCGTGGTTTGCGCCCCAGTTTGCCATAACGTTATAGGTGTCGCGTGTCGCGCCGCTTGTGCATACGGGAGCGAACCAAGTGCTCGGCCAGGTCTTGTCGGTTCTGTCAAGAAGAGTCTTGTTCACATTTTCGGGAAGCTCCACGGTGTAGCCCTCGATTATCTGTATAGTTGGACCGAGTCCCTTTACAAGATTTACGCGGGCAAAGGTGCAGGGCATAACTCCCTGTGTGGAGAAGCTCGATGAAAATCCGCCGCCGCGGAAATAGCCAAGATTAGCGCAGGGCCATGTGGTTGCCTTAAGGCAGGCATCGATATCCTCGTCCGTCATATCCCACCAGCTCTTCATCACGTTTTCGCCTTTTTCGTTTTTGCAGGCGCCGGTGCCGTCCAGCGCCGCAGCGCCGCTGTTAATAAGGTGTATAAATCCTCCCGCCGCTTTTCCTTCGGGAGTCCAGCCGGTAACGCGCTTTACCGCGTCGGGCGACCAGTACGTTCTCACGTCCGCGAATACCGCAGCCTTGCCTGTCAGCAGATGCAGCAGCATAAGGGTAACGCCGTTCAGTCCGTCGTTTTCGGTTGCAAACGGGATAGGCTCTCTCGCGCCGTTCCAGTCGAATGTGGAGTTAAGTATGGCTTCGGAGAAATCCGCGTTGGGCATGAAATCAGTCCACATTCTCTGACCCTGGAAGCCGCCCATTACCGCGTTTCTGCCCTTTGCTTCCTCAAGCCAGCCCATCTCGGCGAGCTTGGGATTTCCCTTGAGGATATCGCGGATAATGCAGGTCATTTTCGCGATAAACTCCCAGTTTTCCTCCTTTTCCTTTTCGGAAAGAACGGGGCGCATATAGGTCATTCCCTCGGTGGGATTTATATCGATTCCCTCGGGGCACTTCTCCTTTATCCACGCAAGCGCCTTTTTATACTCCGCTTCGTCGAATATACCCAGCTTTTCGCGGCGGATTATCTCCGTCATATCCACCCATTCGGGGTGAATACCGAGATAGCCGCGGAAGAAATCCTCGTTGCAGTAAGAGCCCGCAATGCCCATTGCCGACGCGCCGATATTCACATAGCTCTTGTTTTTCATATCGCCGACTGCCGCCGCGCAGCGCGCAAAACGCAGTATCTTTTCCTCGACGTCCGCGGGGATCGCCTTATCGTCCGCGTCCTTTACGTCGTGGCCGTAGATTGAAAAGCAGGGCATTCCTATCTGAGCGTACGCCGAATTAGCCGCCGCCAGAAATACCGCTCCCGGGCGCTCCGTGCCGTTAAAGCCCCATATAGCCTTTATGGTATTCGGATCTTCGTCAATTACCTGCGTTACATAGCACCAGCATGGAGTAACGGTGAGCGTTGCGGCAACGTTCTCGCGGGAGAATTTTTCCGCGCAGGCGGCGCTCTCCGCTATACCGCCGATGGTGGTGTCCGCGATAACGCACTCCACAGGCTCGCCGCTCGCGTGGCGAACCTTTGCCGTAATAAGCTCCGCGGCAGCCTTTGCCATGTCCATGGTCTGGACCTCAAGGCTCTCGCGGATTCCGAACTGCCGCCCGTCAATTACGGGTCTGATACCGATTTTTAACATTGATCTTTCTTCCTTTCATGAGATAGTTTCACGGGGCTGTAAAACGTTTACAGCTTCTTCTGTTATTATAACTGAAATTTAACAAAAAAGCAATATATTTTGTGTAAAAACAGACATGAGTGATAACAGTTATTTTATGTGTTTAGTTATTATAATTTAAAATTCGATATAGAACTTAGAAAATCAGCCGACACAAAATACGGATTATTCTCATCATTGATTTTTTCAATTAATATAGCATTCCCGTCAGCCGATAAAACTTTAAATTTATCACCTTTCTTAAATCGCAAACCTTGTTTATCTGTACCATCAATTTTAGCAGAATATATTGTACCAATCACTTCTTTTTCAAGTCTCTTTTTTCTTGCAAATTCACCAACTTTTTCACAACCCTTTGTCACTAAACCTCCTAAGGGCACGCCAATAGTCAAAGCACCGACACCACCTGCTATAACTAACAACTTTAAAGGTCCTCCCACTTTTTTCGCAACTGTGGTAAATACCTGATAATGACCTAAATTACTCATCGTAACCTCCTTGTTAAAAATTGAAACTTAATCAAATTCCCGTAGCCTGTATATACTTTATTCATTTATAGTGTAATATATCGCCGTCAGCGCAACTGCCAGCGCCAGGAAAATCAGTCCCGGGACTACCATTGAAAACCCGCCACCCTTTTCCTTTTCTCGGTGGATATAATCGTAGTATGTCGCGTAGCGCTTGGGCTTTCCGCGCAGATGGCTGAAAAGGGAAGATGCGGCGTAGCGTATCCCGTCAAAAAAATGTTCGTCGGACACCCACGCGAGAGCGCCTATTCCCGCGAGTATAACCCCCGCAAGCAGCGCGGAATTACTGAGCATTCTGAACCAATCCGCGGAGGTTTCAGCGTTATCCGTTCCCTGCCACAGCAGGGAAAGTCCCATAATTACTGCGCCGCATATTGTGGCAATGATTCGCGGAATATGCTTCATCAGTCCCTTTCCCTCTCGCGGCGCAGATTCATTTCCTCAAGTTCCGTGCAGCGCACAAAGTGCCCCGGGTATATTTCACGCAGCGCGAATTTTTCTTCCTCCTCGGGGGTATATTCGGGGCGCTGATAAAATATGCGCCTGCGGCGCTTTTCCGCGTACGGATCGGGCAGGGGGATAGCCGACAACAGCGCCTTGGTGTAGCCGTGTATCGGGTGGGCGAAAAGCTCCTCAGACTCCGCCATCTCCACCATATGTCCGAAATACATTACACCTATTCTGTCGGAAAAGTATTTCACCACCGACAGGTCGTGGGCGATAAACAATATCGTCAGCCCCATCTCGTCGCGAAGCTGCCCAAGCAGATTTATCACCTGCGCCTGAATGGAAACGTCCAGCGCGGAAACAGGCTCGTCCGCGATTATCACCTTGGGCTGCATTATTATCGCCCTGGCTATGCCGATACGCTGGCGCTGTCCGCCCGAAAACTCGTGGGGGTAGCGGTTTGCGTGGTCGGGCTGAAGCCCTACCTTTTTCAGCACGTCGTAAACCTTTGCCGTGATAACCTCCTCGTTCTTTTCACCGTGAATACGAAGCCCCTCGGCGATTATCTCCTTGATGGTCATTCGCGGGTTGAGCGATGCCATGGGATCCTGGAAAATCATCTGTATCTCGGTAACGGAAGGATATTTTTTGTTGAGCTGTTTGGACAAAGCCGCCGCTTTTCGGTAGTTTTCCCTTGCCTCGGAGATATACTCCTTTGCACGCTCGCTGCCGTTCTTATCAGCCTTAGCTTTTTCTAAAGCTATCCGCTCGTCCCACGCTCCCGCGGAAATAAGCTCTCCGTCAAACCAGACCTTGCCTCCCGTGGGTTTATAGAGCTTTATTACGGAACGCGCGGTGGTGGTCTTGCCGCAGCCCGACTCGCCGACTATGCCCAAAATCTCGCCTTTTTTTACCGAAAAGCTGACGTCGTCGACCGCCTTTATCCAGTTCTTTCCGTCGCGGAAATACTGCCTTAAGCCCTCTACCCGAAGCATCTCTTCACTGTTCATCTGTTTTCCTCACCTCCCGCTTTTTCCGGCTGCTCTGCCTTTTCCGACTCCTGCCATCTGCGCGCCCTTTCAAGCACTATCTCGGGCGGCTGTACCTTCGGAGCTTTGGGGTGCAGCAGCCATGTAGCAGCGTAATGGGTGGGAGTTATCTCAAACAGAGGAGGCTGCTCCTCAAAATCCAGTGCTATCGCGTATTTGTTGCGCGCCGCGAAAGCATCTCCCTTGGGCGGAAACAGCATATTCGGCGGCGTTCCCGGGATAGATTCCAGCTTTTCGTGAGTGTCCAGATCGGGCATGGAAGCAAGCAGCGCCCATGTATAGGGGTGAGCGGGACTGTAAAAAATCTCCTCCGCCGTGCCGTGCTCCACTATCTTACCCGCATACATTACCGCTATCCTGTCCGCCATATTCGCCACAACGCCCATGTCGTGGGTTATAAAGATTACAGACAAGTCCCGCTCCCGCTTAATTTCGTTGATAAGTTCCAGTATCTGTGCCTGTATGGTCACGTCCAGCGCGGTGGTCGGCTCGTCGCATATAAGTATCTCGGGGTTCGCGGAAAGAGCTATGGCAATTACCACGCGCTGGCGCATTCCGCCGGAAAGCTCAAACGAATACTGCCCGTAGCAGCGCTCGGGGTCGGGAATACCCACTCCCGCCAACAGCTTAAGCGCTCTCGCCTTTGCTTCCGCCTTGGATATCTTCTCGTTGAGAAGCATAGATTCGGTGAGCTGCTTTCCTATTTTCAGAATTGGGTTAAGGCAGGATAAAGGGTCTTGGAACACCATGCCGATCTTATTACCGCGGTATTTGTGAAACTGGTCTTCTTTGAGCTTAAGCAGATCGGTTCCCTCATACATTACAGTGCCGCCCTCAACAACGGCGTTGGGGGTAAGCAGCCCCATGAGAGAGCGTGAGGTCACGGATTTGCCCGAACCGGACTCGCCGACGATAGCCAGCGTTTCACCCTTTATAAGATCAAAGCTGACGTCCCTTACCGCGTGGACAAGTCCGTCGTTGGTTTTAAAGGAGATGGTAAGACCGCTTACCTCCAATATCTTTTTGTTTTCCATAACTGTCCCCCTTATTCGTCAGCGCCCCTGAGAGTGGGATTGAGCGCGTCTCTCAGTCCGTTTCCGAAGAGGTTGAAGGAGATCATCATCAGCGATATGAACAGCGCGGGGAAAAATATCGCGTGAGGATAGGTGGACAGAGCAGACTGCGCGTTTGAAAGCATTGTTCCCACACTGGTCAGAGTGGAGGAATCCAGATTGAGCACTCCCAGATAGGACAGGGAGGATTCCGTGAATATGACCCCGGGAACCATAAGCACGCAGGAGGTAACGATGGTTCCCAGCGCATTGGGAAGAATATGCCGCGCGATGAGCCGCCCGTCCTTTGCGCCGAGCGTTCTCGCCGCAAGAACGTACTCCTGCCCCTTGAAGCGGTAGAACTGGCTTCTTACCGTGCTGGCAACTCCTATCCAGCCCGTAAGCACGAATGCCAGAAGCAGCGCTCCCACAACGCCTATTTCCTTGCCCCAGCGCAGCTGAAGCAGAGAGAACAGCACCATGTAGGGTATGGAGTACAGCACGTCCGCTATGCGCTCCATTACCAGATCCAGCTTGCCGCCGTAATAGCCCTCTATCGCGCCGTATATTGTTCCGATGATAAAGTTTATCGCCGAAACTATAACGCTCAGCATCAGCGAGAAACGTGCGCCCGAAGCCAGACGGGTAAGGATATCATGCCCCATATAGTCTGTTCCGAACAGGAACGCGGGCGCCTGTCCGTTTTTATATGTGAACCAGTCGTAATAATAAACGCGCACCTGATACTGATTTCCGTTCATTTTCAGCGAATAGTAGGCAAGACCGTCCTCGCTGTTTTCGTCGGTTTTGTATATCGGCACAAGCTCCCCGTCCGCGTCCCTCTGCGCAACGCCCCTTGCGTTATGCTCAAACCAGTAATTCGCGTCAACGGTGTTTGCGTCCTGCTGAACCTCGCTGAGATTCACCATAGGATAGAAAAGCTGCTTTCCCGTTTCCTTTTCATAGGCAGCAGCCGCTTCGTACTCCGACGGAGTAAGGTTGATATACTCATATCCGACGGCAAGATAATCGTCTACCTTGGTATCGTAATAGGTGTTTTTTCTTCCTCCGTCTGTGACCTCGTAAACGTCCTTTACGCTTATCACCGCGCCCGCCGCTTCATAATAATCGTAGGTCTGCTGGTTTACGGTGCGGTTCGAGCAGCCGTCCCATATTCCAAGACCGCTCAGCAGCGTGCATTTCGGACGGGTAAAGGTGTAGTAGGAATCGGTAAAGCCCATATTATAGGTGGCAAAAATCGGGGTTAATATGGCGAAAAGTATCAGCAGAAGTATTATTACAGCCGCCGCCACGGAGCTTTTGTTCTTCTTGAAGCGCCGCATGGCGTCGCGGAAGTATCCAACCTGCTTTGTCTGAAATACCGCGTCCTGTATCGTTTCGTCCCGCTTTACAAAGCGGAATTTCTCATCGGGAAAATCGGGAAAATTATTCATTGCTCTTTCCTCCTCCCATACGTATACGCGGGTCGACTATTCCATAGCTGAGGTCTATCACCAGTGCAGCCGCAAGGCTTATCACGGTATAGAACATACTTACCGCCAGAAACAGGCTGTAATCCCTTTCAAGAATTGAAGCGACATATGTGCTTCCTATCCCGGGAACGCCGAATATCTTTTCGATAATAAGCGAGCCGGAAAGAATCATTACAAACTGGCTGATTATCATCGGCATTATCGGCACCATCGAGTTCCTCAGCGCATGACGCAGCGTAGCCTGCCGCCTTGTCAGCCCCTTTGCCCGCGCAAGCAGCATATAGTCGCTTGTCAGCGTTTCGGTAAGCTCCGCGCGGGTGGAGCGCATCAGCCCCGCGATAGTTCCGAACGACATCGAAACCACGGGCAGTATCATGGACCTTATCATCGTCCAGGAGAAATAATTCGTGCCGGAAGCCATGATTATCGGAAACCAGCCCAGCTTATACCCGAACAGATACTGCACCAGAAACGCGTAAACGTAAGCGGGAACGGAAATAAACAGCATGGTGAGAACGGAGATAACATGATCCTGCCACTTGTTTTTCTTGAGTGCAGCGTAAATCCCGAAAATCAGCCCGAGCGGAACGCTTATCAGAACCGACGAGAGATTTATGGCGATAGTGGCGGGGAGCTTCTCCGATATATGGGAGGTGACGGGATTGAGATATGTGCCGACCTTTGTGCATACGCCCCAGTCCCACTCCGTGAATATTTTTTTCAGGAATATAAGGTACTGGGTGAGTATCGGCTCGTCATATCCCCATGCCTTGCGCATGGCAAGCACCGCTGCCGCGTAATCCCCGTTTCCTCTCGGAAGCTGGTCGGGCAGCATTCTTATCATCACAAAGCATATCGTCATTATTATAAAGCATACCATCAGCATTAGCAGGATACGCTTCAGAATATAAATCCACATTTTTCCCATGGTTTAAGCCCTTTCATATGTAATAGGAAACACCGTTCAAAAACACGACCGCCGCGCCCGGATAAGCAGACCCGCGCAACCGATTGTGTTGAGCTTTGCTTTAATCAGCGGTTCCAATACGCTATATTATGGCTTTACCGCATAAGCCAATCAATCGTCTTATGCGGTGCCGCCGAATATGTCCGACAAAGTGTATTACTGATAGTTGAGCTGATAATTGTTGTCAGCGCAGTATTTCTCCCACTCCGCGTCGGTGTAGTTGTAGGTCATGAAGCGTATGCCGCCAAAGCCTACCTCATTTACATAGTCATAAGTGGGGTAGCTTATCTGGCGTCCTCCCAAAGACGCTCTGCTCGCGCTCCAGAAGGGGCAATCGCGGTATTTCTGCATAAGCGCAAGCTCCATGGAAGCAAGTATCTGATTTCTTATATCCGAGTCCGCAAGCGCGTATTCACCGGAGTAAAGCTCGTTATACCAATCAAAATAGGTCTTTGTGATGGTTTCGCCGTTAAGCGTGATGCCAAGTGTTTCCGTTTCGGGGCTGAATCCGAGATAGGGCTGGGGCGAATTGTAGTCGGTGACGTAATTTTCCATCAGCGCGTAGGGGTCGGAAGAAGAGCCGTTCCACGCATTCATACAGATGTCGTATTCGCCGCTGTCCAGAGCCTCATAAAAGTTTTCGCTGACAACCATATTGACTGTAATGCGTCCCTCAAGCGGTGTTCCGGCTGCTGCCGCATCAATGGAATCCTGCATGAAGCTGACTTCCTTTACATAATTCGTGTCGTTGGACCAAGTGGGATAGTCAAACACAAATTTGTCCGTTTCGGTGCAAAGACCGTCCGCCAGAGCCTGATTGTAGCCGTTTTCAAGGCATTTTCTCGCAGTATCGAGGTCGTAGCCCGTTATATCGTCAACATCTGATACCCCATAGAAGGTCTTAAGCGCTTCCTTGGCGGGCTCGCTGTCGCGGTAGCTTGTACCGGTTTCCACATCATAAATGAATATATCGCTGATAAGTCCGTACATAACCTTGCCGTAGCCCTGCTGAGCAAGGAACTTCGAGCGGTCCATGGAAAGGGAAATGCCCTTGCGGAACTCAAGATTGGTAAGAATTGTCTTATTCTCGCCGGGCTGCTGGCGGGAAAGAAGAGAATCCATGTCGTTGTTTATATTGAGCAGATATACATAGGGGTCGGGGGAGTAGTAGATGAAGTCACTGTTCTGATATTTGCTAAGGGAGTCCCCCGAAATAGAATAGCTGTCGGTTTTGCCCTGTAGGAACAGAAGTTCGGAGGTGGAATTGTCCTCTACCACAGTTGCGACAATATCGGTCGTCTGATACTGACCGTCATGCTTGCCGTCCGTCCAGCCGTACCAGTTTTCGTTTTTGGTAAGTCTGAACTCCTTATCCGCCTGGAGATTTACAAGCTTGTAGGGACCGAAGGATCTGTATGTGTCGACAGAGGTTCCGTAATTGGTCTTTATCATATCGCCCGTCTGAGTTTTGCCCGCCTCATACTTCTCCTCGTTCACAAGACCGAACGCTTGGCTGTAATACTTGAAGAAATAGGGGGTAATAGGGCTGTAAAGAATTACGTTAAGTTCATATTCGCCCGTTTTGAAGAATCCGACCTCCTCAAAGGTTTTCGGCTCAAGTACCTTATCGTAAAAAGCCATATCAAGATAGGCGGTTTCACTTATCTCATCCAAGCCGTACCAGTCCTTAAGCATAAAGTTGATGTCGGCGATGACCTCATCGGTGACCGCTGCATAATCCTCGCCGCCGTACTTGTCCATAAGGTTTTCTCCCGCTTCATTGACATAGGGAGCGCTTTCATTGTAATAATCCGCTGCGGTATATCCGTAGAACGCCGCGGTGGGCTGGGTGAAGCTGACATAAAGCTCGGAATCGCCGTAATCGGCGTATACCGATATATCGGAAGCGACCGCCGTTCTTGAGGGTCCCTTATTTGACATATAGTAATTCTCGGCATACTTTATAGGCATCTTGGTATAGAAATCCGATGCCCTTATGTTGTTCATTTCGGGACTTAACATATTTTTCATCGAATAGATGTAGCTGTCCGCGTTGATAGGCGTGCCGTCCTCCCACTTCGCATTGGGATTAAGCGTAATTTTCCATGCGTAGCCTGCCGTCGCGTCCGCGGGAATGCCCCACTTTTCGTCACCCGCATACTGCGCCGTGATGTCCTCCGGCTCTTCCGCCGCCATCTCACAGCTCCATTCGTAGCCGTCCAGGGTGCTGTTCAGTATCAGCTCCCACATATTTATCTCCGTGTACATCGTTATGTAATCCACGATATCGCTGTCATGAAAATTAAACGTATTTGGCGTGGACGGCTGCGTGAAATTATAGGTATAGGTAGCGTCGCCGCTCTCCTCCTTGCCCGCGCAGCCCGCCAGCATACTCACGCCCAGAAGCAGCGCGAGCATGGCTCTGATCTTCTTTCCTCTCATAAACTATCTCCTTATTTTTTTCCGCATATTACCGGCATTCACTGATTGAACCTGCGGTTATTCAATCTCGGTATGCCGGACGTTTCCTTACCCATTCGGCAAGTTCCCGAAGCGTCTTTTCCGCAAAGGGATCGTCCAGTCCCGCCGCTTTTGCCAGGTTCGGGAAGCTGTCGCCGCCCGTTCTTCGGCAGAAATCCAGATAGCTGTTCCAAGCGGCGTCCTTGTCGCTCTCCATCCACCTGTAATACTCCAGTGCGCAGATCTGCGCAAGCGCGTAATCCACCGTATAGAATGCCCAGAAGAAATTATGCTGTATCCTCTGCCAGCCGCAGCCTCGCTCCAGATTGTCATTGCCGCTCAGGTCCATCGAGGGGAAGTATTCCTTGCTGAGCTTTGCCCAGAGAGCGTTATGCTCATCGGAGGTCATATCGGGATTATCGTATACAAGCTGCTGGAACTCATCCTGCTGGCACTCGCTCACTATCAGCCTTACCGCGCTTTCCAGGTGCATCCTGCGATAATCCTCCGCGCGCTCCCCGAAGAAAAGCTCCATATAGGGGGCGGCAAAACTCTCCATCGCCATAGCGTGAGTTTCCGCTGACTCGGAGGTGAACTGCGCCTTGTGGCGTATCTCCTCGTTTCTCTTAAGATATGCCTGGAACGCGTGACCGCCCTCGTGACACATTATATAGGCATTCTCGCTTGTTCCGTCGAAATTCGCGAAAATAAACGGGGCGCGGTATTTTTCCAGATAGGACATATACCCGCCGTCACGCTTTCCGTCGCGTATCTCGGCGTCGCACAGCTCGTTGTCCAGTATAAAGTCGATAAACTCAGCCGTTTCCTCCGACATGGCGTGATACATTTCACGGGTTTTTCCAAGACAGTATTCCGTCCCGCCGAGCGGCAGGGGGTTGCCGTCCTTAAAGTAGACCCCGTCATAAAATCTCAGCTTGTCCAGACCAAGGCGCTTTTTTCTGTGCTCTGTCAAAAACTCGTTAAGAGGCACTATTTGCTTCTTAACCCGCTCTCTGAAATCCGATATCTCGTTCAGACCGTAGCCGATACGGTTCTTAAGGCAGCAGCTCAATTCCGAGTAGCTTTTCATGCCGAGCGCCTTTGCCTGCCTGTTACGGTTGTCCACCAAGCCCCGATATATCTCCTCGATCTCACCGCGCTTTTCCTCCCATGCCGCCGACACCGCCAGCGCCGCAAGCCTGCGCGTTTCTCTGTCCCCCGAGGTCAGCTCCGCCGCCATTGTAGAGGGCTTCACCTTTTTACCATTCCAATCGGCGGTCAGGTTGGACATTACCTTATTGTATTGCTCCATAAGGCTGTTTTCCTCGTGGAGCAGCGGAACAAGGCGGCTGTCAAAGCTCCTTTGCCCGTTTTCCATTATTCTGAACGCCTGCGCGCCGAGTGTATTTTCAAGCTCCGTCCTGAAAGGGGAATCCAGAAGCAGCCTGTCAAACTCGCTGAACAGCTCTGTGATTTTCGGACCTATCTCATCATAATAATCCTGCTCCGCCGAGTAGAACTCGTCGTTCACATTCATATTATGCCGCTCATAGCACAGCTCTATCGGCGTCATATCCGACTGGAGCGCATATAACCCGCGCACCGCCTCCATTGCTTCACCATGGCTTTCAGCCGCTTTCATCTTCTCGATCAGCCCGCGGCATCTCTGCTCGATCTCTTCATAGGTAATGCGCTCGTAAGGCATATCTCCAAACTTCATAGTTGCCCCCTAATCTTTCCTTATTCCTTATTTCAATCGCCGTTGATAAGTGAATTAAAATCATCTATACCACTTTGTAATGCTTCATTACCATTAGATATACCTTTCTCTATTCCATTAACAAAACCACCCAATTTGTCGTCATTAATTTCATTTGTTTCTAATATATTTTCATAATTACCACCGCTTGCTTCTTCTATTATATCAAAAATTTCCTGTTGACGTTTTTTCCAATATTCTGAACGTTCTGCTGATAAACTTTCATCAAAAGTCAAATTAAATGCTTTATTTCGCGCATTTGTAAATTTACCTGCAGCAATATCGTCTTCGATATCTTCAACTAACTGTGTCAAGTGCATTTCACGTCTTTCTTCAGGTGTTCTATTTATAGAAGTGATTATTCCTGGAACGAGTATGACTGCAAATAATCCAAATAAAATCAAATAAAGAAAACCAATTACTTTTATTTCCTTTTTACTCTCTCTATTTATCCTTTTACGTATATTTTCGTAAATCTTTTTAATTTTATTAAATTCATCATCATTTACCAACATTACTTCTGCTTTATAATATGCTTGATCTAATTTTGCTAACCATGCATCAGATATTTCTCTTCGCACATCATCAAATGTATTTTCGTATGTTTTAATATCAATATTTGATGCCGAAAGAAATACAAAATCTAATATGTCAGCTTTTGTATTTGGAATTGGAAAACTTTTTATTATAGTTATTATCTTCTTGTCAGTTTCTGTAGTTTCTCGTAATCTGTTATGTCTACCATATTTTCGTTCTTTGCGATTTGCTTCAATTTCTGCTAATGCTTCTTTAAGTTCTTGAACCGACCTTATAACTTTTCTGTTATGTATTTCACACCCACAATAAGGGCAATGTGCAACGTATTCATTTAATATGCCCCCACAATTAGGGCAATTATATTCCCCCGTTTCAGAAATGTTTTCTTGTTTATTATTTACATTATTGGAAGAATAATTAACCTTTGTTCCACATTTGGGGCAGAAATCAAAGTCGTCATTTAGTTGATTTCCACATTTAAAACAAAACTTCATTCCTACATCCTCATTCAACTTAAAAATGAATATTTATTTAATTATACACGATTTTAACGGGAATGTCAATTTGTTTTTAAATATTTTTTGACTTTTTCGGATCATGCACAAAAGATATGCATTCATACAGCTTCGCTGTTAATTTTATGCATAAAAGACAGTTTTGCCGTATTTTCCTAACATTTCGACAACCCGATAATCAAATATATCAATATGTACTTGATTTTTCCGGGAATTTTTATTATAATGTATTTATGATTTGCGGGAATACGGTTACAGCATAAGGAGGTGCGGATATGAAAATAATCAAACGCGTCATTATTGTTTTTCTCTCAACTTTGTTTTTTGCCGGCTGCAATCTTGAAAACATTGAAAGCAGCCACACATATTCCGCCGCTCCGCAGCCGCACACCGAGGAAACCGTTCCCGCCGCGGTTACTACCACCACCGCAAACACCTCCGTTCAGACCTCCGTCGGTATCAGCGACGTTATCCCCGACGCCATACAGACCCCGAGAGTGCAGGGGGACAGGCTCTCCTATACTATAATAAATATATATTCGGAATCGGATTATTATACGGTGGAAATTTCGGGCGTAAAATACAACAGCTACGAGGAAAGTGAAACGGATATTGACACCACTTATATAAACGGCAATCTTTACGGCGATTTTCGGCTGGACCTGCTGAAGCGCGGAGAGGTAATAGACAGTCTTAAAATAAACGTGCCGAGGGATGACAGGTTTCTTATTCTGGAAAGCGTTGCGGAAAATCTCTCCTACGGCTGTGAGCTTATCTCAAATAAGCGAGAGTTCTTGTCTGATGATTATCCCGACCTTATACAGCTGGATTTTCATATAATAAACGAGGTAGAAGCGCCGCAGTACGCGAGATATTTTGCGGTATTTGACGGCAAAATAACGGAGGTTCCGGTATTTGAGAACGGAGAGGAAACAGCCCCCTACGGAACTCATCTTGAAATGAGAGCCGCTGGGGAAATGATACAGCATCTTGTGGCGGAAAAGCCGAACGGCGGGTATACGGTAATAAAATATGAATATATTTTCGACGTTGAAAACAGATGCCTGAACAGAGCGCAAATCAGATTTACGGGCTTTGACAATTAGCCGGAAGAAAGCCTGATCTTGCCGCGCATAAAACCGAAAGGAGCGCCGTACATAATATGACGGAAAAGGTAGAATTTATAGGTATTTACACCGAAAAAATTAAAAGAGAGGGAGCGGATAAGCTGCTGGATTTCTTGGAAAACAAGAGCGATTTTTTCACCGCCCCCGCCAGCACCCGATATCACAACGCCTTTGAGGGAGGACTTCTGCGTCACTCGCTTAACGTATACAAATGCCTTTGCGCTTATATGGAGCGCGACAGGGTGAAAACCGAATACGGTCTTTCGGCTTCCGACGAGAGCATAGCCATAGCGGCTCTGCTTCACGATATTTGCAAGGTGAATTTCTACCGCACAAGCTATCGCAACGCCAAAAACAAAGAGGGTCAATGGGAAAGAGTGCCCTATTATGAGATTCACGACACGCTGCCCTACGGTCACGGAGAAAAAAGCGTCTACATGATAAGCGGATTTATGCGGCTTACCCGCGAGGAGGCTATGGCTATACGCTGGCACATGGGCTTTTCGGGAATCGAGGACAAAAACACCGTAGGCAGGGCGCTGGAGATGTATCCCTTTGCTTTTGCGCTTTCAGTGGCGGATATGGAGGCGAGCTATTTCCTTGAGGGCAGTGAAAATTAAGGAATCACTATGTTTACTGCGTTTTTGCCGTATAATAACGGTCGGAAAAATAATAAATGATCGGAATTTGTAAAGGAGAAATTTATATGGATAAGACAGCATGGATTTTCTCATACAAGCTTAAGAAAAATGTGAGCGAGGAACAGTTTATTGAACTGACACAAAAGCTGCACGATGAGATTATTTCCAAAGCGAAAGGATTTATCTCATGGGAGCATTACCTGCAAGGCGGGGTGTGGACCGACTTTGTTCTTTGGGAAACGGAAGAGGACGCAAAGAACGCAACAACAATAGGCAAAGGAAAAGAGGCAACCGAAAACTTCTATGCTTGTATCCAGATGAACACTTGCAGAGCGCTGATTTCAAAACTTGTAAAAAAATATTAGGATTGAATTGTAATACAGACAAACCTTTTCGGACTCTTCGGAAATCAAGTCGTGTGAAAAACAGAGAACTGCGGGGAAAACCGTAATGCCACTAAATATAGTGAAAACATTTGAAGCATTGTTTGATAAGGATAATAATGCCGCATACAAAGCGCTGCGGGAATTACAACAAGAGAGCGAAGAAACCGATAACGTGTATCCCTATATGCATATATTGAGCGATATGCTTGATAGTGATAATTCCTATATTCGCACAAGAGGGCTTACTTTGATTGCCTGTAACGCAAAATGGGACAAAGACTGCAAAATTGATGAAATAATTGATAAATACTTGAAACACATAACAGATGTCAAGCCTATTACAGCAAGACAATGTATAAAACTATTGCCCACAATCGCAAAGAATAAATTGGAGTTAAGGAATGATATACTCTCGGCATTATATAAAGCAAATATATCTTTGTATGATGACAGTATGCGGCAGTTGATTCACAAAGACATTCAAAACGCATTAAAGGAAATTAAAAGGTTGTAAAAATCGGCGAAGCGTAAGAGCACTCTTCTGTATTCTTGCTTTTTAAGGTTTTAAGAAATCTTTAAGATTTATATAACGACATATTTAAGAAGTTTGTGGTAAAATATTCCCGGAGTCAGAGGTAAGACGCAGAAAAAATACATATCCCGCAGTATCGCCAACAAGCGTTCTTTTTGAATTGAAACAGATTTGCATACGGTTTTTTGAAGCACTCGCAGGCTGTTTTACCTCTGTTCTCTTAATAAATATTGGTGGAATTGGTTTTGATAAAAACAGGGCAGGCTTTATTATCGCTCTTTATACGGTGTTTGTGTTTGTTGTTGCCGCACCGATGAGGCTACCGCGGTTTTTCGGATATATTGAAAGGATTATAAATATGTCAAGACAAATACGAACTTCTGCAAAAGCAGTTATAATTCAAGATGGCAAATTGCTTGCAATAAAGTTGAATGACGGCAAAGAGGAATGGTATATTTTGCCCGGCGGTGGTCAGGACGGTGAGGAAATGCTTCCTCATACTGTTGAGCGAGAAGTCAGAGAAGAAGCGGGGATAGAGGTTAAATGCAAAGACTTGCTTTTTGTTATAGAGGGGGTTCACGGTGAAAGTTTTCATAGAATTGATTTAGTATTTTTATGTGATTACTTGGGAAAAGCCCAAAACGCAACACTTCACAGTGACACCAATCAAATTGGATTTGATTGGCTGGATTTGTCTGTATTGAATAGATTACCATTGTTTCCGTCAAAACTTCGCCGTCCGATAATGAATTTTTATGAGGGAAAAGAATATATAAAATATCTTGGAAATGAAGAGGTGGGCGATCCGGAATGCTTAGAATAGATGAATATATTGATGAGCTAATAAATACATTAAAAGATGCTTTTGACCAAAGATTGCTGTATATAGGATTACAGGGCAGTTATCTTCGTAACGAGGAAACCGAAAGCAGTGATATTGACATTATGGCCGTAATTGACAATCTTTCGGTTGAGGATTTAAAAACCTATCAAAAAGCACTTGTTTTAGTGGGAAATTTTGATAAGTCCTGCGGCTTTATTTGTGGCAAGGCTGATTTAGAACATTGGAATCCGCTGGAAATATGTCATTTATTAAACACGACTAAAGATTATTACGGGGAATTAAAAAATCTTGTTCCATTGTATACCATTGAAGATGAAAGAAACTATATAAAATTAAGTTTAAATAATCTTTATCACGAAATTTGTCATCGTTATGTACACGCTGACAGGGAGTACAACATTTCAAAGCTGCCGATAACTTGTAAATCAGTGTTCTTCACCATGCAGCATTTGCATTATTTGAGCAGCGGTAATTTTATTCCAACAAAACGGGAATTGCTTGAATGTATACAAGATGAGGATAAAGCTGTTTTGGAATTGAGTATATCATTGCAAAATAATATCGACTATGATTTTGATAAAGCCTTTTCCATGTTGTTTAATTGGTGTCAGAACGCGTTATCAAGAATATGATTAAGAATACTTGATTATATCAGACTGTACATAAAGGCTGACTTAAATTGGACTATTAAAAATTTCAATATTTCCGTTAGTCATACTCCGTTACGCTGCACTTCACTCCGCATGCCTAACGGAAACCGCGCACATTCGCCAAGAGGCAAATGTGCGCTTTTTAAGGCAACACCGCACAAAGCCCGCGCTTCGCGCTTTGCACGCATCTTGCCTGCATATTTTCCGTCATATTGCACAAGTTCTCCTTGGCGGGCGTCAGCCCGCCGGCATCGAGCTTGTACAATCTGACAAAAAACCTGACGGCGCAATCTGCGCACAAGCTTTGTGCGGTGTTGCCTTAAAATTTCATGCGCCGACATTGCGCGGCATAAGAGCTGATTATACAAGCTGCGGTCAGATTATAATCCGACCGTTAATTTTTTAAAAAATTTTTATTTACCCCCTTGACAAATCATAATAATAGGTGTATAATACAATCAAACACTTGAACATCTGTTCATATGATAATTTGTGAAAAAGAGGAACTTTGATGGAAAACGAAATAGCTCAGAATGAGTTTATGTACGCACCGCCCGAAAGGATAAAGAATATCTGTGAAACAATGCCCGACGATGACAGTCTGATTGACTTGTCGGAGCTTTTCAAGGTTTTCGGGGATTCGACACGGATAAAGATCTTAAGCGCGCTGAGCGGCGGAGAATTATGCGTGGGGGACATCTCCACGATAGTTGGAATGAGCTCTTCGGCGGTGTCCCACCAGCTTAAGATACTCAAGAACGCGCACCTTGTAAGCTTTCGCAGGGAGGGAAAGATAATCTTCTATTCTCTTGCGGACAGCCATGTAAATACGATATTGAAGCAGGGCTTCGAGCATATCAGCGAATAATTTTAAAAGGAGTAAAGATGGATTTCTGGGATAACATAGCGGCAGTTTACGATATCGCGGAGGCTGTCAACGGCAAGGTATACCGCGAAATGACGGATTTGGCTGCAAGACTTGTTCCGAGGGGCGCAAAGGTTCTGGACTGCGCGGCGGGAACAGGCTCGCTTTCAATAGCTGCGGCTGAAAGGGCTAATACGGTAGTGTGCACCGATCTGTCGGAGAATATGCTGTTCAGAGCGCGTAAAAAGGCGAAAAGATACGGCGCGGACAATATAGTTTTTGAAAAGCGAAATATTTTCGAGCTTTGCGACGAGGACGGCACCTATGACTGCGTTATAGCGGGGAACGTTCTGCATCTTCTCAATAACCCGCAGGGAGCGGTAAAGGAGCTTTGCCGTGTCGCTAAAAGCGGCGGAAAGGTAATTGTTCCCACCTTTACATGGGAAAACAAGGAGCATTTTCTTGTAAAGCTGTATCGGCTGATAGGTTTCAAGCCAAAGAGGGGTTACACCCCAGAAAGCTATTACAAAATGCTTCGGGAATGCGGCTGCGGAAAGGTTAAAATGAAACTGATAAAGGGTATGATCCCCTGTTGCCTGGCGGTAATTTATGTAAAGAAATAACGGGCTTGTCCCGAAAAACATTAAGGCAACACCGCACAAGCTTTGCACGGTGTTGCCTAAGAAAGGAAAATTTATTATGAAAAAATCATTCAAGCTTATCGACCTTGACTGCGCTAACTGCGCGGCGAAAATGGAATCGGCAATCAACAAACTGGAGGGCGTAAAATCCGCAACTGTCAGCTTTATGTCGCAGAAGCTCACCATAGAAGCCGACGACGAGATTTTTGACGAGGTAGTCAAAAAAGCGGTGGATTGCATCAAAAAGGTAGAGCCGGACTGCACGGTAAAAATCTGAAAGGAGAGCTATGCGTAATGAACAAGAAGCAAAAAAACAGCCTGCTGCGCATTATCATAGCGGCGATCATTTTCGCGGCGGGTCTGTTTATCCCCGAGGGGGAACAGTTTGCCGCAATATGGTTCGTTCGTCTGGGAGTTTTTCTGGCGGCTTACTTTACGGTGGGCTGGGATATACTCTGGCGGGCAATAAGGAATATTGCGCACGGGCAGGTTTTCGATGAGAATTTCCTGATGACGATAGCCTCTGTCGGAGCCATGGTTATCGGAGAATATTCCGAGGGCGTAGCGGTAATGATCTTCTATCAGGTGGGAGAGCTTTTCCAGTCAGTCGCGGTCGGGAAATCCCGCAAAAATATCGCGGATATGATAGACATCAACCCCGAATTTGCCAACGTGGAGCGCGGCGGGGTCATCTCAGAAGTCGAGCCCGACGAGGTCGAAACGGGCGAAATTATCGTGGTAAAACCGGGTGAAAAAATACCGCTTGACGGCGAGGTGATTTTCGGCGCGAGCGGGCTCAACACCTCCGCGCTGACGGGCGAAAGCGCTCCGCGCGAGGTTGCCGCGGGGGACGAGGTAATAAGCGGCTGCATAAACATAAACGGATTGCTAAAGATTCGCGTGAGCCGCCCCTATTCCGACTCCACGGTCGCAAAAATTCTGGAGCTTGTGGAAAACTCCTCGGAAAGCAAGGCAAAAACCGAGAATTTCATTACCCGCTTTGCGAGGGTCTACACCCCCATAGTGGTTATCGGAGCGCTGCTGCTGGCGGTTATCCCGCCGCTGTTTGTCGGCGGCTGGGGCGAATGGATATACAGAGCGCTTACGTTTCTGGTGGTTTCATGCCCCTGTGCGCTGGTAATTTCCGTTCCGCTTTCCTACTTCGGCGGTATCGGCGGGGCTTCACGCCGAGGAATAATGATAAAAGGCGCAAACTATCTGGAGGCGCTTTATAGTGCGAAAACGTTTGTATTCGATAAAACCGGAACTCTGACCGAGGGCAGCTTTGAGGTAAGCGAAACAGTTCCTTCGGGTATCTCCGAAAATGAGCTGCTGACATACTGCGCGGCGGCGGAGCGCTTTTCAAACCACCCCATCGCGCGCTCGATAGTCGAAGCCGCCGGCGAGAATATTCCCGACGCGGAAAACGCGGAGGAAATCGCGGGCTACGGCGTTACTGCGGAAGTAAGCGGCAGAAAAATCAGCGCGGGAAATATCCGCCTTATGGAAAAAATCGGCGCCGGTCATATAGAGCCCGGCAGCATCGGAACGGTGGTCCACACCGCCATTGACGGAAAATACGCGGGGTATATCGTGATCTCCGACAAAATCAAAAAAGGCGCGGCGGATACTGTCTCCGCGCTGAAAAAGGCGGGAGCGAAAACCGTAATGCTCACGGGAGACAGAAAAGCCACGGCTGAGGCGGTCTCAAAAGAAATCGGGATAGATGAGTGCATCGCGGAGCTTCTGCCCGATGGAAAGGTAAGCAAGGTAGAGGAGCTGTACGCGGCTAAGCCTGCAAAATCCACCTTGGTATATGTGGGGGACGGTATGAACGACGCTCCGTCACTTGCCAGAGCGGACGTCGGGATAGCCATGGGAGGACTTGGCAGCGACGCGGCAATAGAAGCGGCGGATATCGTACTTATGAACGATAATGTAAATCATATCCGCACCACCGTTAATATAGCGCGGAAGACCCACCGCATAGTTATGGAAAATATCATCTTTGCGCTGGGAGTCAAAGTGCTGGTGCTGGCGCTTACCGCGTTCGGCTTCGGCAATATGTGGGCGGCGGTGTTCGCGGACGTCGGCGTTTCGGTTATCGCGATAATCAATGCCATGAGAGCAATGAAAAACTGACAACAATTTATGAAATTTTTTGTTGAACCAATTGACAATAGTTGGCTGACAGTTTATAATTAAATAAAGCCGAGGCATTTAGTAATTCGCTTCGGCTTTGTTCTTTTGGCGCAATATATTCCGTGTATGCTTTTAAGGGACGCTAATCTTAGAGCCTGTTTAGTATCTCGGCGTACGCAGATTGCGCAGCGAATTTTTCGTCAGACGACGGCAAATTTTCGCCGAAATACTGTATGTATTTCAAGAAAATTTGCTTAAGTATGACGGAAAATCAGCAAGCAAGATGCGTGCGATGAGATACTAAACAGGCTCTTAGGCAACACAGTACAAAGCGCGAAGCGCGGGCTTTGTGCGGTGTTGCCTTAAGCTTACGCTATAAAGCTGCGTTGACCTAAAGCAAAATTATTAGAAAAAATTTCCCGTGCAACTGCGTTTCGGGATGTGTCAAATTTTGTGCAAAATGCAGATAATGTCTCAAGCATTTACTTTATTATCAACCAAGAAAAAGCAACAAAAAACAGAATTCCTGACCATAACCTCAAGTCTGCATAAAGAAATTTAACAGCTAACATAAATTTTTTTGTAACGAATTCCTTTTATCTGCGTCTAACCAATGAAAAGGGGGTGATATGTTTTGGATTCCATGGACTTAGACAGGCTGTATAACGTCTATTACATGAAGATTTATTCCTACGTTATGACAATTGTAAAGAGCGCTCACATGGCGGAGGAAGTGACCCAGCAGGTGTTTTACAAGGCGCTGAACAGCCCGTCGCGCTTTGAGGGCAGATCGGACGAATTCACATGGCTGTGCGCCATTGCGAAAAACTCCGCGCTCGACGAGATAAAGAAGCAGTCCCGCCACGAATCGCTGACCGAGGATATACCGTTCTCCAAAAGCATTGAGCAGACCGCCGAGGACGAGGAGCTTACCCTGAAAATACATCAGCTGCTGCACAACATGGAAGAACCGTATAAAGAGGTTTTTCAGCTGAGAGTTTTCGGAGAGCTGTCCTTCGCGAAAATAGGACTGATTTTCGGAAAAACGGAAAACTGGGCAAGAGTAACGTATCACCGCGCAAAACTTAAGCTTCAAGAAAGGTTGAGGGAAAATGAGTGAAAATAAATACCAATGCGGGATAATCCGCGATCTTATACCGCTGTACCGCGACGGAGTGTGCGGCGAAGAGAGCCGCAAAATAGTTGAGGAGCATCTGCGCGGGTGCGCGGACTGCCGCGAAATATCCGAGTGTCTGAATGACACCACGATAGAGCAGACGCTTTCGAGAGAGTCGGAAAGCGTGCTGAGCAAGCATGAACAAAAGGAGCGCCGAAAGGCTGTATCGGCGGGCATGATAGTTTCGGGGATCTTGATGATACCCGTTATAGTCTGCCTTATATGCAATCTGGCAGTCGGACACTCGCTGGACTGGTTTTTTATCGTTCTTACAGCGCTCCTCACCACAGCAAGTGTGATAGTAGTGCCGCTGATGACAAGAGAGCGCCGTTTAGCCAAAACCGTCGGCTGCTTTACTGCGTCGCTTTTGCTGCTTTTGCTTACCACTTGCCTTTACAGCCGCGGGGATTGGTTCTTTGTGACGGCTGTTCCGGTAATCTTCGGAATATCTGTGATATTCCTGCCATTTATTATAAATCAGCTGCCACTGCCGCCCGCTCTGAAAAGCCGTAAGGCTCTTACGGTTGTGCTGTGGGACGTGCTCTGGCTGTTGCTGACCCTGCTTACCTGCTGCCTTTACGCAAGCGGTGTGTGGTTCGGCGTGGCAGCTGTTCCGGTCGTATTCGGGCTTTCGGTGGTCATTCTGCCGTTTCTTATTTTCCAGATTCCCCTGCCGGGCTTTATGGCAAACCATAAGGGGTTTACTGTAATGCTCTGGGATACGCTGTGGCTCTATCTGGTCATAATCACCTGCGGTATTTACGGCGGCAACGGCGCTTACTGGCGTCCCGCGTTTATTATCACCTCCTGGTGCGCCCTGCTGCCATGGACCATCTTCCTCACCGCAAGATACCTTAAAGCACACCCGATGATAAAGGCGGGAATGATAACAATAGTTTCGGGCTTGTTTATGTCCACAATGAATGATTTTATCTTAAGGGTAGCGCTGGCGGAAAGCGATTACAGCATGTACGGTCCGTCCCTGCTCAAAGCAGATCTGTTTGACTGGTCGGACAATATGTTAAATCATAACGTGTCGTTCCTTGTGCTGGCGGGTTCGTTGCTGATAGGCATCGCGCTTATTGTCAGCGGGATACTCCTCGCAAAGAGGAAGAAATGATTTTATTTATGAAAAAATAAAAGGCCGGCTCCAATTATTGAATTGAATCGCACCAACTTGTGCTGTCTACACAAATTGGTGCGATTCACAGTATCAATTTTAGGTCAAAGCAACTCTTTGTGCGATATAATCCTTGACCTCGGAGATGGGCATTCTCACCTGCTGCATGGAGTCGCGCTCGCGCACGGTCACGCAGTTGTCGGTTTCGCTGTCAAAATCGTAGGTTATGCAGAATGGAGTTCCTATCTCGTCCTGTCTGCGGTAGCGCTTGCCGATGGAGCCTGCCTCATCATATTCCACCATAAAGCTCTTTGCAAGCTCGTCGTGTATTTTCATAGCGTTATCGCCAAGCTTCTTGGACAGGGGCAGTATCGCGGCCTTTATGGGAGCTATCGCGGGGTGGAAGTGCAGAACGACCCTCACGTCGTTCTTTTCCGCGTCAATGACTTCCTCGTCGTAAGCCTCGCAGATAAGCGCCAGCACGGTTCTGTCCAGACCGTAGGTGGATTCGATTATATAGGGAACAAACTTCTCGTTTGTTTCGGGGTCGAGATACTCTATCTTCTGACCGCTGTATTCCTGGTGGCGGCTCAGGTCAAAATCGGTGCGGTTGTGAGTGCCGTTGATCTCTCCCCAGCCGAACGGGAAAAGGAACTCAATATCGCAGGCAGCCTTGGCATAATGCGCGAGCTTTTCATGGTCGTGATAGCGCAGGTGCTCCTCGCTGATACCCAGATCAATATAGAATTTTCTGCCAAACTCCTTGAAATAATCGTAAAGCTCGCTGTCCGTGCCCTCCTTGCAGAATGTCTGGAATTCCATCTGCTCGAACTCGATGGTTCGGAAGGTAAAGTTTCCGGGAGTAATCTCGTTTCTGAAAGCCTTGCCTATCTGTCCTATGGAGAACGGGAGCTTAGCCCTCATGGTGCGCTGAACGTTCAGAAAGTTTACATATTCGCCCTGTGCGTTTTCGGGACGGAGGTAGATAACGCTCTTGCTGTCGGCGGTAACGCCTCTGTATGTCTGGAACATCAGGTTGAATTCGCGAATGCCCGTATAGTTGGATTTGCCGCACTTGGGGCAGGGAATCTTGTGGCTTTCGATATACTCGAACATCTCTTCCTTGGTCATAGCGTCGGGGTGAGCTTCGGGGTCAAAGCCCTCTATAAGATTATCCGCGCGGTGGCGCATTTTGCACTCTTTGCAGTCGAGAAGGGGGTCGGAGAAGCTGGCAACGTGTCCCGAAGCCTCCCATACGCGCGGATGCATAAGGATATCGGCGTCCAGCTCGTAGCTGTTGCGGCGCTCCTGTATAAAGCGCTTTCTCCACGCGTCCTTGACCGTGTTCTTCAGCCGCGCGCCAAGAGGACCGTAATCCCATGTGTTCGCAAGACCGCCGTATATCTCGCTTCCCGCAAAGATAAAGCCTCTGCCCTTGCACAAAGCCACTATTTTGTCCATTGTCTTTTCGGTGTTGTTCATATTGTTTTCCTTTCGTGCCCCGCATGGCTTATACTGATTGCTCATTGAAAGTGTACACAAAAAATCTTCGCAAAAACCATATATCAGAGTTTTTGTTCGATTTTTTTTACACTTTCTAATGGGAATAGGTATTGGTGGGCTGCGGGGGAATTATAAGTGATATCTTGTTAAACGGAGCTGTCAGGCGATAAGCCTGTATACCTCTTCATAGAAGCTGTCCGAAGAGTCGGCATTCTCCACAAACGCCAGCGCCCATTCAAGCTCCGAATCGGAAGCGCTGTCGGGATCGCCAAGTATGGAAAAGCACCTGAATATGCTGTTGAGATAAGTCTTTTCGTTGGCTGCAAGTGTGTCTATCTTTGCCTCCGAGGTCTTGTCGTCTATCGACACCGCCGCTATCTTGTCTATTGCCTTGGTGCATTTCGCAAGGGATTTCTCGGCGTTTTCCATATCGAAGTCCTCAAGGTATCCCATATACGCCACATAGTTGTCGTAATAGTCGTTGTTAAGCAATTTCCCTATTTTGTTTGTGCCCGTGTTCAGCTGTACAAGAAGCACTACCCCCGCGATGGCAAACGCAATTACCGAGGTGCATATTCTGACCAGTATCCTTTTGCCCATATTTTTGAACATAATTACCAACAATATCCTTTCTGTCGTAAAACAAATCCGTTATCAAAGCTTCTCTATCCAGCCCATATCGTCGGGGAGCTTTCCGTACTGCATTCCTGTCATGGTGTCATAAAGGCGCTGAGTTACCGCTCCGATTTTATTGCCGTTTATCTCCATTATCTTGTCGCCCCATTTAAGGCGTCCTACGGGGGAGATTACCGCCGCCGTACCCGTGCCGAACACCTCTTCAAGCTTTCCGCTGTCGTAGGCTTCGGCTACCTCCTGAATGGTGATAGCTCTTTCGCTTACCTTCATTCCCCATTTTCTGCAAAGCTCCAGAGATGACTTTCTGGTTATGCCCGAAAGAACCGAGCCGCGAAGTTCGGGGGTAACCACCTCTCCGTCGATAACAAAGAAAATATTCATCGAGCCCACTTCCTCGATATACTTGCGCTCGATACCGTCAAGCCAGAGCACCTGAGAGTAGTTCTGCCTGTGAGCCTCGTCCTGACCCGCGAGAGAGGCTGCGTAGTTTCCGCCCGTTTTGGTGAAGCCCGTGCCGCCCTTTACGGAGCGCACATAATTTGTTTCCACATAAATCCCGACGGGATCGAGACCCGAAGCGTAGTAAGCGCCAGACGGGCTCATGATTATCATAAAGTAGTAGTGCTCCGCGGGGCGTACTCCTATGTAGGGATCGTCCGCGAAAATAAAGGGGCGGATATAAAGGGACGTTCCCTCGGCAGAGGGCACCCAGTCCTTATCCAGTTCCACAAGGGCATGAAGAGCTTGCAGACCGTCCTCCACGGGAAGCTGAGGTATAACCAGACGCTCCGCGGAAACATTAAGGCGCTTGAAGTTCTCAATCGGGCGGAAGAACTGTATCCCGCCGTCGGGAGTTCTGTATGCTTTAAGCCCCTCGAATATCTCCTGTGCGTAATGAAGAACCATTGATGCTGGAGAAATGGAGATATTTCCGAAAGGGACGATTCTTGCGTCGTGCCAGCCCTTGCCCGCATCATAATCCATTATAAACATATGGTCGGTGAATATGTGACCGAATCCCAGCTTGCTTTCGTCCTCGGGTTTAGCCTTGGGGGAAGCGATTTTCTCAATTCTTATTTCCATAATAATTCCTTTCCGTCCGCGCAGCCAAACCCGCGAACCACAATACTACTTCACTATTATATCACCTTTTCCGCCAAAAGTAAATACATTTTTTTAAATTTCGCCGCTGGCGGCTATTCGCCGACAATACGCGTCATATATTGACAAGCCTGCGTATTTATTGTATAATTAAAGAGTCGGCACTCCGGACGTTTTGTGCGGAAGGAGGTGTTAACCTTGGAGGAGTATTTACTGACACTACTTATCTCCGTCGAAGCGGGTTTGCTTGTTGAGCTGATCTGCAGGTGGCTTGACGGTAACGACCGGTAACAGCACAGCAAAAGAAAACGTCCCCCGAGAAAGTGAAACGGCTCGGGGGACAATTTCGTGTTAACTTTGGAAACTCTTTACTGACACTTTTATATTTCCGCTTTTATTATACCACATCAAAATTGATTTGTCAAGTGTTCCTTTCAAGAAAACACAGAAAAAATCCCCCCTGCGCGATTGCACAGAGGGGACAATGTTTCAGTTAGACCGTT
>CAJULF010000031.1 GCA_910587135.1 uncultured Oscillospiraceae bacterium
ACTCTGCTCACTGTTACTTTTCTTATGCGGTTTGGTGAGTTTTGCTCATGGCTATTGATATATGGGTAGGAGGGTAAAAAATGATTTTATCGGGACGGGAAATTCAGATGCAATTGAATAAAAACATATTCATAGAGCCTTTTGACGAGAGCAGACTCAATCCCAACAGCTATAATCTGACGCTTGCCGATGAATTGCTGGTGTACGAAAGCAGGGAACTGGACATGAAACGGGAAAATCCCGTAAAGCATATGACGATACCGCAGGAGGGACTTGTGCTTGAGCCGGACAGGCTTTATCTCGGCAGAACCGCTGAGTTTACGCGCACTGAGAGCTATGTTCCGATGCTGGAGGGAAGAAGTTCCACGGGGCGGCTTGGGCTGTTTATTCATGTAACGGCGGGCTTTGGCGATGTCGGATTTGCGGGGTACTGGACACTGGAAATATTCTGTATTCAACCCATACGGATATACGCGGGAGCGCAGGTGTGTCAGATATACTATCACACGATAGAGGGGGATTATTCTCCCTATTCAAGCGGAAAATACCAGAACAACAGCGGTATTCAGCCCAGTCTTATGTATAAGGATTTTGAGTGACGGAGGCTTATATAAAATGATAATTGACGCTCACGCGCATATTTTTCCCGATAAAATTGCGGATAAAGCCGCGGAGGGAATCGGCGGATTCTACAATATCACGGCAAAATATGACGGAACTCTCGGTACGCTTTTAGAGCAGGGGAGCGCGGCGGGGGTGGATAAATTCCTCGTGCAGTCGGTGACCACTGTTCCCGAGCAGGTTCGCAGCATTAACAATTATATCTCGGAGTGCGTTTCGCGTTACCCCGACAGGCTTATAGGTTTTGGCGCTATGCACCCCGATTTTGAGGATATCGTCGGGGAAACGGAGAGGATAGTTTCGCTTGGGCTTAAGGGAATCAAGCTGCACAGCGATTTTCAGCGCTTCAACCTTGACGAAAAGCGGGCGTATGCCATTTATGAAGCGGCGGAGGGACGTCTGCCGATATTGTTCCATATCGGTGACCCGCGGTATGATTATTCCGCGCCGGAGCGGCTTATGCGGGTTGTGAAACGCTTTCCGAAGCTTACGGTGATCGCGGCTCATCTGGCAGGCTGGACGATGTGGGACAAAGGTGCGGAGATATTTGAGGGTTCAGGGATATACGCGGACTGTTCAAGCTCCCTGTATGCCCTTGCTCCCGACCGAGCGGCGAAGCTGATACGCAAAATAGGTGCGGACAAGGTGTTCTGGGGTACTGACTACCCGCTATGGGGTGCAGCGGAGGAACTGGAGAGATTTCGCTCCCTGCCGTTAAGCGATGAAGAAAAGGATAAAATTCTTGGGGGAAATATCACACGATTGCTGCTTTGATAGGCAATATTTCAGTAAAATATTGTTACAGAAATAATACGAGTCCGTCTTTATATACGGGCTGACTCAACAGCTTGTATATAAAGGCTGACCTAAGGCTGATTATTTGAAAAAATTCAAAATTTCCTTTATTCATACTCCGTGCTGCTGCGCAGCAGTCCGCACGCATAGCGGAAACCGCGCGAATTTGCCATTTGGCAAATTCGCGCGGTTTGAAATTTAATGCACCGATATTGCGTGGCATATAGGTTTTTTATACAAGGTGGCGGGCAGAGTTTCAAGCTCTGCCCGTTTGTAATTATACTTCGCGAAGTGTAAATCTTGCTGTAAGCTGTTCCATTTCTGCCGCCTGGCTGTTCAGCTCCTGACCCGAAGCCGCGCTTTGCTCTGCGGCTGCCGCATTGGTTTGAACAACAGCGGAGATCTGGTCGATACCAATATTTACCTGCTTTATCATCTCTGCCTGTTCGCCGGACGCCATAGCGATCTCGTTGGTAAGATCGCCCGCCTCGTGAGCTACCTCAACGGCGGAATTGAGTGCCTCGGCGGTTTCGTTGGCGATTCCCGAGCCCTCGCTTACCGCTTCAATCGACTGCTGAATAAGTACAGCGGTGTTCTGTGCGGCCTCCGCGGATTTAGCCGCAAGGTTTCGAACCTCGTCCGCTACTACCGCAAAGCCCTTGCCCGCTTCGCCCGCCCTTGCCGCTTCAATAGCCGCGTTAAGCGCGAGAATATTGGTCTGGAACGCAATATCGTCGATAGTGGATATGATATTGTTGATTTCGGAGGATTTCTGAGAGATGTTCTCCATAGCCGAAATCATTTCGTTCATATGCTTGTTGGAAGTGGAAATCCTGTCGCCCGCAAGCTTGGATTTCTGGCTTGCTTCCGATGCGTGGCGGGCATTCTTGCTGACCTGCTCGTCAAGTGTGTTGATGGTGCTTGCAAGCTCGTCAATGGAAGAAGCTTGCTCTGTTGTTCCCGAAGCAAGTGACTGCGCTCCCTCGGATATCTGCGTAGCCCCGATATTTACCTGTGCCGCCGCCGTTTTTATGGTAAGCATTGTGTCGCTCAGGTGTTCCGCAAGGTAATCCAGAGCTTTTGCGATCTGTACGAAGTCTCCCTGGAAATCGATCTCTTCTCTGAAATCAAAGTTTCCGTTTGACATAAGCCCGCTTATGCGGGAAATCTCACTCACATATCCGTCCAAACTTCTTGCGGTATCGTTTATCTCCTCGGCAAGAACTCCGATCTCGTCCTTTGTTGTTGCTTTCACGGATACCTTAAGATCGCCTACTGAAAGCTTTTTCATTGCCTTGCTGATCTCCGCTATGGGGTTAACTATGGAGTTGGTGTGAATCACAATTATGAGCGCGGATATGATAAGGCATATGAGCGCTACAATACCTGTAACTATCAAAGATGTAATTACTGTCTTGGCGATAAACTCATTCTGATCCGCTGAAATTCCTATTACCCAGTCCTCCGTCTCCGAAATACGAGCCATAGAAACCGACTTTCTGTCTATTCCGTCCATATACATACCGTACATGGATTCGCCGTACGCCAGATTCAGTGCCTTTTGCTCAAGCTCTGCCTTCTGCTGTAAGGAGGGATCGCTCTGTGCAGCGGTAATATCGTTTTCCTGAGCCGTTACCTTAGAGTAATCCTGATGGGCGATAAACGTGCCGTTCTGATCCATTATGAAAGCGTGACCAAGCTCGCCTATCTGTATTTTGTTGGTTATATCGGAGAGGAAAGACGCGTCGACCGCAACATAAACCACTCCGGAAACAGCATTGTTATTGGCGGAGTCACAAATTGGAGCGGAAATATACATCAGGAATTTTCCGTCATCGCTTATATCGGGCGTGTCAATGAAAGTCTCCCCAGCCAGCGCCCGTGTAAACCAGTAGTTGGAGGAAACGTCCCTGCCGTTTGAATCAATTCCGTAAATATCGGTGAAATTATATTCAACAAGATTGTACATATCCGCCTTGCTGCTCAGATAAGCCATCTTGTTTTCCGTGGTCTTGTCCGATGCCATCTCCGAGCTTAACCCGAATTCCTGTATCAAAGCCTGGGTCTTCCCGAGACGGTTTTCAACCTGAACGGATGCCACAAGCGCAGTTTCCGACATGGTTTTCTCCAATGTTGACGTAGCGCTGATAATACTGAATATAGCGCCGATAGTACCGTTTATCGCTATCACTACAAAAATAAGTATAAGAAACCTCACCAACATTTTTGCCTTTAATGACTTGGAGATTTTCATGATTTACCCCTTCCTCGTTTGCAGAAAGTTTTGTGAAAACGTTTTCTGCGTTATCGTTGTTTTTCGTGCAATTTCAGCAACCCAATCTATTATACTAAATTTATCGCTCCTTGTCAATGAATTTAAGAAAAAATTTTAAAAATATTATTTTTATAGCCGTATAATCCATGTGTTTTAAAATATGTGTTGCTTTTTTTTAAAAAGTGTGGTACAATAATGATATATTTGCTTCAGAGTGTGTATGCGGAAAATGTCAAATAACGGCTGAGCTTAGCGTTTTAACGCCTCGTAAAGCTCTGACGGGAAAGGGAGCGCTTCTTGGCGGGAGCGGGGTTGTTTAAATGCGGCTGATCAACATAGGATTCGGAAATACCGTAAACGCGGAGAGGATAGTGGCGGTGGTAAGTCCCGAAGCGGCTCCCGTAAAAAGGATAGTGCAGACTGCTAAGGACAGCGGCTTTGCCATAGATGCCACCTGCGGGCGCAAGACCCGTTCGGTCATCGTGTGCGACAGCGGTCATGTGATACTGTCCGCGCTTCAGCCCGACACGCTTGCGGGCAAAACAACGGAGGATTCGGAAAATGAGTGACAAGGGACTTCTATTTGTGGTTTCCGCGCCCGCGGGCTGCGGCAAGGATACTATTTTAGAGAATATGCTGAAAAAAACGGACAGTGCGGGATATTCGGTCTCCGCTACTACCAGAGCTCCGCGCGAGGGTGAGATTGACGGGGTGCATTACCGCTTTTTTACGCGGGAGCGCTTTGAGGAAATGATAAAAGAGGGCGCGGTGCTGGAATATACGGAATACTGCGGGAATTATTACGGCACCCTGCGCGAAAGCGTGGACAGTCTGCTTTCGCAGGGAAAGGACGCTATCCTTAAAATAGAGATCGAGGGCGCGATGAATATCAAAAAGCTGTTTCCCGACTGCTGCCTTGTTTTTATCCTGCCGCCGTCTATTGCCGAGCTGGAGCGGCGTCTGCGCAAAAGAGGCACGGAAACCGAAGAAAAGATAGCGGAGCGCCTTAAGCAGGCGGAAAACGAGCTTGCGGCGGCGGAAAATTACGATTATCTGATAGTCAACGGGGAGCTTGAGAAAGCGGTCGACGATATTATGGCGGTCATGCGGGCCGAAAAACTGCGGCGCAGCAGAAACGCGGAGCTTGTAAAAGAGATCAAGGGTGAGGATTAAATGGAGGAGCTGACTTCGGGGCGGCTGATAGCGGAGGTCGCGGTGGAGGGCACTCTTTATGCCTTTGACAAGCTGTTCGGTTATGAGATACCCGAGCACCTTCGTGACAGCGTTTCGGCGGGAGTGAGGGTGGTTGTGCCGTTCGGGAGAGGCAACAGGAAGCGCGTGGGGCTGGTGTTTTCGGTATACCGCGGCAGTGCGGAGGGCTTGAAGCCCGTTCGATGCGCTGTCGACGACGAGCCTGTGGTATCACGGGAGCTTCTTGATTTGTGCCGCTGGATAAGGGACAACACGTTCTGCACCTACTATGACGCATTTCGGGCGATACTGCCGCCCGGACTGGGGTACTCGCTCAAAACCCGATACAGCCTTACTCACGATTTTTCCGGCGAGCTTTCCGAGGAGGAGAGCAGACTTGTTGAGGTTCTGAGGGCGGCAGGAGACAGGGCGTCATTCGACGCGGTGGTCGCCGCGCAGAGGGAGCTTGACGGCGCGAAAGTACTGCGTGCGCTTATTGAAAAGGGTGCTCTTTACGAGGACGACATATTGTCAAGGCGCGTGGGGGACTCCACGGTAGCCATGCTGCGCGCGGCGGACACCCCGCCCGAGGGCGTGAAGCTCACCCCGAAGCAGCGCGAGGTGCTGCGGTTCGTGCAGGAGTCCGAGAGCGCCTCGGTAAGGGAAGCCTGCTACGCCTGCACCGTAACGCCCGCTGTGGTGAAGCGGCTGACGGAAAAGGGCTTTCTGGAGCAGTATGAGAATGTGGTGTTCCGCACGGAGCACATCGGAGAGGCGAGCGAAAGTCCCGACGATATCACTCTTTCCCCGAAGCAGAGCGAGATATTTGACGGTCTCGCGGAACTGATGGAGGACAGCGAACCGAAATGCGCCCTGCTGCGCGGTGTAACGGGCAGCGGAAAGACCTCTGTATTTATAAAGCTGATAGCGCGGGCGCTGGCGAACGGGAAAAGCGCGATAATGATGGTTCCCGAGATATCGCTCACTCCGCAGATGGTGGGGAGATTCCGCCGCCTTTTCGGCGGAGAGGTCGCGGTCATGCACAGCAGTCTTTCTTTGGGTGAGCGCGCGGACGAGTACCGCCGCGTAAAAGAGGGTAAGGCTCATATTGTTATAGGAACACGCAGCGCGGTTTTCGCGCCGGTAAGTGATCTTGGCATAGTGGTGATAGACGAGGAGGGCGAGGGAACGTACAAATCCGAAAGCGCACCGCGGTATCACGCGCGGGACATAGCAAAGCAGCGCTGCTTTGCGCATAATGCCTTTTTACTGCTGGCTTCGGCTACTCCTTCTCTGGAAAGCTATTTTTATGCCAAAAATGGGCGGTACAGCTTGTTTGAACTTGACGAACGCTACAACAGCGCGGTGCTTCCCGAGGTATATATGGTGGATATGCGCGAGGAGGCTAAAAACGGCAATCCCTCCGCGTTCAGCATGACGCTAATACAGGAACTTCAGAGCAACCTTGACCGCGGAGAGCAGTCAATACTGCTGCTAAACAGGCGGGGATACCACACCAGCGTCCGCTGTGCCTCCTGCGGCGCTCCCGCGGAGTGCCCCAACTGCTCGCTGCCGCTTACATATCATAAGATAAACGACAGCCTGATATGTCACTACTGCGGCTTTCAGAGGAGAGCCGACAAGGTGTGCCCGAAATGCTCGGGAAAATTTTTCACCATGCTGGGAACGGGTACGCAGCGCATTGAGGACGAGATATCCGAAATGTTCCCCAAGGCACGCGTGCTGCGCATGGACGCGGACACGACGGCTACCAAGAACGCTTTTGAGCGAAAATTCAAGGCGTTCGCGGAGGGCGAATACGATATAATAGTGGGAACGCAGATGATAGCCAAGGGTCTGGATTTTCCCAATGTTACCCTTGTCGGCGTTCTCAAGACCGACAACAGCCTTTACGCAAGCGATTTCAGAGCCTATGAGCGCACCTTTTCGCTTATTACGCAGGTGGTGGGACGTTCGGGGCGCGGAGGTAAGCGGGGGAGAGCGCTTATACAGACCTATTCGCCCGAGCACTATGTGCTGAACCTTGCCGCGGAGCAGAATTATCCCGCCTTTTACGAGGAAGAGATTAAACTGCGGGAAACCATGCTGTACCCGCCTTTCTGCGATGTGGTGGTAGTCGGGTTTTCATCGCTTTTGGACAAGGAGTGCGGGAATGCGGCTCGTAAATTCGCGGCAATGCTGGCGGAGAACGCCAAGCCCTACGGCGAAAGGCTGCCGCTGAGGGTACTCGGACCTGCTCCGAGCGCCATAGGAAAGATCAACGGACGGTATCGCCACAGACTTATGATAAAGTGCCGAAACTCAAAATCGCTTAGGGTGCTTATCGAATCTACCATGAAACAGGCGTACAGTGACCGAGCATTTCACAATGTCAGCTTTCACGCGGACATGAACGGCGGTCTTGATTAAATCCGAAAAAAACCGAAAGGAAAATATAAATGGCATTAAGGAAAATTGTTAAGTTCGGGGAGGATGTTCTCCGTAAAAAGTGCAGGGTAGTTACAGCGTTTGACGAGCGGCTGTGGACACTGCTGGACGATATGAGGGAAACGCTTGCCGCCGAAAACGGGGCGGGGCTTGCCGCGCCGCAGGTCGGCGTGCTCAAGCGTGCGGTGGTAATTGACGTGAGGGATAATCACGGGGTGATAGAACTGGTAAATCCCGAGATAATTTCCTGCGAGGGCAGGCAGATGGGCGGCGAAGGCTGCCTTTCCGCCCCGGGAGAATGGCGCGATGTGGAGCGTCCCTTTCGCGTGACCGTAAAGGCGCAGGACAGAAACGGAAATGAGATCATCATGACAGGTGAGGGTATGCTGGCACGGGCTTTCTGCCATGAAACAGATCACCTTGACGGAATATTGTTTATTGATAGGGTCAAGCCGGTGAACAACTGACAGTTTCGATATCTGATGGACTTGAATTTAATGTGGAAAGCCAATAAAAAAATATATGCGGAAATTGCTGTGTGGACGATGTTGGTTTTGGTGCTTTCGTTCGCCTGCTATCTGCCAATGCTGCTTGAAAGAAACCGGGTGGGTGTGCCGAGAGAGCTGAGTGCTGCGAAATATCTTTTCGTGATCGTCCCTATTGCTGTGTCCGTATTTTTTGCGGCTGGGCGCGGCGAGTTTAAGAAATGGCTTGCAGATTTGTTTTCCGAAAAAATAAGGTTAAAGTCGATACTTTTTTGTGCCGTAGCGGGAGCGATCGGTCTAATATTTTCATTCGCGTATTCGCTTATATCGGAAAATCATGATTTGTTCACAAATAATTACCCGACGCTTCTTTCCGTTTTTACAGGTGCCGCCTATTTGTTCTTGACGGCAATGCTTGAGGAGTGCGCGTGGAGGGGTTATCTGCTGCGCAGGCTGTCGGAAGACATAGGAACACCGTTTGCGCTGATATATACGGGCATAGTATGGGCGGTCTGGCATATCCCCATGTGGACGATAAGAAACTCGCTCGGATTTGGAGAAACGGCGGCGTATCTGGTTTGGACGGTTTTAATCTCGTTGGTGTTGGGTAAATTTTATCTTAAACATAAAAATATAATAACGACCGCGCTGCTGCATATGTTGTTTAACACCTGTTTTATTATGCCTGTAAGTTATAACATAATTTTGGTTGGACTTTCAGGAACGGTAATGTTATTGACGATTAGGAAAAAGAGCGGTTAATATACATTCCGCTTCGCTCAAAAAGAGCAGCGCAATGTTTTCGCGGCAAAGCAGCTTATTTACGCTCGGTGGGAATAAGGGTTATTAGAGAAATTTTCTGAAAATATAAGAGGTACAAATGGCAAAGAGAGAAATTTTGAGATTTGGTGATAAGCGCCTTAGGGAGCACAGCGAGGAGGTCACGGTTTTTGACGAGGAGCTGTGGGAACTGTTGGACGATATGCATGAAACCATGACGGCGGCGGACGGCATAGGACTTGCCGCGCCCCAGGTGGGGGTCGCGAAAAGAGTGGTGGTGATAGACTTGGGTGAGGAAACGGGAAAAATCGAGCTTATAAACCCCGTTATAACCGCTATGCGCGGAAAGCAGCTCGAACCGGAGGGCTGCCTGTCCTACCCGAAAAAAAGGGGAGTAGTCAAGCGTCCCGCGAGGATAAAGGCAAAAGCGTTTGACCGCTACGGAAAGCTGATGGTGTACAAGGCGGGCGGTCTGCTGGCGCGGGCGTTTTGCCATGAGATAGACCATCTGAACGGTATTTTATATAAGGATAAGGTAATCGAGTGGGTAGAGGACGAGGAGGAAGCGGAATGAAAATAGTTTTTATGGGTACTCCCGTTTTTGCACTGGAGTGTCTGGAGGGGCTGATAGAGGCGGGGCATGAGATAGCGGCGGTGTTCACTCAGCCTGACAAGCCGCGCAACCGTGGAAAACAAGTGACCATGACGCCGGTAAAAGAGTGCGCGCTGGAGCATGACATTCCCGTATATCAGCCGCTTTCGCTGCGAAAGGGAGAGGACGCGGAGCGTTCGCTTGCGGTGCTTAAGGAGATCGCGCCCGACTGTATAGTGGTGGTGGCTTACGGTCAGATCCTGCCCCCGGAAGTGCTGGAGCTTCCGAAATACGGATGCATAAACGTTCACGCTTCTTTGCTGCCGAAATATCGCGGGGCTGCGCCCATTCAGCGCTGCATACAGTGCGGCGAGACGGTGTCGGGAGTTACCACCATGTATATGGCGGAGGGGCTTGACACGGGCGATATGATAAAGACGATGGGAGTGGAGATAACCCCTGATATGACGGGCAGCCATCTGCATGACCTGCTCTCGATGGCGGGCGCGGAGCTTATAGTAGAAACTCTTAAAGCTATTGAGGACGGAACTGCGGAGCGCACTCCGCAGATCGGGGAAACCTGCTATGCTTCCATGATAAGCAAAGAAGAGCTGAAAATAGACTTCACTCAGCCCGCAAAGCAGGTTTACGATTTTATAAGAGCCATGGCGGACGTTCCCTGCACCTATATCATGATGGACGGAAAGCGCTTTAAGATATTCCGCGCTAAGATATCCAACGAGGAGACCAAAGCCGAGCCGGGCACTATAATCAACGCAGAGCGCTTCGGAGTAGCCTGCGGCGACGGCGGCGCTGTGGAGCTTATCGAGATACAGCCCGAGGGCGGCAAGCGCATGGAGCTTAACGCTTATCTCCGCGGCAAAAAGCTGGAAAAAGGCGCTGTGCTTAACCGATAACGGATAATATCCTATTAAAAATATTGAGGGAGTTAAATGCCCAAGCTGATAATTTTTAGAGGAAATTCGGGCAGTGGCAAGACAAATGTTTCAAGGGAATTGCAAAAGAGATTCGGACGCAATACAATGCTGATTTCGCATGATATGATACGTTTGCAAATTCTGAATGCCAAGGACTCCGAGGCTTTGCCGCTGATAACAGAACTGCTGAAATACGGCAGACAGCACTCGGATATCACCGTTCTTGAGGGTATTTTGCCAACCGAGACCTATAAGCCCTTGTTTGAAACGGCTGTAAAAGAATACGGCGCGGAAATTTACGCCTTTTATTATGATCTGTCCTTTGAAGAAACGTTGTCAAGGCATAACACCAAGCCGAACAGGGCGGATTTCGGAGAAACGGAAATGAGAAGATGGTGGAAGGAAAAGGATTATATTGATTCGATACCCGAAAGAACGATAACAGAGAACATGAGCATTTCTGATACAGCAGATATGATTTATAACTGCGTAAAGGGTTTGTAGAATATACGTTCGGATTGAACGCGGCTCAGTCGCAAAAAAACCGATAAAATATTACGGAGGAAACATGGCGGACGCACGACTTACAGCGGTAAGGCTGCTGCAAAAAATGGACAGCGGCGGGGGTTATTCCAATATTATTCTGGATTCCGCGCTGGGGGAAACGGATCTGTCCCCCAAGGATAAGGCTTTCGCGGCGGCGCTGTTTTATGGCGTTATCGAAAGACGGCTCACCCTTGACTATATAATCGAAAAAAACAGCTCCGTGCCATTTGTCAAGCTGGACGATGGCGTTGCGGAGATATTGAGGGCGGGGCTTTATCAGCTCTTGTATATGCCCTCCGTGCCCGAAAGCGCGGCGGTAAACGAGAGCGTGAAGCTGTGCAAGAGAATGAAGCTGTTCAGCGCACAGGGCTTTGTAAACGGTATGCTGCGCGGGTTTATCCGCGGCGGAAAGCGTATAGATTACAGGGGTCTGAATGCCGCGCGGCGGCTTTCGATAGAGTATTCCTGTCCGCAGTGGCTGGCGGACAAGCTTACGGAGGAGTACGGCGCGGACAAGACCGCTGCCGCGCTCAAAGCTTCCTTGGGCAGACCTCCCGTATACGCACGGGTGAATACCCTTAAAACAAGCGCGGAGGATCTGATAGACCTTCTGAAAAAGGATGGTATTTCCGCGGAAAAGTACACGGGTCTTACGGGCTGTATAAAGCTGGAAAAAACCGGAGATATCGAGAAAAGCAAAGCGTATCGGAGCGGGCTTTTCCATGTTCAGGATATATCCTCGCAGCTATGCTGTCTTACGCTGCGCCCGATACTTAACGAAACGGTGCTCGACCTGTGCGCCGCCCCGGGCGGAAAGAGCTTCACCATGGCGGAGATGATGGGGAACAACGGGCGCATAATAAGCATGGATTTGCACGAGCAGCGTGTGGGGCTGATAGGAAAAGGCGCGGAGCGGCTCGGGCTGAAAATAATCGAGCCGCGGCAAAACAACGCGCTTAAGTTCAATGAGGAACTGCCGATGGCGGAAAGGGTGCTTTGCGACGTTCCCTGTTCGGGTCTGGGGGTAATACGGAGAAAGCCCGAGATAAAGTATAAGAATCCCGATGACTTCAAGGAACTGCCCGAAATGCAGCTGGCTGTGCTGGAGGTTTCCTCGCGGTATGTAAAGCCGGGCGGTACGCTTGTCTATTCCACCTGTACGCTTTCACGCGCGGAGAACGACGAGGTCGCCGACCGCTTTGCCGCCGAGCACCCCGAGTTTTCCCCGATAGTTCAGCCCGTTCCGCTTGCCGCGGAAAACAGCTTCAAGCGGACTTATTTCCCCGACGAGGGCGGCGGGGACGGATTCTTTACCGCTTCATTCAGGAGAACCAAATAAAATGGAACAGAAAGAGCAAAAGGAACTGACTCAAATTGACATTTTATCGCTTTCAAGAAACGAGCTGACGCGGGAAATTCTTGATTTGGGCGAGAAAGCTTTTCGCGCAAAACAAATTTACGAGTGGCTTCATGTCAAGAAAATCACTGATTTTTCTCAGATGAGTAATATTTCTGTACAATTGAGGGAGCGCTTATCAAAAAAATTTTGTATAAAGTCACTAAAAATTAAAAAAAGACTTGTATCCGACATGGATAATACGGTAAAATATCTATATGGACTGCCGGATGGACAGGCGGTGGAATCCGTACTCATGGAATACAGGCACGGGAACAGCCTTTGTATCTCTACTCAGGTGGGGTGTAAAATGGGCTGCCGTTTCTGCGCGTCCGCCATCGCGGGGTTTGTAAGAAACCTTGAACCGTCGGAGATGCTTCTCCAGGTATACGAAACCGAGCGGGACAGCGGTCGCCGCGTCGACAGTATAGTACTTATGGGAATAGGTGAGCCGCTGGACAATTTCGATAACGTGATGAAATTCCTCTCGCTGCTCAACAGTGACGGCGAGGGCATGAGCCTGCGGCATATCTCACTTTCTACCTGCGGGTTGGTGGAGAGGATATATGAGCTTGCGGAGCTTAAAACGGGGCTTACGCTGTCGGTATCGCTGCACGCGGCGACGGACGAGAAGCGCAGCGAAATAATGCCCGTGAACAAACGGTACGGTCTGGAGAAGCTGATGGCGGCTTGCCGCGACTACTTCAAAAAGACAGGCAGAAGGATAAGCTTTGAGTACTCTCTTATAGAGGGTGTAAACGATACGGAGCAGTCCGCAAGGGAGCTTACGGAGCTGCTTTGCGGCATGAACTGCCACGTCAACCTTATCCCGATAAACGAGATTCGCGAGCGGGATTACAAAAAAAGCCGATATGTGGAGAGCTTTCAGAAGATGCTTGTATCGGCGGGGATAAACGCGACAGTCCGCAGAACGCTGGGAGCGGACATAAACGCCGCCTGCGGGCAGCTTCGCAGGGACGAATCGCCCTCGGACTCCCGAAGCGTATGATACTAATTCTAAATCTCCGTATAGACATCTTTGCAAAAATACCACTCATATTACTTTGCAGTACGCCGGTGTCACTTTTCCTTGTACTATACGCGGTCTTTTCGCAAATCTTGTCTATACTATGATCAAGAATTGGTATAAAAATATATGCGCACCAACAAACCGGCGCACTAACGCACACACAATACTCGAAAGGGGTAATCGGGTCAGAAATGAACATTTTCAGTAAAACAGATATAGGACTTGTCAGAACAGAGAACCAGGATAACGTCTGGAGCAAAATGCTCAGTCCAACCGCCTGCGCGGCGATACTTTGCGATGGCATGGGCGGCGAGAGCGAGGGCGGTCTGGCAAGTTCGATAGCGGTAGATGTTATCTCAAAAAGAATAGAGGAGAGCTTTTCGGAGATGATGAACAGAAATTCCGTCAGGAATCTGCTGATAACCGCTTCGATAGCCGCAAACAGTATAGTTTACGAAACCTCGCGAAAGCACGAAAACTCCGTTATGGGCACGACCTGCGTTGCGGCGGTAGTCTTTGGCGGAACGGCTTATATAGTAAACATCGGCGACAGCCGCGCTTACCATCTTTTTTCCTCGGCGGAGGACGAGTGCATACGGCAGATAACCAAGGATCACTCTCATGTAAGAGAGCTTGTCGACCGCGGGGAGATAACCGAGGAGCAGGCGAGAAATCACCCGAAGCGCAATAAAATAACAAAAGCTATCGGCGCGGACGCAAACGTCACCCCCGACTATTTTGAACTGGATATGAAGCAGGGGGAAATGCTGCTGCTGTGCTCAGACGGGCTGACCTCCTACGGGGACGACCTGGATATCCTTGACATATGCTTTGACAACGCTGCGGAGAGCTGCTGTGACAGGCTCATTGAATACGCTAACAACAACGGCGGACATGACAATGTTTCCGTTGCTTTGATAACAGTCTGACAACAACATAATATAGCCCGCGCTTCCATACGGTGCGGGGGAATATCAAAACAAATTCAATAGATTGTATGGAGAAATGGCGGAAAATACATGGACAGCAATATCGGAAAAAAGCTTGACGGAAGATATGAGCTGATTGAGCTTATAGGCGTCGGCGGAATGGCGGATATTTACCGCGCCAGGGACATTGAAGAGGATCGTGTGGTCGCGGTCAAGATACTCAAGACCGAATTTGCGGGCAGCGACGAGTTTCTGCGCCGCTTCCGCAACGAGAGCAAGGCGATAGCTCTGCTTTCACACCCGAACATCGTAAAAATTTATGATGTGGGCTTCACCGAAAAGGTGCAGTTTATCGTTATGGAGTATGTGGACGGTATCACGCTCACGGACTACATTGAGCAGCAGGGACTGCTGAAATGGCGTGACGCGGTTCACTTCACCGTTCAGATACTGCGCGCTTTGCAGCATGCGCACGACAGGGGGATTGTACACCGTGATGTCAAAAGCTCCAATGTAATGCTGCTGCGCGATGGAACGATAAAGGTCATGGACTTCGGAATAGCGCGCTTCAATCGTGAGAACAACAAGACCATGTCCGAAAAGACCATCGGTTCGGTTCATTATATCAGTCCCGAGCAGGCGCGCGGCGATATTACCGACGAGCGCAGCGATATCTATTCGGTCGGCGTGGCGCTTTATGAAATGCTGACGGGGAAAAAGCCTTTTGACGGGGATACACCTGTAGCTATCGCTCTTAAGCATATGCAGAGTGCGCCGAAAAAGCCCACGGAACTGAACGAGACCATACCCGAGGGTCTGGAGCAGATAGTGCTCAGGGCAATGCAGAAAGAGCCTTATCAGCGTTATCAGACCGCGGGCGAGATGATAAAGGATCTGGATGAGTTCAAAAAGAATCCCGGAATCATTTTTGATTATAAGTATAATTCAGCCGACGGCTCTACCAAATATTTCGATCATCCCAATTCCCCCGACCGCGAAAAGCAGCGGCGCAAGAAGGCTCCCGAATACGAGGAGCCGGAGGAAGAGTACGAATACGACGATGATTATGACGATGACGATGAGGACGAGTGTGAGGAGCGACGTTCGCCGCTTATACCCATACTTTTCGCGGTAGGTACGGCGTTTATCATCTGCACGGTGTTCTTGGTGCTGGCGCTGGTTTCCGACGCGTTCAACAAGGATACGAGCGACATTCTCTCGGTTCTCGGAAGCAGCGATCCGAATGCTTCAATAAGCGTTACCGACGATGACGAGTTCCCAATGCCAAATTTGCTGGGTCTTACATGGGAGCAGGCTCAGGAACAGTATTCCTCCTATATGAACCTTGTGGCGCAGCAGGAGTGGTCGGAGGTCACCAAGGGCGAGATATTCGATCAGGAATTCCCCGAATCCCGCAAGATAAAAATCGGTCAGACCGTTACCGTAAAGGTGAGCATGGGTCTGAAGCAGATAGAGATACAGGATATGTCCAACCGCACTGTTGACGCGGCGGAGCAGCAGCTCAAGAAGGACGGCTTTGTCGTTTCCAAGACTTATGTCGAGGACGACGAGGTCACCAAGGACTATGTTATAAGAACAGAACCGCCCGCGCACCAGATGGCGCCGCAGGGCTCGTCGGTAGTGCTTATCGTCAGCATGGGTCCGAAGGATGCGCTTATGTTCGTGCCCAATCTTGTAAATCTGCCGTACACCACAGCAATGGAGCGCTGCGAGGAGTATCACCTTATTCCCAGCGTAGAGTGGGAAAACAGTGAGGAGGAGCGCGGTAAGGTACTGCGGCAGAGCATAGAGCCGCAGTCCAGAGTAAACCGCGACACACCTATAACGCTTTATGTAAGCTCCGGTGAGATACCCGAAAAGACACAGAGCTACACCATCTCCCTGCCAAACAGCGCGACCGGAGAGTTTGTATTCAAGTACTACTTTGACGGTATTCTTAATGAGGAAATGACCCAGACCCGTGACGTCAGCCTTTCGGCAAACAGATCCTTTAAAGTGGAGGTAACCGGCAAGACAGGCGAGAAGAAGCAGGTGGCTATCAACGTTGAGTCCGTTGCGACGGGCAAGAGCGGCACTTATATGGAGTTTGAGGTGGACTTCGGCGAAACCGAGGAGGATAAGCCGACCTACGATATTCTCCAGCAGAACAGCAAAATTTTCAAGGAGCTGTCAACGCCCGATTCCATACCGGTTGAGGAAACCGACGAGCCTGTGCCCGAGACCGACGAGCCTGCTGTTCCCACGGTAGAGACGCAGGAACAGCATAACTCCGAGCCTACTTCGGAGCCCGACACCGGCAACACAAGCGAACCGACCGGCGGGATCCCCGTTGACTGAGGGAGGTAATCTTTATTTCGGCAGAAGAATTTAACGGCAAGATAATAAAGGCTGTTGGGGGTATCTACTATGTAGATGCCCTCAGCGGTGTATACGCGGGAGAAACTGTGAAATGCGCCGCGAGGGGGATTTTCCGCCTTGACGGCATAAGTCCGTGTGCGGGCGATAACGTGAGAGTCGAGATCACGGATAATTCCGAGCCGGTCATCGCGGAAATTTTTGAGAGGAAAAACTATCTTGTGCGCCCGCCGCTGGCGAACCTTGACGGGATAATTTTTGTTAACTCCTGCACACAGCCGTCACCGAACAGGTTTGTTCTGGATAAGCTGGTGGCGATAGCGGACAGCAAAGGGATAGAACCTATGATAGTCTTCACGAAAACAGACCTTAAGGACGCGGGAGAGCTTCCAGAAATATATTCCTCGATAGGTATCCCGGTCTGCATTGTGAACAATATCAGCGGAGTTGGCGGGGAAGCAGTCATGAATTTCATTTCGGGCAGGGTCACCGCTCTTATCGGCAATTCGGGCGTGGGAAAATCCAGCCTTATGAATCTTCTTTTCCCCTCTTTATCTTTGGAAACGGCACATATCAGCAAAAAGCTGGGCAGAGGGCGGCATACTACCCGTCAGGTGGAGATGTACAAACTGGCGGGGGGATATATCGCGGATACCCCGGGATTTTCTACGGTTGACACCGGGCGCTACTGCCGTATACCTAAAGGGGAGCTTGACAACGCTTTTCGCGAATTTGCGGATTATTCAAACCAATGCTCCTTCTCGGACTGCGCTCATATCAAAGAGAAGGGCTGCGCGGTAAAAGCTGCGGCGGAAACGGGAAAAATATTTCCGTCCCGCTATGAAAGCTACCTCAGAATGTATGAAGAGGCATCGGCAATCAACGATTGGGAGTAATGCCAATTCTCCCCCACGCATTATTTGTGTGGGGGAGAACTTATGTATAATTCTAAATGTTGGCTGTGTAAATAATAATTTAGCTTAGGGTGTTTGCCCCCTTTAGAACAACAAAATAATCAAGAAGTCAAAGGCGCTGAAAGCCAAAATCCACTGTGCGCCCACGCATGAATTTCCCGCAATCCGCCGTGAAAGCGCAGCCCGCGAAGCGGGCGGAGCTTTTACGGCGAGATAGCGCAAACAACGCTTTGCGTTGTTTGCAGCGGTGCGGGAAATTCTTTTTAATAATTAAGCTTTTGGTCAACATATCTTAACAGCATCTCAGCCCGGATCCACCTTTAAATCAAGAATCAGACCGCTCAGGGCAACACAGCTTGATAGCTTAAATTATTATTTGCATAACTGATTTTAATTTTCGTACACTTTTTATGATATTGCGGTGTAAAATTATCTTGACAAATTTCGTGATATAGTATATAATATAAGCGTGTTATTCACAGTTGAGAAAAAGACCGTATTCCGATTCGCGGACAGGCATTGCGAAGGGTCATTCCAACGGTGAAAAATCCCATTTCGTGAAAGGAAGATGTTGTAATGACAAGCTCAGCACGGCATGAAACCGACAAGCGCGTTGTCCGCACAAAAAAGGCGATACGGAGCGCGCTGTTCAGGATAATGGAAAACAAGGACATCGCCGACATAACAATAAGCGAACTTACCGCAGAGGCTAATGTTAATCGCCGTACTTTTTACACCCATTACAGAAATATCACCGACATACTTACCGAGGTGGAAACGGACTTTGTTGCGGCGCTGAAGCAGCTTGCGGATAATTTTGACCCGCAGGACTATGAGGAGAGCACATATAAGCTGTTTCTTGAATTTGACAATCTTATAAGCTGTGAGTTTAATTTCTACTTTCATCTTGTACATGTTGATATGAGAGGAGTGCTGATGTCGCGTTTAAAAAGCATTATAAAGCGCTCCGCGGAAACGATAGTGGAGTATATCTCCAGAAAACGCGGCAGCGACGCAACAATTGTATCTGCGTTTATTTCTGGCGGTTTTTTCAATGTTTATATTGAATACATCAATTCGGGCGGCACCCTTACCGTAGAGCACGCTGCGAGAGTAGCGAGCAAGATGGTTAGCATCTGCGCAAAACATGCCGGTGAGATTCTTGCCTGATATATCACAAGAGGACAAATGAGTTTATCAGTTTTATAGAAAACGGGCTGTACTTTTCATACAGCCCGTCAGCCTGTATATAAAGGTTGACATAGGGCTAATTATTAAAAAAAATTTCAAAATTTCCGCTAATCATACTCCGCTTCACTTCGTTCCGCTCCGCATGCTTAGCGGAAACCGCGTGCGTTTGCGAACGCAAACGCACGACTTTTTGAAATTTTATGCGCCGACATTGCGTGGCTTATAAGCTTTTTCTACAAGCTGACGGGCTGTACTTTTCATACAGCCCTTCTTTATCTGATTTGATAATCAATCGCTGTTCGGCGTATACCTACTCATCCTGAGTGATAAAGACGGTTTCCTCGGTTTCAACGGTTTCGACAAGCTCCGTCTGACCGCTGAAGTATACCGCCAGCTTGTAGTAGGGGCATTTCAGCGAGATAAGCTCTCCCGTGTCCTTGGCGGCGGTTATGGTTACGGGTTTCTCGCCGAATTGCGTGGTGAGGGTGATGATACCGTCCTCTTCCGAAAGACTTCCATCCTGAACCTCCGGAAGAGTATCCACCGCAGCGGAAATAATATCGGGTATCATGGTGTAAATCTCGTTAGGCTCAACATTAAAGGACAGCGCTCCGAGACCGGCAGTAAGTCCGTCTTCGTTAAGAGAGAGCGTCAGCCCAGAAAGCTGTTTGGGCTCGGTAAAGCAGAATTGCCAGCTTCCGCTTCCCGTGCGCTTTATCTCCGCGGACGCTTCCAGCTCTCCGCAGGTTATATCCGCGTTCACGCTGTATCGGGTATCGAAGTCGGCGGTCTTTGGTGCGGTAAACGGCAGACCTGCCGAGCAGCCGCACATGGCCGCCATGACTGCCCCGCATATCAGAATCTTCCCGAACTTTGCAAATGTTTTTTTCACAAAAATCCTCCGTTTCATGGGAGATAGTCCCACACCTCGGAGGGATTATCCCGTTATTCAGAGGAGCGATATACCTCCCGCAGCGCGGCAATAACATCTCCCGCAAGCATATACTCGCGCGTAAGCTCTCTCGCGGCGATATCAGCCGCCAGCCCGTGGCAATAAACACCGCTTGCGGCGGCATTAAGCGGCGGTATGCCCTGCGCCGTCATAGCTCCGATTATCCCCGTAAGCGTGTCGCCGCTGCCGCCTTTGGCAAGCCCCGCGTTCCCCGTAGTGTTCACATATATCTCCGTGGGCGAGGCTATAACGGTATACGCTCCCTTAAGAACGACCGTTGCGCCGTATCTGTCCGCAAAGCGCCTTGCGGCTTCTATCCTGCCGCGCTGTATTTCCGCGACGCTCAAGCCGCTTATTCTGCTGAATTCCAGCGGGTGAGGGGTGAGAATGATCTCGTCCTTTCGCTCCTTTAATATATCTATATTGTCTGAAACGGAATTTATTCCGTCCGCGTCAAGAATTATAGGACAAACCGCATTTTTTATGACAAATTCCGTTATTTTTCGTGTTTCCGCGTTATTTCCCATGCCGCAGCCGACGGTCACCGCCGTCGCTTTTTTAAGAGCTCCCTCAATAAACTCGGTAGCCTCGGCGGAGATAAACCCTTCCTTTGTTTCGGGCAGCGGGAGATAAGTCGCTTCGTTCATGGTAGGGGCGAGCATTGTGACCGCTCTTTCGGTCGTGGCAAGGGTACACAGTCCCACTCCCGAACGCAGCGCGGCTTTTGTGGACATCGCCGCCGCTCCGCTGTACCTCATGCAGCCCGCGATATTCAGCAGATGACCGAAGCTGCCCTTGTGTGAGCTTCTTTTGGCGGGAGAAAAGGGTCGGCGGAAGCTCTCGTCGGTGAGCCGCGCGGTGTATTCCGTGTAACATTCATCCGGTATTCCTATATCCAGAAGGCGGATATCACCAAGCATGTCTGAGCGGTCGGGACGGAGCAGTCCGGTTTTCATTGCCGCCAGCACCAGCGTGACAGTCGGCTTGAAGCAGTTTTCGTCCGCGCCGCCGCTGTCGGAATTGACTCCGCTTGGGATATCCACCGCGATCCTTATCGGGCAGCTTTTGGCGGCGTTCAGTGCTTTGACCGCGTTTTCGGGCAGAGTGCCGTGAAAGCCTGTCCCATAGATACAGTCCACAGCGATATCCGCTTCGGAAATGTATTTAAAACAGCTGTCGTCAAAAGGGAGCTTTTCATTACGCTCCAGCGTTGTGTAGTTTGCCTTTGCGCAGTCGGTTTTCGGCGCGCCGCTGACAAAAACCACCAGCGCACGTATGCCATGTTCGCGAAGTATGCGGGATATGACCAGTCCGTCGCCGCCGTTGTTTCCGCTGCCGCAGAGTATCACTACTTTTTTCCCGCCTTCCGCAAGCGGGATTATCTCTTGTGCGCAAGCCCTGCCCGCGTTTTCCATCATCTGAGCATAGGATACCCCGCCCGCGTCGCAGATGCGTTCGGCGGCTTTCATTTGTGCGGAAGAAACAATAAAAGACATAAAAAACACCCCTAAAAAGTTGAGTTTGAACTATTCATGGTAGCTTACTAAATCGACCAAATATTTGTCGCGGTTTTTCTGAAATCTGATTACAAAAGTAAAGCCGTGATATTCGCCGTTTGGATATGGTTTACACTTATATTCCGCATAGGAATTGTCGCTGCTTTTATCATAAAAAACGATCTCTCCGAAATAATTGTTTTCCATAAAATTACTGTAATCTTTTACACTGAACTGAAAATGGTCATAAATATCCTGGGCAAAAGCGGGCGTCCAATACCGTTTTAATTCCACGTCCGATAATTTCATATTGTATTCCCGTTCAAGAGCGCCGACACGTTCTTCCGTAAATATCCTGTATTCTACCGGAACAACTGTTTTATACACCGTATAAAACAAAACCCCCGCGATAAGTATAATAATGCCCGCAATAATAAATTTTTTCCTTTTTGACCTTGCCGTTTTCATCGGTTCGGTGCAAGACGCTTTATCATATGATTGCGTGTTTGGCTTCATAAATACACCGCCTTCCGATATTATTTGTAATGTCATTTTATGAAACTCGCTTTCGGGTGTTTTATCTGACGATCTCCATTTCAATACAATTCCAGACCTCTCCCAGACATTGGTAGCTTTCCGTTATTTCGCGTTTTACCGTTTTAAATCCGCATGATTTATAGCAATTTATTGCCGCCGTGTTATTTTCAAAAACTCCCAGTGAAATTTTACTGACTTTTATGAAGTTAAACGCATACTGTATTGCCAGCAACAGCATTTCCTTTCCATATCCTTTGCCGCGCTTAAGGTTGTCGACGATAACAAATCCCAGCCGCACCTCGTCAAGACAGCCGTCTTTGGGGAAGCGCATTGTAAGATGCCCGACGATTCCGCTTTCGTCAAACGCCGTCATGCCCCATATTTGCCCGCTGTTCCCGTATTTGTTGTAGTATGCATTCATATCGTCGGGGGTTATCGGGTATTTATCATATCGGTCGGCGCTCCACATTCTGAAAGCATATTCGCTTTTTATCCACGCTGCTATTTCCTGCGCGTCGCAAGCTTTATACGGTCTTAATCTCAGCATAATAGTCCTCCCGAATATAAATATAACCGTGTTATAAGATATGGTATCAATGCAACAATATAAATTATTATATCATATTCTGGCGCAAATTGCAATATTTGACTAAAAGCAAGCACAACTTTTTAAAATATATTTATGGAAACGCTGATCAAACCACAAATCGTTCCGCTAAAACAAGGGAACTAACATAGCTGATTGTGTTACGCTTCGCTTTAATCGGTGACTCTTTAGACAAAACCGCATAAAGCTTGTGCGGTCAGCCTGTGGAAAAAGCCTATTTGCCGCGCAATGTCGGCGCATGAAATTTCAAAAAGTCGTGCGTTTGCGTTCGCAAACGCACGCGGTTTCCGCAGCCGCGCAGAGCGAAACGAAGTGAAGCGGAGCGTGAGTGCGGAAATTTTGAAATTTTTTTAAATAATCCGCCCTTGGTCAACCCTTATATACAGACTGACCTCACAAAGTTTGTGCGGTGTTGCCTTTAATTTCCTCTTTGTACAAGCGTAACAAAAAATCAATATATTTTTGATGAAATTCACATATTTTTATTGTCACCCTTGCAAAAATGACAGATTTGTGATAAAATATAATAAATATTTTAAAATCGGGAGGTTTTTTGGTGGATGCTTTTATAAAACAGGTCACTGAGGTAAACGACGCGATAAACAACTTTGTCTGGGTAAAGATCGGATTGGTGCTGCTTATCGGAACGGGAATACTGCTTACTGTACTTACAAAATTTTTTCAGGTAGTTCACATCAAGGAATGGTGGACAAAGACTATCGGCTCTACATTCAAGCGCGGCAGCAAGACGCGCCATAATAAGGAATCCGGCTCGGTTTCCCAGTTTCAGGCGCTTTGCACCGCTCTTGCCGCGACTATCGGCACGGGTAATATCGCGGGTGTGGCTTCCGCTATATGCGTTGGCGGACCGGGCGCGGTCTTCTGGATGTGGATAGCCGCGTTTTTCGGCATGATGACAAACTTTTCGGAAAACGTGCTCGGAATTTACTATCGCCGTAAAAATAAGGAGGGCGAATGGTCGGGCGGCGCAATGTATTATCTGCGCGACGGTCTGGGAGGATACAAGCACTGCAAATACATAGGGCGCTTTCTGGCGGTGCTGTTCTCTATTTTCGCGGTGCTGGCTTCGTTCGGTATCGGAAATATGGGGCAGATAAACAAAATCGTTATCAATCTCGATTCCGCTATGCTTAAAAATGTGGATTTGGGCTATGCTTTCGGAGATGTAAAGTGGACGTCGCTTATCATCGGCGTTGTGCTGATGGTACTGGGCGGACTTATCATTCTCGGAGGTCTTAAGAGGATAGCGGGTTTTGCGGAAAAGGTAATTCCGTTTATGGCTTGCGCGTATATTCTCGGATGCATTATCGTTTTCTTTGTACATATCGGCAGCGTCGGAGCTATCTTCGCATCTATCTTCAGGTTTGCTTTCGGTGTGAAGGCGGTTGCGGGCGGCGTTGCGGGAATCGCCGTTAAAGAGGTAATAACTCAGGGCTGCAAGCGCGGCGTATTTTCCAACGAGGCGGGTCTCGGTTCGTCGGTTATGGTGCACTCCGCTTCCAATGTAAGAGAGCCTGTAAAGCAGGGTATGTGGGGTATATTCGAGGTTTTTGCAGACACAATGGTGGTCTGCACAATGACGGCGGTAGTGGTTCTTTCCTCGGGCGCTATCGACCTTGAAACGGGCTTGATGGCTGAGGGTACAAACGATGCGACGCTTGTGGCAAATTCCTTCGGAAACGTGTTCGGAATAGCGGGAGAGGTGTTCGTTTCGCTGGCGATACTGCTGTTCGCGTTCACTACGGTGGTAGGCTGGTCGCATTACGGCTCGAAATCCTTTGAGTATCTTTTCGGATTAAAAGCCGCTAAGGGCTATAAGGTGTTTTTCGTGCTGATGATGATCTCGGGCGCGATCATGACCTCCAGTCTGGCGTGGGATATCTCCGATACCTTCAACGCGCTTATGATGGTGCCCAACCTTATCGGTGTGCTGTCGCTGTCGCCGATGGTTGTCAAGATAACCAAGAACTATGTCGACAGGCGCATAAAGCGCAAGGATGTGGATCCATTACTGTCCTATGATGCGGATATCCAGGCGGAGCACGCAAGGGATATCAAGCAGGAGGATATTGAAGCCGAGCAGGCAAAGGTGTAAAAAATAAGCTGTCCCCAAGCTGTTTGGGGACAGCGTTTTATAAATTAAGACATCAGTGTTTTTTCCTTTGCGCTCTTTTTAGACCTCTTTTCAAAATACATCAGCTTATCCGATTCCTTGACAAGTTCGTCAAAGTCCATATCGGGATCATCGCAGATATACACGCCCACGCTTACCGAAACGCGGTATGGTTTCCCCGATGAAGCGTTGTAGCTGCTAAGGCAGGCGTTGATATCGTTCCTGAGGGTCGCTTCGCTGATCTTCCCGTTGTATACCGCCATCATTTCGTCGCCGCCGAATCTTACGCACGCCGCATTTTCGGGACAGCAGGTCTTAAAGGCATCCGCGGCTGTTTTAATGGCGTTATCGCCCTCGTCGTGACCGTAGGTGTCGTTTATTATCTTTAATCCGTCAAGGTCTACCAGCGCCGCGGAAACAGCGCTGCCGTTCTCACGCGCCTGTTTTACAATGCGCTCAAACTCCTTGTTGAATCCGTTTCTGTTGTACAGCCCCGTGAGGTTATCAAGCTTGTACATTTCCTCGACGCGGTTTTGCAGATAGTGATGGTATCGGAGATTGCGGTATCCGCCGATAGCGTTGTTGAGCGCTCTTATTATCTGAGGAACCTTGCAGTAGCTGCCGACATCGTAACTGTGGAAATGAAAGCAGACATAGCCCAAAGGTACGTCAAGAAAATTAAGTCCGAACAGAAACAGCGGTTTTTGGTATTTCAGAAGTTCCTTAAGCCGCGGAAAAATCTCTTTGCGTGGGAAACGGCGGTAGGTCGTATAACGAATTTCGTCAGAGCTGAAAAAATCGATCATTTCCTCACCGTAAGCATTCTCGCGTTCGATCACGCTTAGCGGGCTGACGGTTTCATCAAGACACTCCGGAGTAAGCGCACAATCCACATCGTATAATCTTGAATTTGAGATGATACTGCTTACATCCTCTATGCTTGTGCAGGAGATAGTCTGAGCTACCAGCTCATACATACTGTATTCCTCGTCTTGATAGCGGTAGAAACGATTGCTGAGCTCAAAAAGCTCCCTCTGAGCGTTTATCGGCTTTTCCTTATTGCAGCCGCACGATTCGGAAAGAATAAGCGTGGCGGGGATACGGAAAATTTCCTCCTTGTAGCCGCCGTTCAGGCAATCGCCTATTATTTCGGATATCTTTTTGGCGATTTTATTGTAGCTGCATATGCAGGAGGTTATTTTCGGGGAGGACATTCTTATCTCGTCGATACCGTCAAATCCCGTTACGATAACGTCCTCGGGAACTTTATAGCCGTTTGATATAAGCGTGTTTGCAGCCGCGAGAGCCATGCTGTCGTTGGCGCAGATAAGCGCTTCGGGAACGCGGTTTTCCGAGATGAGCATTTCTGTTGCCTTTGCGGCGGGGTCAGCCCAGAAATCGCCATAGCTTACCATTTTGTCACGGTCAAAGGAAATACCTCTCGATTTCACGACCTCGGCAAATACGTTCACCCTTTGCTCGGAAAAGTCGTTTCCCTTTATACCCGCTATCATATGGGGATTTTTTACCTTGTGTACATCAATAACGTGCTCCACTACGCTCCTGAAACCCGCCTCATAATCGAATATCGCGCTTATGGTGCCGTTGTATATTCCGTCTACCGTAATTACGGGCTTTCCGTGTGCTCTCGCCCTTGACAGTATGGTGTTTATGACCTGCTTGTTTTTGATTTTTTCCACAAAAATCACAATAATATCCGCCGCGTCAAAATCAAGCAGATCGAAAACAGCGCTCTCTCCGGATTCCATGGGAGTGTTCCAGAACAGCTCCGAGCAGGTGGCGTATACCATCAGGCGGCAGTCCTCCGACGGCAGAGAATTATTAAGCGCGGTTATGAATTTCCTTGACGCGTCCTCGTTAATTTTTGTTATGCATAGCGCGATTATTTTCTTTCCGTCAATCAATTTATTACCCCCGATGGCAGTTAATAGTTGATGAGCGCCGCTTAGCAGCGAATCTCGATACTTTATTTATTATAACATAAACATGTTTTATTTTCAAGTAGAAAAAAGTTTTTTATGCTTGCAGCATTTTGCAATTTTCGGTGTATATATGAGTGAGAGGGACAAAACCTCGGCTGCGCAGTAAACAAACGGAGGAAAACATTGACAGAGGAAAACCGACTTGCCGCGGCTCTCGCAAAGGGAGATACAGCGGCTCTGGAAGCTGTCATTGACGGCTATGCGGCATATGTTGCCGCGGTAATACGGAATTTTTCGCGGGGAACGCTCTCCGCAGAGGATATCGACGAGCTTGCCGCGGACGTATTTGTGCGCCTTTGGGAGAGCAGGGAGCGGCTTTCGGAGGATAAGGGACTGCGTCCGTATCTTTCCGCGATTGCCAGAAACGCGGTCAAGAACCGATTTCGGGATATGCCGCCTGCCGCGGAGGATATAACGGAGCTGGAGATAGCGTCGGATTTCGACGTGGAACAGCGCACGGAGCTTAACGAGGCGATGAGCTGCCTGAGAGAGGGTATCGACTCGCTTGCGAAGCAGGACAGCGAGGTGTTCCTGAGGTTTTACTTTTACGGTGAAAAGACCTCCGATATCGCGCGATACATGAATTTAACTGAAAGTACGGTGAGGAGCAAGCTCACCCGTACAAGACAGAAGCTGAAAGCTTTTATGACCGAAAGGGGTTTTGATTATGTTTGAGGAATTTTTCAGGGACAATTCTCCCGCCGATATCGAGGAATTGTCTTCCAAACGCAAAGCCGATATCAAAGCAGCGGTCATGAAGCGTGTTTCACAGGAAAGCGAGGACAAAACCATGAAAAAGCATAATATTTTCCGCCCGCTGCTGATAGCGGCTGCCGCAGTATCGGTAAGCGCAGTATCACTTGTTACGGCTAACGCTGCGACAAACGGCGCGGTTGTTGACGGCATAACAAAGATGTTTACCGTTATGGTAAACGGCGAGAAATACACGGTAGAGGCTAAGTATTCCGAGTTTGATGAGGGCGATATGCATATCGAGCAATACCAAATGGAGATTCCCGGCACCGACGGAGATGTGATGTCATACTCTTTTGTATATGCACCCGACGCGGATGTCGATTTCAGTATTGCCGATATTGACTTAGGCGAGTATGTTGATTCCGATGATATAGACACATCCGCGCTCAGCGAGGAGGAAATAAAGGAGTTTATCGAAAAATTCGGCTCTGAAACCACCAGCGCTACCTTTACATGGGCTTCCGATGATATAGACACATCTGCGCTCAGCGAGGAGGAGATAAAAGAGTTTATCGAAGAATTCGGCTCTGAAACCACCGGCGTTTCCTTTGCATGGGATTCCGCGGCTGCGGACGCCGAAGCGTGATACCGTTCATAGGTATATTGTGAATATCCGCCCCCTGAAATGGGGGCGGATTAGCTTTCAGAAAATGCCTGCTTGCAGCGCATTGTCGGCGCATGAAATTTCGAAAAGTCGTGCGTTTGCGAACGCAAACGCGGTTTCCGCTAAGTATGCTAAGTTTTGCGCGGGCGGTCAGCGGGAAAAAGCGCGTAACCCCTTGAAATTTCCCCGAAAACGTGATATAATCAAATAAACAGACATAAACTACAAGGAAGCGGGGCAAAATCTTCCGCTTCCCGAAAATTTTACTTCTGAAGGGGAAATATTTATGTGCGGCATAGTTGGCTATATCGGTGCGCGGGACTGCACCGAGGTATTGATGGACGGACTGGAAAAGCTGGAGTATAGGGGATACGACAGCGCGGGAATAGCGGTTTTTGAGAATGATATCATTAAAACCGTAAAGACCCGCGGAAAACTGGAGGAAATGCAGAAAAAGCTGCAAACAGAGGGTAAGCCTACGGGACACTGCGGAATAGGGCACACGCGCTGGGCTACTCACGGCGAGCCGTCGGATATCAATTCGCACCCACACAGCAACGGGCGCGTTACTATCGTCCATAACGGAATAATCGAGAATTACATACAGCTTAAAGAGTTTCTTACGGAGAAGGGCTACGTTTTTACATCGCAGACCGACAGCGAGGTGGTAGCCTGCCTGCTGGATTACTACTACGCGGAGCGCGACCCTCTGAGGGCTATAATTGAAACGGTGAAGGAGCTTGAAGGCTCTTACGCGCTTGGGATAATATTCCGCGACTTCCCCGACAGGGTTTACGCGACCCGAAAGGAAAGCCCGCTTATCGTCGGTATAGGGCAGGGGGAGTATTTTATCGGTTCGGACATTCCGGCGTTTCTGAAATACACCAAAAATTATGTGCTTCTCGGAGATGATGAGATCGTATGCATGAACGGGCAGGATATAAGCTATTTTGACGTTCACGGGCTTCCCGTCGAAAAAGAGGTCAGCGTGGCAGAGTGGGACGTGGAGCAGGCTCAGAAGTGCGGCTATCCCCACTATATGCTTAAGGAGATACACGAACAGCCAGAGGTCGTGCGGAAAATGCTGAATTCTGCCGTTAAAGACGGAGTGCCCGATTTTTCGGAAATAGGCCTGACCGACGACTTTATGCGCGATGTAAAACGTATATTTGTGGTGGCATGCGGAACGGCTATGTACGCGGGAATGGTGGGCAGATACGCCATCGAAAGGCTGGCGAGAGTTCCCGTAACGGTGGAAGTCGCCTCCGAATTCCGCTATATGAACCCGATAGTGGGGGAGGGCGATCTGGTGATAGTCGTTTCCCAGTCGGGCGAAACAGCCGATACAAAGGCAAGTCTGGAGCTTTCAAAGGCTCTGGGGGCTAAAACCTTGGCAATAGTAAATGTGAAATACAGCGCCATAGCACGCGGGGCGGATATGTTCATACACACCCCCGCGGGTCCCGAGATAGCGGTGGCATCTACAAAAGCGTATACGGTTCAGATAACAGCCTTGTATCTTATTGCTTTCCGTATTGCCTTTGCCCGCGGCACAATTGACGAAGAGGAGCTTAAGCGGCTTACCGCTCAGCTTGGGAATGCTCCGAAAGCTATAAAGGATATTATCAACAACAAGGACGAATGTCAGTTTATTGCGTCACAGCTTGTTAATGCGGAAAATCTGTTCTTTATCGGGCGCGGCTTTGACTACGCGCTGTCGTTGGAGGGTTCGCTGAAGCTCAAGGAGATAACCTATATCCACTCCGAGGCTTACGCGGCGGGTGAGCTTAAGCACGGGACGATATCGCTTATAGAGGATAAAATTCCCGTTATTACCGTAGCAACTCAATCCGAAGTGCTTGCAAAGACCATAAGCAACATGGAGGAGGTAAAATCCCGCGGTGCGTTTATTATCGCGATTTGCCGCAGGGGAACTGTATTCAGCCCGGAATCCGTGGATATCAGGCTGGAGCTTGATACGGTTCTGGAGGATATGCTGATACCGCTTCCGACGGCAGCGGCGCTGCAATTGATAGCCTACTACACTTCGGTGCTGCGAGGCATAGACCCCGACAAGCCCAGAAACCTTGCAAAATCTGTTACAACAGAATAAAAGACCGCCCGTTTGACAGGACGGCATCAGACTGTATATAAGGTTGACCAAGAGCGAATTATTTAAAAAATTTCAAAATTTCCGTTAGTCATACTCCGTTACGCTGCGCTTCACTCCGCATGCCTAACGGAAACCGCGCGCGTTTGCGTTCGCAAACGCACGACTTTTTGAAATTTAATGCGCCGACATTGCGTTGTCAATAGGCTTTTTCTGCAAACTGATGCCGCCCTGTCAAAAGGGCGGCAAATTTTTTTGTAGCTTTAGCGCAAAAAACCACCGCTTGAAGCGGTGGAATAAAAATCT
>CAJULF010000032.1 GCA_910587135.1 uncultured Oscillospiraceae bacterium
ACCACGCGTTTCACGCGTGGTTATGATTGAAATTTAATGCGCCGACATTGCGTTGTCAATAGGCTTTTTCAACAGGTTGCCTTAATATACCGTTTTTTATAAAAATTCTTTATGGGCTAATTTTTGCAGGTTCATTGTAATATGAAACGATACGCAAACGCCGTACAAATATATCTTCGCTATAAGTGAGAAACTTTACTTTTTCACAAAATCTCCCTATTTCTCCCTTGACTATAAACAAAAAAAGTGGTACAATATAATGTGGAATGCGGTGATGCGCTGCATAAATTTGGAAAGAAGGTTAAAAAAATGACAAAGATAGATGTTTTTTCGGGGTTTCTGGGCGCAGGCAAAACGACCCTTATAAAAAAGCTGCTCAAAGAGGGCTATAACGGTGAAAAGCTGGTGCTGATCGAGAATGAGTTCGGCGAGATAGGCATTGACGGCGGATTTATGAAAGATGCGGGAATAGAGATAACCGAAATGAACCAAGGCTGCATTTGCTGCTCTTTGGTGGGAGATTTCAGCAAGGCTCTCGGTCAGGTGTTGGAGCAGTTCTCGCCCGACAGGATATTGATCGAGCCGTCCGGCGTGGGCAAGCTGTCCGATGTGGTAAAGGCGGTGCTGGATACGGGAAATCCCGATATAGCGCTTAATTGCTGCACCACCGTGGCGGACGCAGGCAAGATAAAGATGTATATGAAGAATTTCGGCGAATTTTACAAAAATCAGATAGAGAGCGCAAAGACTATCGTTCTCAGCCGCTCTCAGAAGCTCTCCGAAGAAAAGCTTGCAGAGGCGGTTGGCATGATAAGGGAGCTTAATGAACATGCGACGATAGTTACCACTCCGTGGGACGATATCGGGGGAGAGCAGATTCTCGCGGCAATGGAAGCGGAAAACAAGTTTGCCGAGGAACTGATGAAGGGGGAGGATATCTGCCCCGTATGCGGTCATTCTCATCATGACGAGGAGCACGAACACCACCATGACGGAGAGTGCTGCCATCACCATCATGACGAGGACGAGCACGAACACCACCACGACGGAGAATGCTGCCATCATCACGACGAGGACGAGCATGAACATCACCACGACGGAGAATGCTGCCATCATCACGATGAAGATGAGCATGAGCACCATCATCACGACGGAGAGTGCTGCCACGGACACCATCATCACCATCACGCAGACGAGGTATTCAGCACTTTTGGCGTTGAAACCGCTAAGAAATTTACAAAGGCGGAGTTGGAAAGCGCTTTATCGAAGTTGTCTGCGGAGGAGTACGGCACTGTGCTCAGAGCAAAGGGCATTGTGGCAGGCGCGGAGGGCGTATGGTATCATTTCGACTTTGTGCCCGAGGAGTATGAGGTAAGAACAGGCTCGGCGGACGTTACGGGGCGTATGTGCGTTATCGGAGCGAAGCTAAAGGAAGAAAAAATCAAGGCGCTTTTCGGCGTATAAAGGAGTATCGGTGTAAAAATGGAGCTACCCGTATATCTTATGACAGGCTTTCTGGAGAGCGGAAAGACCTCGTTCATACTGGAAACACTAAACGACAAGCAGTTCAGCCGCGGAGAGCGAACTTTGATAATCGCCTGTGAGGACGGCGAGGTGGAGTATGACGAAAAAATATTGAAGGCGTCACATTCCGAGCTGGAATTCCTTGAGGACGAGGAGGATTTCAACGAGGAAAATCTCACTTCCCTTGTAAAGAAGCACAATCCTACCCGCGTTATACTGGAGTTCAACGGAATGTGGAGTCTGCGCAATATGGCAGTAAAAGCGCCCAAGGACTGGATATTCTATCAGGTTTTCATGTTCGTGAACCATGCCACGTTCGATATGTATATGAATAATATGCGGCAGCTTCTGTCGGATAATATTTCGGTGGCGGATATCGTGATATTCAATCGCTGTGAGCAGGGGCAGGTCGACAAAAAGCGGCTGCGCCGCAGTGTAAAGGCGCTCAACCCGCGCGTTGATATGATGTTCGAGTACAATGACGGCTCAATCGAACAGGGATTTCAGGGGGACGACGAAATGCCGTTTGATGTCAACGCCGATCCCATCGATGTTGTGCATGACGATTTCGGCTTGTGGTATATAGATATTATGAGCAACTCACCGCGTTATAAGGGAAAAAATGTGCGCGTAAGGGGAATGGTATTCCGCGCTTCAAATGTTCCCAAGGGGTATTTTGTTATATCGCGCCGCGCCATGACCTGCTGCGCGGACGATATCCAGGTCGTGGGTATATTGTGCAAGACCCCCGAGGAGAAAAATCTCTCCGACGGAGAATGGGTGGAGGTATGCGGGGAAGTGGTTTCCGAGAAGCACCCCGTGTATAAGGGGAATGGTCCCGTGCTTATAGCCCGCACCGTTGCTCCGACAGAAAAAGCCGACAGCGAGCTGGTGTATTTCAACTAAATTAACCTTGAAGCTGTGCGGTCAAAGGCTGTGAATGCCCGCGCATGAAAATTTTTTTAAATGCGCTCCGCGAATATTATAGGGAAGATCAGAATATGAAGCTGTTTACCGTAAGACTTTCCGAGGACGAAAACGCGGTCGATATACTCGACCAGACCCTGCTCCCCAACAGGGTAGAATATCTCCGCCTTGAAACTCCCGGGGAGTTATTTGAAGCCATATCCTCGCTGCGCGTCCGCGGAGCCCCCGCGATAGGGGTTGCGGCGGGCTTCGGAATGTATACCGCGGCGCGTAAGCTCCCCGATGACGGGGAATTTGCCGAAAAGCTGGGGGAGATAGGCAGCTATCTGATATCCTCCCGCCCGACCGCGGTAAATCTGCCCCACGCGGTAAATCGAATGCTTAACAAAGCCAAAAACCGCGGCAAAGCCGAAGCGCTCCCTCTGCTAAAAGCCGAGTGTGAGGCTGTTTACAACGAGGACAGAGCCATGTGCCGCGCCATATCCGAGCTTGGTCTTACGCTGGTGAGGGAAGGCGACGGGATACTGACCCACTGCAATGCCGGCGCTCTTGCGGCAACGGAATACGGAACGGGTCTTGGCACGCTGCTGCTTGGCAGGGAGCTTGGCTATAATTTTCATGTGTACAGCGACGAGACCCGCCCACTTTTGCAGGGTGCAAGGCTCACCGCATTTGAGCTGCTCAGCGCGGGGATAGACGTTACGCTTATTTGCGACAGTGCCGCGTCGCTGCTGATGAAGCAGGGAAAGATAAACGCGGTTTTCGTAGGCTGTGACAGGGTAGCCGCCAACGGTGACACAGCGAATAAGATAGGAACGCGCTCCGCCGCGGTAAACGCGAAGTATTGCAATATCCCGTTTTATGTGTTCTGTCCGAGCTCAACGATAGATTTTGCGTGCGGGAGCGGCGAGGACATTGTGATAGAGGAGCGTGACGGCAAGGAGATAACGTCGCTGTTTTACGAGAAGCCCATTGCGCCCGCGGGTGTGAAGTGCTTCAATCCGGCATTTGATATTACCGAAGCGGAACTTATCACGGCGATAGTTACAGAAAAAGGTATATGCCGATATCCCTATACACAATCGCTGAGCGCGCTTTTCGGAGGAGAATGATTTATGGATATCAATATCATAAACGAGACCCCCGAGGATTACATAGAGGTGGAGGAGCTCACCAAAAAAGCGTTCCGGAACGTCAATGTTCCCGGCTGTGACGAACATTATATTGCCCATATCCTGCGTGAGCACAGCGATTTTATTCCCGAGCTGGATCTCGTTTTAACGCTGAACGGCAAATTCATCGCGAATATAATGTATACGAGAGCAAAACTTATGGACGAAACGGGCGCGGAAAAGGAAATTGTCACCTTCGGACCGCTGAGCGTGCTGCCCAAATATCAGCGCAGAGGATATGGGAAAAAGCTGTTGGAGCACTCTCTTGAAAAAGCCGCGGAAATGGGCTTTGAAGCGGCGGTGATCTTCGGAAATCCGGAAAATTATATCACTGCGGGCTTTAAAAGCTGCAAAAAATATAATGTCGCTATTTCCGAGGGGGTATATCCCGTTCCGCTTCTTGTAAAGGAGCTTAAGGAGGGCGCTCTCGCGGGAAAAAGCTTTATATATAAGGAAAGCGCCGCTTATGTTTTTGACCCCGAAAAAGCGGAGGAATTCGATAAAACCTTTGAGCAGATGCCCAAAGAATACAGACCGAGCCAGGAGCTGTTCTATATTTACAGCGGTTCAAAAATGAATTGACGGAAAGGGGAATAACGCAATGAAGCTGCGGCTTTACAACGCGAAAATAATGACTATGCTCGACGAGAGCGTGATTGACGGAGAACTTCATACCAACGGCGGCGTGATAAAATATGTGGGCGCTGCGGGTGAAAAAATGTCGTCTGATGGATTTGACAGGGAGATAGACCTCAAGGGGAATCTGATAATTCCGGGCTTTAAGAACGCCCATACCCATTCGGCAATGACGTTCCTGCGCTCGTTTGCTGACGATCTGCCGCTGAACGATTGGCTTTATAACCAGGTTTTCCCTCATGAGGCAAAGCTGACCGAGGAGGCGGTCTACGTTTTCACCCAGCTCGCGAATATGGAGTACCTTACGAGCGGCATAACCTCCTGCTTTGATATGTATATGAAGCTGGATTCCTATGCCAAGGCAAACGTCGATATGGGATTCCGCGCGGTTCTGTGCGGCTCTATCAACGACTTTGGCGGCACTGTGGAGGGAATTGAGGAGGAGTACAAAAAATTTAATTCGCTTGATCCTCTTATTTCCTATCAGTTGGGATTTCACGCGGAATATACCACCAAGCGGGAAACGCTGGAGGGAATGGCACGGCTCTCACAGAAATATAAGGCACCCGTTTACACCCATAACAGCGAGACCAAAGCCGAGGTCGAAGGATGCATGGAGCGATACGGGCTGACTCCAACGCAGCTTTTCGACAAGTTGGGAATGCTGGAATACGGCGGCGGCGGGTTCCACTGCGTTTGGTTTGACGAAAAGGATATGGAGATTTTCCGCGATAAGGGGCTTTGGACGGTAACAAATCCCTCGTCTAATCTTAAGTTGGCGAGCGGGATAGCTCCGCTGTGCGAGATGCGCCGTCACGGCATGAACCGCTTCGCGATAGGCACGGACGGAGCGGCAAGCAACAATTGCCTGGATATGTTCAGGGAAATGTTTCTGGTAACGGGTTTGCAGAAGTACCGCGAAAACGACGCTTCCGCCTGCCCCGCATTCGACGTGCTGGATATGGCAACGCGCGGCGGCGCTCTCGCGATGGATCTGACCGATTGTGACGTTCTCGCGGAGGGAAAACGCGCGGATTTCGCGGTGATAGACCTGAATCAGCCGAATATGCGTCCGACACACAATATCCCCAAAAATTTGGTTTACGCCGGCAGCAAGCAGAATGTTATAATTACTGCGGTGGACGGAAAAATACTTTATGAAAACGGCAGCTTCACCACCGTTGACGCGGATGAGATCTATGCCCGCGCAGAAAGGATAGCAAAAGAAATCTGCGGATAATGATTCGCGGCTGAAAACATAATATACCCTTTAAACGGCAAATATCCCCGCGGAGGTATTGCTGATTTAAGGCAACACCGCGCAAAGCTTGTGCGGTGTTGCCTTAAAATATCTCCCGCATTTTGCCGCCATCAATTTCCTTTAATATTTCGCCGCGGGGTGAAAATAATAATATCGCAAAGGCAATGAAACGGAACTTTTCCGTTATGATATGACAAAAGAACAGTGCGCATTCAATAAACGATTTGATTTTATGTGAAAGCAAAAAGATCCTAATGCACTGAATTTATCAATTTGCGGATGTTATCCGAAAAATGATAAATCAACTTTAAAAAAGACCTTTGCTATTATTATTGATTAAGGAGAATGTTATTATGTCTAACAAGCAGTCTAAGGCCGCTCTTAACAACATTAAGATGCAGGCAGCAAATGAAGTTGGCGTAAACCTCACCAACGGCTATAACGGTGACCTCACCGCAAGACAGGCAGGCTCTATCGGCGGTATGATGGTCAAGAAGATGATTGAATCCTACGAGCAGAACAACGCTCAGTAAGTATTCTTAAATTTTTTTAAGAAGAAATTCATCTCCAAAAAATTCTGACATTTACAAAAAACATTCATATCCCCCGAGCAACAGTTCGGGGGATTGAGTTTATGAGATTGAAAGTTTAATACTTATTCCCATTGGAAAGTGTACAAAAAATCGAGCAAAAACTCTGATATATGGTTTTGGCGAAGATTTTTTGTGTACACTTTCAATGAGTAATTAGTATAAAATAGCCCGTCAGGTATCGGATGGCATCAGGCAATCCCTGCATATTCCGCGAAGATTAAGGGTAATGTCTGTTATCTCATGACCATCGCGCTGCTTGATTTCGGAAATAATATCCTCAAACTCCGGTGTTTCGATATCTAATACCTTTTTGCAGCTCTCGCAGATCATATGAAAATGAGGATCGGTCCTGCCGTCAAAGCGGTCGCTGCCGTCGGCAATGTGGATTTTTTTGAGCATTCCCGCGTCGCTAAGCTGGTTTAAGTTTCTGTAAACCGTTCCAAGACTGAGATTGGGGTTTTCCTTTTTAAGCGCCGTATAGACCTGGTCGGCAGTGGGGTGTACGGGGAAATTTTTTACATGCCTTAAAATAATCTCCCTTTGTCTGGAGAACTTCATAAATTTTTCCTTTCGCGGCGCATTCAACAGGATAACGGTAATTGATAATGTAATTATACCATGCGTTTTTGTAAAAGTCAATAGCGTTTGGGGGTTATCGCCGCTTTTTGCACAATTTTATCCGCGAACCGCGCTTTATTGAAAATGAAAGCGGCTTTCGGTATACGCCCAAAAGCCGCAAAAGTTTTATGAAAGCGTGTTCACATAAACGCTCAACGTCCGTCCTACGGCGAATTTTCCGCATAACTTCGTTAATTTTTCTCGGAATATATACAGTATACCTGCGAAAAACTGCCTCGTTATGCGAACAATCCGCTTCGCAATCCGAATATTTCGATTTATGTTAACACGCTCTAAAAGGTATGCTTAAATTATGCCCTCTCTCATTATATTAAGTTTTAGCTCTTTAAGCTGCAGTCCGCTGCCGCCGAAATACAGCCTGCACACAATAAATCTTGTGTACATATTCACCTCGTGGGATATCTCGCTCCACTCTCCGTTTGTGCCGTTGTAGGTATACACGCCTGAGGGGAATCCTGTGGTGAACAGCGTTACGGGTATCTGCGCGGTGGCGCTCAGCTCGGATTTTGCCGAGATGGTCACGGAATATCTTCCGGGAACATCTATATCCAGCGCGAAAACATAGGAGCTGCCCTTGTCCGTGCATATGCTGTCCAGCGGGAGCGTCAGCTCGCCGTTTACGGTGGGATAGAATATCACGTCCTTGGATTCGTAGCTGTCGTCCTCATATGGACGGTTGATTATCTCTATTTCGGGAGCTGTTCCGCGCAGGCGCTCAAGAGCGCGGCTGAATGTAAGCATGCGGCATACGTTGGCAGCGTTTCTCTGAAGTTCGCCGCGTGTGAGTGTTCCCGCTTCAAGGGAGGAGAGGGTGTTGTCGTCGGTCAGGTTTTTAGCTGCCTCGGCGCACACCATATAAACGTCGTTCTGCGCCCTTGCCATTGCCGCGAAGTTGTTCTGGCGAGGGGCTTCTCCGCGGTCGTTCATGCAGCTCCACCAGTCGGTCATAACAAAGCCCTCGAAGCCCCACTCGCCGCGCAGTATGGTTGTGCACAGGTCGTAGCTGCCCGCCGTCCACAGCCCGTTAAGCGAGCCGTAGGTAGTCATTACGGTGGAAGCTTTTCCCTCTCTGACTGCTATTTCAAAGCCCTTAAGGTATATCTCTCGCAGCGCCCTCTCGGAAATGACGGAATCCATAGAATGCCGCCCCGTTTCCTGATTATTTCCCGCGAAATGCTTTATTGTGCCCGTTACATGAGTGCGGTGCAGCCCGCGAAGCTCCGCGGCGGCAATCGTGCCCGTAAGATAGGGGTCTTCGCTGAAATACTCGAAGTTTCGTCCGTTCAGCGGGTGGCGGTGTATATTCATACCGGGTCCGAGCAGACATTCCACATTGTTGGAGGCTACCTCTATTCCCGCAAGCACGAACAGCTTCTCCACCAGCTCAGGATTGAATGTGCAGGCAAGCAGCGTGCCGTTCGGCAGGCTGAAAGCCTTTGTGCCGCAGTCAAGACGCATTCCCGAAGGTCCGTCGTCGCAGCAGCCCGCAGGGATACCGAATCCCGCAAGATTATCGGAAACTCCTCCGAACGCCGCTGCCGTTCCGGGGGTAACTTTCGGGCTGCCCATACCCTCGCCGCGTACTATACAGGAGAGGTCGTAGTCGGATAGCTGCGCGATAAATTCCCTCATACCGCATTTTCCGTCCGCAACATCTGTTAGCTTTAAGCCCGCGTCGCCGCTGTAAGGTATTTCCTCGGGGAGGTTTTCCGCGCGCCGCTTGTCCATATCTTCCGTGGCAGTGGGAACGCTTTCCATAACGGTCTTGAACCCGTTCCCGTCGGGAGCGGGCTTTATTCTCTCAAAGGGGAGAACGGGAGCGCACGCTTCGAAGAGCCTCTTTACAACCACTGTTTCGGTCTGAACAAAGGTGTAAACCTCCTCAGCGCCGCGAACGTCTGTTCCGACATAGAATGTAAAAGCGCCCTCTTCGCGGACATAGCAGGACTTATTGCCTGTTGCGCCGCCGTCGTCGTAGCTTGCCAGCTCGTCGAGGGGTATAGAAAAACTAAGCGTCTGCTCCTCGCCGACAGCAAGATTTTTTGTTTTCTTATATGCGCAAAGTCTGCGCAGAGGGTTGCCGAGCTTTCCCTGCGGTGCTTGGAAATAAACCTGCACTACTTCTTTTCCCGAACATTCGCCGACATTTTTAACGGTAACTTCAAAGGATACCTTTTCACCGTCCGCCGACGCGGAAGCTTTCAGTTCAAACCGTGTATAGGAAAGACCGTAGCCGAACGGATACAGCACCTTGTCTTTGGCAAATGTTTCAAAATAGCGGTAGCCTACATAGACGTCCTCGCAGTAAAATTCCCGTTCGGTATTACCGAACCATTTTGCCGAGGGGTAGTCCGCAACGCTCTCGGCTATTGTGTCCGGCAGCTTTCCGCAGGGGCTTACTCTGCCCGTCAGCACGTCCGCCGTGCCGAGTCCTCCGATCATGCCGCCCTGCCAGCCGTATATTACTGCGTCCGGTTTTATTCGCCTTACAAAGCTCATATCAATGATCCCGCCGACGTTCAGCAGCACGGTCATTTTTTTGAAGTTAGCCCTGACCTTTTTTAGCATATCAAACTCCGTCGATGTCAGGCGGTAAGAGCCCTCGCTGTCGGTCGAGTCCTGCTCCTCGCCCGCGGTTCTGCCGATTATGCAGAGCGCCGCTGCGGAGGTCTGCGCGATTTTTTTCACCAGTTCCTCGCTCAGGGGCATTTCCTTTTGCGACCATGGTTCGCCGCCCCAGCCCACTCCCGGATCAAACGGGTTTTCCTTTTCCCATTGCGCGTATATCCCGCGAAGCTCCTCATTGAGTTGTATGCCGCACTCGGTAAGACCATCTGTGATGTTCCAAACTTTATCAACGTTCACCATGCCGCCCGAACCTGTGCCGCTCTTATAGTAGTGCTCCTGAATACGCCCGAAGACCGCGAGATTCTCATCTTTTTTGAGCGGCAGCGCCCCGTTGTTCTCCAGCAGCACCATGCCCTCGGCGATGGTTTCCCGAGCCGCCGCGATGTATTCGTTCCAGTCAAGAGTTATCTTTGCCATTTATTTTCCTCCTGTCAAAAGGTTTTTTATTATTGTAGCATATCCCGCGGCAAATTGGAAGTGGGTTATATAATTTTTTTATGAGCCGCCGCTGAAATATATTATAACACCTCTCCAAAAATCCCGTATATAACAAAAGCGGCTTTTTTATCATTTTTTTATCTGAATAAATTCGGGTCACGCGCCGTCTTGACAAGCATTTTCACTTATGGTATAATTTATGTGCGGCATTACTCACGCGCGGGAAAAACCGTATCGGACGGGTAGCGGATATTTTTAAATAGGGAGTAAATTATGCGTGAATTGATCATTGTCGAGGGCTTGCCCTGTTCGGGAAAAAGCTCGGCGGCACGGCATATTGCCGAAAAGTTCAATATGAGATGTTTTGACGAGGACAGCGGCGCGCACCCTGCGGATTATGAGTTTCACGCGTTCGTTCAGATGTCGGAGCTGGAGAAGCTTTCCTATGATGAGCAGAGTGAAATAATTGAAAAATCCGAGCGGAAAGCGGGAGGGGTCATCGTTTCGCTTTCGAAGTTTCGGGGCGATTTGTTCGATAAGCTTATTCGGTATAAAATATATGATTTTCTGCCATGGGAAACGGAAAAGCCCGTTATGCTGGGCAAGTGGCGCGAGTTTTCGGAAAATAAAAAGCCCGACGAAAAGTATGTTTTTAATTGCGTACTGCTCCAGAACCCCATGTGCGAAACCATGATGCGGTTTAATTTCAGCATTGACAGGTCGCGGGCATATATCGGGGAAATATGCGGTATCATAAAATCAATGAGCCCCTTGGTGGTGTACCTTAAAAACGACAATATAGCTGACAGCGTAAAAAGGGCTGTCAACGAAAGGGGAAACGATTGGCTCAGCGCGGTAATTGATTATCATTGTAACGGAGCGTATGGCAGGTCAAAGCGGCTCGGCGGCTTTGACGGTTACATTTCCGCTTTGGAGGAACGGCAGCGCAGAGAGCTTACGATTTTATCGGAGATCGACATTGAGAGTATCGTGCTGAATAACCCGCAGACCGATTGGCAGGCGGCATATCGGACGCTTGACAAGATTTTGGCGCAAGGCTTTGCATAAATAACGGCTCGGTTGACAATAAGCCGCCCTAATGTCAATCTATTGCATTTAATAAGGAGATAAAAATGACTTTCAGAGAATTGTTGGAAAATGAAGAATATATTGTTCTGGACGGAGCAATGGGGACTATGCTTCAAAAAAGCGGTCTTAAGCTGGGCGGTCTGCCCGAAGAGCTTAACTTCACCGATCCCGGGCTGATTGAGGATATACACCGCCAATATATCGCGGCGGGGGCGCGGGCGGTATACACAAACACATTCGGCGCGAACGCTCATAAGCTCAGGGGCAGCGGTCACAGCGTTGCCGAGGTCGTGGAAAAGGGAATAGAGATAGCCCGAAAAGCCTGCGCGGGCACGGATACGCTGGTCGCGCTGGACGTCGGCTCTCTTGGCAGAATGATGCGTCCCACAGGTGATATGTCGGTCGATGAAGCATATGGAATGTTCAAGGAAATAATGCTGGCAGGGCGGGGCGCGGATTTTATCGTGCTGGAAACAATGACCGATCTGATGGAGATAAAGACCGCGCTGCTTGCCGCAAAGGAAAACACGGAGCTTCCCGTAGTCTGCACCATGACGTTTGAGGAAAATCTCCGCACGTTCACTGGCTGCGGGATATCTGCGATGGCGCTTACGCTGTGCGGACTGGGCGCGGACGTTATCGGTATGAACTGCTCTCTCGGACCGAAAGAGGCTATACCCATAGTTGAAGAAATAATGCGGTGGACAAGCGTCCCCGTTCTTATACGACCAAACGCGGGACTTCCCGACCCAAAAACAAATCAGTACGATATAACCCCGGAGGAGTATGCGCGGGTCATCGGAGAGATGTCGGAGCTTGGTGTAAAGCTGTTCGGCGGCTGCTGCGGTACTACGCCCGAATTTATCAGGGCGGTCTGCGGAGAGCTTCGCGGAAAGAAATTCGCCCCGAAATACGCGGAAATACCGCCCGCGGTCTGCTCCGCCTCGGAAACGATTATGATAGACACGGTACGTATTATCGGAGAGCGTATCAACCCCACGGGGAAGAAGCTGTTCAAGGAAGCGCTGAAGCGCCGCGACTTGGATTACATCATGCGCCAGGCGATAGAGCAGACCGAAGCGGGCGCGGATATACTTGACGTAAACGTGGGACTTCCCGATATCGACGAAAAAGAGATGATGACTGCGGCGGTAGACGCGGTGCAGTCGGTGTGCGGAGCTCCCCTGCAAATCGACACCACCGAGCCTGACGTGCTTGAAGCCGCACTGCGCTTGGTGTCGGGCAAGCCGATAGTCAATTCCGTAAACGGCGAGGAGGAGAAGTTGGAGACCGTTCTGCCGCTGGTGAAAAAGTACGGCGCGGCGGTGGTCGGTCTGACCCTTGACAGCGGCGGTATCCCCAAGACCGCTGAGGAGCGCTTCGCCATCGCCGAGAAAATACTGAACCGCGCGTTGGAATACGGCATTCCCAAGCGCGACGTGTATATCGACTGCCTTACGCTCACCGCTTCGGCGGAGCAGGACGGGGTCGCGGAGACCCTTAAGGCGCTTCGCATGGTCAAGGAGCGTCTGGGGCTAAAAACGGTGCTTGGGGTGTCCAATATATCTTTCGGGCTTCCAAACCGTGAGCTGGTAAACTCCGCTTTTCTGACCATGGCGATGAACAGCGGGCTTGACCTGCCGATAATCAATCCGAATATTCCCGCGATGTCGGGAGCGGTATGTGCTTACAGACTGCTTTCGGGCTATGACAGGCACGGCACTGACTATATCGGGCGCTATGCCGACGCGGTAATAACGACACAGGTGCAGAGCGCACAAACATCGCCGACAGTGCAGACTGCTTCGGTGTCAGATATCGGCGGAGCGATAGCAAACGGGCTTAAGGCTGAGTGCGCCGCGGCTGCTGAGCGGCTGCTGAAGGATGGCAGCGACCCTATGGTGATCATTAACGAGCATCTGATACCCGCTCTTGATTCGGCGGGAGAGCGCTTTGAAAAAGGGGCTATTTTTCTGCCGCAGCTTATACAGTCCGCGGGAGCGGCGCAGGCGGCGTTTGATGTTATAAAAAGGTATATCGCCGAAAAGGGCGGCGCGAGCGAGAGCCGCGGCCGGGTAGTGCTGGCGACGGTAAAGGGCGATGTTCACGATATCGGGAAAAATATTGTGAAAACGCTGCTGGAAAATTACGGCTTTGAGGTTATAGATTTGGGCAAGGACGTGGAGTATCAGACGGTAGTGGACGCGGCAGTAAAGTACGACGTGCGGCTGGTGGGACTGTCGGCGCTGATGACAACCACGCTGAAAAGCATGGAGGGCACAATAAAGCTGCTGCGCGAGAATAATGTGAACTGTAAAATAGTGGTGGGCGGAGCGGTGCTCACGCCCGAATACGCCGAAAAAATTGGAGCGGACTTCTACGCAAAGGACGCGAAGGAAACCGTAGATATTGCCAGAAAAGTATACGATGTTGGCTGATTTCAAAATAAGTGTGCGCGGAATTTTTAAGTTCCGCGCATAAGTTTATTGAAAAAGCTTATATGCCGCGCAATGTCGGCGCATGAAATTTCAAAAAGTCGTGCGTTTGCGAACGCAAACGCACGCGGTTTCCGCCGGGCATGCGAAGCGAAGCGGAGTATGTCAGGCGGAAATTTTGAAATTTTTTAAATAATCAGTTTTACGTCAGCCTTTATATAAAAACTGACGCGGAATATAGAAATTCCGAGCAGCCATTTTATTTTAAGTTGGCATTAAGCCTAAAATAGGTATCCGCCAGTTCTCTAAGCTTTGAAGCATCGGCGGGCTTCGGCATTTTCCTCATGCGCCAGTTCCAGTTGCCGCCAAGAGTCGAGGGAACGTTCATGCGCCCCTCCTTGCCAAGTCCCATAACGTCCTGCATGGGTATAACCGCGAGATTGGCGGGGCTTGCGTAAACGCTTCTGATAAAGCTGTAATTTTTGCCCTCGAACAAGCCTTTTTTGAGATACCTTTTAGACATGGCGCGGGACTTCCTGTCCGCTTCGTCGTACCATTGCATAACGGTGGCATTGTCGTGCGTTCCTGTATATGCTACGCAGTTTTTGGGGTAGCTGTGCGGAAGATGGTCGTTGTCGGAGTTTTCGGGATTGAAGCCGAATTGCAGCACCCTCATCCCGGGGAATCCCGTTTTCCTCAGCAGCAGCTTTACGCTGTCGAATATCTCTCCGAGATCCTCCGCGATAATGTTCACATTTCCAAGTTCTGCCTTTATCGCGTCAAAAAGCTCCAATCCCGGACCTTGTTCCCACTTTCCGTGCTCCGCGGTCTTTTGCCCGAATGGGATAGCGTAGTAGGTGTCAAAAGCGCGGAAGTGGTCTATGCGCAGCACGTCGTAATTTTTGGTGGATTTCCGCACTCTTTCTATCCACCAGTCATAGCCGCGCGCTTTCATCTCCTCCCAGTCATACAGCGGATTGCCCCATAGCTGACCCGTTGCGGAGAAGTAATCGGGCGGAACTCCCGCTACTCGCTTGGGATTGCGGGATTCCTCCAGCTCGAACAGCTCGGGCTGTGCCCAGACGTCCGCGCAGTCGGGGGAAACATATATCGGAATATCGCCTATGATCTCTATTCCTATGCTGTTGCAGTAGCGGTGAAATCTGTCCCACTGGCGGAAAAAGATATATTGGGAAAACTTTCTGAACCTTATCTCGTCCCGAAGCTCGTCTCTGTACCGTTCCATCGCTTCGGGAGTCCTGAGTTTGATATCATCGTCCCACAGCGTCCATGGCTTGCCGCCGAATTTGTCCTTGAGCGCCATAAATAGCGCGTAGTCGTCAAGCCAGTCCGCTTCGTCGAGCGTAAACGAGGTGTACCCCACGTCGTCCTCAAATTTCTTGGACGCTTCGCGGAGCAGCTCCGTTTTGGTCCTGTTTACCTTTTCAAAGTCGACATAGTTGGGATCGGCGCCGTAATCCGCCTGCTCCACCTGCTCCCTTGCAAGAAGCCCCTGCTCCACAAGCTCGTCGAGGTCTATCATCAGCGGATTTCCGGCGAAAGAGGAAAACGGCTGATACGGAGAGTCGCCGTAGCCTGTCGGACCTATCGGCAGCACCTGCCAGAAGCGCTGTCCCGCGTCCCTAAGCCATTCCGCGAACCAGTCTGCTTCTCTGCCCAGTGTACCGATCCCATAGGGGGAGGGGAGAGAGGTTATGTGCATAAGAATACCGCAGCTTCGTGTATTCAAAATAATCATCTCCTTTATTAAAATATCAAAATTTCCGCTAAGCGTCTGCAAACGCAGGCGCGCGCTTTTTTAATTATATGTGTGCGTTATGTCCCGCGTTTTTGAGTGTGCTACTATCACGGTATCATGGGGACATATGTATCTTATATCCTGTTTTTACAAGATATTGCGCGGGTCTTTTCGGCAAATTTTGCCTTGTACCAGACAAAATTTGCGTGAAAATCCACGCACAAATCTTGTTAAGACATGTTCTTAATTGGCCGGTTTGTCTTTTTCGCTGCAGTTTTCCTGTTCAAAGCGCATCAAATCGGCGCGCATTTTCGCAATATAAGGGGAATTATCCGTATTGTAAACCAGTCTGTTCAACCTCTCCCATCGCTCCAGCGACCGAAACGCCAGCTCGCGCAGCGCCTTGTCCGACTCTCCCGTTATTTTTATCTGCCCCAACGTCACGGCGATTACCACCTGATCGTTCATTAGAACGATACCGTTATCCTCCTCGCGCTTTTTCAGCTCATTGTCGGAGATATCCGGGTCGGGCGGCAGATACTCCATCTCCCAGGCTTCTTCTATAAGTCTTCGCGGAAAATCCGTGAAATCCAGCGAGGGCTTGTAGTTTTCCTGCAACACCCACAGTGCGTCGCTGCCCTCGTCGCTTCCGAACGGAGTTTCTTCATCGCCGCAGTCGAAATACATTTCGTCGGAAAAATATTCCCGAAACAGCGGGTGACTGGTCAGCGGATGAGGACCGTAATCCTCGGTGTCCTTGTAGACAAGCAGACAGGGGTCAAAATCCTTAAGCTCGCGATAGCCGTTGCGCATTTTGGAATCTGCCTGCTTTTTAGCCTCTTTTTCGGCTGCCTGCGCGTCTTCAAGCTCCGTGAGCTGCCATCGTCCGTTTGTGTCCGTTTTTCCCCAGTTTGTAAGGATATATTCCCTCCATGTTTCCACCCGCCAGAATTTGTCGGAATATCCGTCCTTAAAGCGAAGCGCTTTTTGCATTATTCACATCTCCTTTATTCTCCAACCGCCTTTTAGGCGGCTTTTCCGTGCCATAATACTAATTTACAATCTCCGTACAGACATCTTTGCAAATATCCCACGCATATTGTTTCGTCAAAGCTCCTTGTACTATGCGCGGCATTTCCGCAAATCTCGTCTATACTCCGATTGAAATCAGTATAATTTTTACTCGGCTCTTTCTGCAAAAAGCCGTGCGTGAGTGCAGTGATCCGAACGGCTCTTGCCGCCGAATATCATTTTCTTCCGAACTTCCATATCTCCAGCTTTACAAAACCGAAGCCCAGAAGCGCAAGCCCCACGAGCTGCACTGCTCCGATAATTCGTATCGCCGTATCGGGAAAGCCGAGTCCCGCGATATTGTTTACTGTCATTGCAACGGTCAGCAGACCGTTTATAATAAGCCCCGCCGCCCATATTCTTGTCCAAAGCTTTTTCATTTTGCCCTCCGTTCAGAATACAAATGTCACCAACAGCATATATGCCGCCGTTCCCGCTGCTATCGACAGCAGCATATTCCGCTTCCATAAATGCAGCCCCACGATCACTGCCAGCGCGATAAGCTCGGGCAGTCCGTGAGCTCTCGCAAGCGGGTCAACGTCCTTGAAGCAGTATATAACCAGCATTCCCAAAGCCGCCCCGGGAAGCGCCTTTCCGAGATATTGAACGTACTTCGGAGTATCCTTGCCCGCGGGGAAGACCAGAAACGGAGTGAACCGCGTCAGCATGGTTCCCAGAACCACCATTGCTATGGTAATTATCAACTGTAGCTCCGTCATTTCTCCGCCCCCTTTTCTATGGGCTTTTTCAGCAGGGTGAGAACAAGCAGGATAACCGCCATTGACGGTATTATAAAATTATCGCTGCCGAATATCAGCAGGCAAACCAGAGAACCGCCCAGTCCGATAAGAGAACTGTAATGCTGCTTTTCCTTAAGCCAGTTGTCCAGAAAAATGACCACCAGCAGCGCTGTCATGACAAATTCAAGCCCCTCAAGCTCAAAGGGTATCAGCGAGCCGACAAGCGCCCCGACAGTTGCACCCGTGACCCAGTAAATATGATTGAGCAGCGTCACGAAGAAACGAAACCACCCTTGGTTTATGTCCTCGGGGACATCTGCGGCGCAGTTTATAGAAAAGCTCTCGTCGCACATTCCGAAAATTAGATACCACCGCTTTTTTATGTCGACCTCGCGGTATTTCTCCAGCATGGATATTCCGTAGAACAAATGCCGCGCATTCACCATTATTGTCAAAAGCAGCGCGTTCAGCGGGTCGAAAATCCCCGTCAGCAGATTTACCGCCACAAATTCCATAGAGCCCGCAAACACCAGCAGTGCCATTATTATCGGGTAAAACGCCGACAGACCCTCCGTCCGCGCGAAAATGCCGTAGGCAGTCCCCAGAAACAAAAAACCTGCCATTATCGGCAGCGTATAGGGAAACGCCGCTTTCAGAGCCTTTATTTTGCTTTTGTTTTCCTTCATATCATCTGTTCCAGTATTTTCTGTCAAGGCTTCGGAAGCTTATTGCCTGCGAAATATGCGCTTTCTGTATCACTTCGCTGCCCGCGAGATCGGCGCAGGTGCGGGATACCTTCAATATACGGTCGTAGGCTCTCGCCGAAAGCCCCAGCTTCTCAAACGCCGCTTTTAACATCTGCTCCGCGTCGGGAGCAAGGCAGCAAACCTCGGCTATGATATCAGCGGTAATGCCGCTGTTGCTTTTTATTTTTGTACCCTCAAAGCGCTTCGCCTGAATATCCCGCGCCCGCTGCACCCGCTCCGCTATCTGCACGGAGCTTTCCTGGGGAACGCGGCTGCTGAGATCGCCGTACTCCACAGGCTTTACCTCTATCTGGATATCTATGCGGTCCAGAACGGGCTGGGATATCTTGTTGAGATATGCCGAAACCATTTTGGGCGTGCAGGTGCATTTTTTCAGGGGATTTCCGAAATTTCCGCAGGGGCAGGGATTCATTGCCGCTACCAGCATAACGTCGCAGGGATAATTCACTGAGCCGCTTGCCCGCGAAATAGTTATTTCACCGTTTTCCAGCGGCTGCCGCAGCGCTTCGAGAACGCGCCTGTCGAACTCGGGCAGCTCGTCTAAGAACAATACCCCGTTATGCGCGAGCGATATCTCCCCGGGCTTTGGTATGTTGCCGCCGCCCACCAGCCCGACGCCGCTTGCGGTATGGCTTACCGCGCGGAACGGGCGTGATGTCACAAGCGGGGCGTTTGGGTTGATTATCCCTGCCACGGAGTGTATCTGTGTGGTTTCTATGCTCTCAGCAAAGGTTATTTTGGGAAGTATGGAGGGAATGCGCTTTGCCAGCATTGATTTTCCCGACCCGGGCGGACCGAGCATAAGAATATTGTGAGAGCCTGCCGCGGCTACCTCTATGGCGGATTTTGCGGAGCTTTGCCCCATAACCTCCGCGAAATCCTCAAAGTATTTTTCAAAGTTATCGGATGGTATGTAGCGCGGCTCGGGAGCAAGCCCCGCGCCCGTTTTCAGAAAATCCGTTATTTGCGTGATATGCTCCGCGCCGTATACTTCTATGCCGTCCGCCACGGAAGCCTCCCGCGCGTTTGCCTTGGGCAGAAATATCCGCTTTATGCCGTGACGGGCGGCGGTGAGGGTCATGGAGAGCGCTCCGTTCACCGAAGCGAGCGCTCCGTTCAGGGAAAGCTCTCCGATAAACGCGCAGTCGTCAAGCTCCGCGCCGATTATTCCGCCCAGCTTCATAAGCGCTGCGATGATGGGGAGATCAAACATTGAGCCGATTTTTTTCACGCTTGCGGGCGCAAGATTTACAGTGACCTTTCCGTTAAGCAGCTTTAGGTTAAGCTGCCCCAGAACGGCGCGGATACGCGCTTTGCTCTCCTGCACGGCGATATCCGGCATACCGACTATATCAAAAGCGGGCTGACCCGTGGTAATGCTTGCCTCCACGGTAACGGGAAAGGCGTTTAGCCCGAACAGTCCGACGCTGTTTACCTGACTGAACATTGTTATAATCATGCTCCTTTCAAGTTGTGTGTTGTATGAAAACAGCCTGTATATATAAGGTTGACCTGAGGCTGATTATTTAAAAAATTTCAAAATTTCCGGCAGTCATACTCCGTGCTGCTGCGCAGCACTCCGCATGCCTGCCGGAAACCGTACACATTTGCCGTTCGGCAAATGTGTACTTTTTGAAATTTCATGCGCAGACTTTGCGTTGCCAATAGGCTCTTCCAGGAAACCGCGGGGAAAATATATATCTAAAATTTACCCCTTATTTTATATTTTACCACAACTTGCCAGAAAAAACAATATATTGAGCGAAAATATTTGTTAAAACGACGATTGAAAGCGGTAAAAACACTTCTGACCAATGCTTTTTTCACAATTTTCACAATACTTTTGTTTTTTATGGTTGAAATAAGAAAAGTATTATGTTATAATAAATAATGTATGATTGAAAATATACCCTGAAAAGGAACTGATATGGAAAAGGAAAATGACATAAGGCTTATTTACGGGCGGAACGCCGTGACGGAAGCGCTCAATTCCGAGCAGGAGATTGATACGCTGTTCGTGCTGAAGGGCGCTTCTCTGGGAAAGCTGATAGCGCTTGCCAAGCGTCGCGGAGCCGTTGTTAAGGAAGTAAGCGCCGAAAAACTTAATGCGCTTTGCGGCACCGAAAAACACGGCGGTGCGGCGGCGGAGCTTGCGGCATGCTCATACTCTACAATAAAGGATATCCTGGAGGTGTCTAAACAAAAGGGAAAACCGCCGTTTATCATTATCGCGGACGAGATAGCCGACCCGCACAATCTCGGGGCGATTATCCGCACAGCCGAGGCGGCGGGCGCGGACGGGGTGATTATTCCCAAACGCCGCAGCGCTTCCCTTAACGCTACGGTGTACAAGACCTCCGCCGGCGCGGCAGCGTGGCTGAAAGTAGCGCGCGTTGCGAACCTTGCTGACACCATAAGACGGCTGAAGGAGGAAAATATCTGGGTTTACGGCATGGAGGCGGACGGTACGCCTTACGACAAGGCGGAGTTTTCGGGCGGTGTCGCGCTGGTGGTAGGCTCGGAGGGCTTCGGTCTCGGTCGGCTGGTGAGAGAAAGCTGCGACATGACGCTTTCTCTGCCTATGATGGGTAAGGTCAACTCCCTTAACGCCTCGGTATCCGCGGGTATCTTGATGTATGAGGTCGTTAAATACAGGAAATAATACTTCGCGCGAATTCGAATTAAGTTTGCCCGTGTGGAAATTTTTTTGAGATCAGGAGATTAAAATGGCTGATGATAAGTACAGTATAGATGATATTCTGGCGGAGGTCGATACCAAAAGGGACGGCTCCGAAGAAGCCGGCGGATACGACGGCAGTATAACCGATATTATCGGGGGAAGCGAGCTTGACGACGCTATACGCTCCGTAGACAAAATGCGGGGAACGCCCTCGCCGCGGAGAAAGCTCAAAAAAGGAGCTTCCGCGGATCTGGCGGCAATAAGAGCGCAGGAGCAGGAGCGCAGACGTCTGGAGCAGCAGCGCCGCGAAGCCGAGCAGCTTAACGAGCGCCTTGCCGCGCGGCAGCGCACCGAGCGTGAAAGCCAGATGCGGCTTGCCGCTGAGATCAGCGCCGCAGCGGATAAAATAACAGAAAGTGACGTACACGAATCGGGATATTATTCCGAGATGTCGTCCCCTTATGATACCGCGGAGCTGTTCAAGGAAAACGACACTGTCAGCAGCGGCGATACCGCGGAGGTAAAGGTTTTCGGTGATATAAGAACTCCCGAAAGCGATGCTGACGTTAAGGTTTTCGGGCAGGAGGAGATCGTTTTTCACGATGTCCCCACCGAAACTATGCAGATACGCAAACAAAAGCGGCTTGAGGAATTCAACCGTGCTTTACTTCAGGCGGATATGGAGGCGGAAACTCCCGACGATCTGCTGGATTCCATCAATCCGCTTGATTCCCGCGCCAAGGCGGCGGAAGCGCTGAACGGAAATGTCCGCGAAACCACCGATACTCTGGCGGTTGCGGGAAATGATTTGAAGCGTATAGCGGGCGGCGAGGCTAAAGTCAAGGAGTATTCTCCCGTTACCAGCCGCAGGCGCGCGGACGATGTGCTGTTTTCCGCAGCGGGGCGGCAGTCCGATGGTTCCCCGAAAACCGGAGAGGATTTTGTGGAATCCCTTAACAGGCAGGTTCAGGAGCAGCGCGAAAAGAACCGCGACAACGAGAACACATATAATATAGACAAGATGACCGAGGCAGAAAAGCAACTCTCAGAACCGCTTAACATCGACCTCGACAAAAAGCTGATCGACACCGGCATCATAAACGCCGCCGAAAACGAGGCGGACAGCGCATCCGACCCCGTGGAGCAGGTTCGCAGGGCGGACGAACTGGCACAGAAGAAAAAGCGCAGACTGTCGGGATTTATCCTTGAGGATATCGGTGATGAGGCGGATTCCGCCGCGGACAGCGACTATGATGAGGATGAAGACGAGGAAGAAGAGGAAATCGACCTCGATGACGAGAATGTGATCGCCGACAGGTTGGAGCGCGCTTCAAAGGGTCTGTTGGGACGGCTTGTAATTCTGGGGCTGTTGCTGGCTGTGGCACTGTTTATCGCCATTACCAATCAGTTTAAGATAGGGATGGGCGCTGTAACTGACCTTGTCAGCAAGATCACTCACCCCGATTATTACCTTTATTCCTACCTTATTATAGGTATACTCAGCTTTACCGCCTGCTCAAGCGTTATATCAAACGGCTTCTCGCGGCTTGTGAAGCTGCGCCCCGACGGGGACACGCTCTGTGCGCTTGCGCATATCACCGCTATCGCCTCGATAATTCCTTACCTTGCGCAAGTGGAGTATATTCAGCGCGAACGCTCCCATATCTATCTTGTGGTATCGCTTACGGCGCTTTGCTTCAACACCGTATCAAAGCTGTTTACAGTAATGGGAGCGCGCAGAAATTTCAGCTTTACCTCCGGCGACAGGGCAAAATATTTTGTTCAGAACTGCGACAGCGAGGGCGCTCATCAGTTGGCGCGCAGCGCGGTGGCGGGTATTCCCGCGGTCGCTTCCATGCGGAAGACCGAGCTGCTTTGCGATTTTATAATCTCCACCTACTGCGAGGACGTTTCCGACAGGATAGCCCGCGCGGCTGCGCCAATAACACTGTGCGCCGCGATAGGAGGCGGTCTGTTTGCGTATTTCATGGGCGAGAGCCAGTATGTTATGAATAACGTTTCGTGGGCGGCAACCGTTGTAAGCGGCATTTTCTCTATCGGAGCGGCGTTTACGGGCTCTCTGATAGTAACTCTCCCCATGCTTTCCGCTTCAAAAAAAATGACCGCCAAAAACTGCGCGATACTCGGATACGGAGCGGTCGAGGAATTCAGTGAGACCAACGCGGTGCTGGTAGACGCGAAAACTCTTTTCCCCGCAAATTCCGTAAAGGTAAACAATATCTGGAACTATAACAAACACAAAAAGAGCAGCTCGCCCAAGGTACAGCTTGATGAGGCTATAATCTATGCCGCAAGCCTTGCGGTGGCTGCGGACAGCGTAATGGCGGACGCTTTCTTCGGAATGCTCAACTACAAGCAGCAGCTTCTGAAAAGCGTAAGCAACTGCGTGTACGAAAGCAATCTCGGCGTTCTTGGCTGGATAGACCGCAGACGCGTGCTGATCGGAAACCGCGAGCATATGAAGTCCCATGAAATAATTGTTCCGGATATGAAAAAGGTGAAGGCTGCCAACAAGAACGACGACGAAGTCATTTATCTCGCGGTTGGCGGCGAGGTCATACTGCTGTTTTTTGTGGAGCTTACCGCTAATAATCAGGTCAAGCAGAATGTGGAAAAGCTGTCGAAAAACGGCGTGAGCATAGTTATAAAGACGGTCGACGGCATGGTCACCGATTCGGTAATAGCCGAGCTTTTCAATATAGACGCGGAGCAGGTAAGGGTCATTCCTTTTGAGCAGCACGACAACTTCAATGAAAACACCAAGTTTATACCCAAGGGCAGCGCGGCGGTGTCATGCGACGGCACGTTTACTTCTTTTGCCGCCGCCGTAAACGGCGCTAAATCCCTGAGCAGCAGGATAGGCATGGGCTGCATAATGCAGATAGCGGGCAGCGGTCTGGGAATACTTCTGGCGCTGATATTCGTGCTGTTTACAAATTATTCCATGTTCAACTGCTTCTTTATCCTGCTGTATAATCTTGCGTGGGTCATCATTACGATAGCAGCACAGGCGTTCAGGCGGATGTGACAAGGCTTGAAGAATATATTTCATGCAATGCGGGTGTTAAGCTTTTTGCTTTGAATACCGTCCGAAACCCGAAGGGAGATTTTACCGGTTATGACGCTTGATGAGGAGTTTATGCTCAAGGCACTCGAGCTGGCAGAAAAGGCGGGGGAACTGGGAGAGATACCCGTGGGGGCAATAGTTGTCGACGGGGCAGATAATATTATCGGCGAGGGCTATAATATGCGCGAAAAGCTTTGTTCTCCCCTTGCTCATGCCGAGATGATAGCGATAGACAGCGCGGCAAAGGCGCTTGGGCGATGGCGGCTTACGGACTGTACGATGTATGTAACGCTGGAGCCTTGCCCCATGTGCGCGGGAGCTGTCATGAACGCGCGGCTGAAGCGCCTGGTGTACGGCGCTTTTGACGAGAAAAACGGTGCCTGCGCGTCGGTCGTCACTCTGTTTGACGAGAAATTCACCCATATACCGCTTGTACGGAGCCGCATTATGCGGGAGCGCTGCGGGGAAGTGCTGACGGATTTTTTCACCCAAATACGGGGAAACTGACAGCGGTCAACAGAGCCGCTGCTGTTCTCCATTATAAAAAGGGTTTTCATGAACAAATATCAGAAACTGGCTAACAATACCATTGTTCTGGCGATAGGACAGTTCAGTTCCAAGCTGCTGGTGTATGTAATGCTGCGGTTTTACACCGACTGGCTGGGTACCGATGGATTCGGTGATATTACAAATATCATCAATGCCTCTTCGCTGCTCATATCGGTGGTTACGCTCTCAATAAGCGAGGGTGTGCTGCGCTATGCGCTGGACAAGGATAACAGCGGACGAATGGTGTTCTCGATAGGTATCAATGTTACGCTGTGCGGGCTGACGATATTTACGGCGGCTGTTCCGCTTGTGGGTCTTATCCCAATGCTTTCGGGGTATCAGTGGCTGATATATATGTATGTTTTTACGGGTAGCATTAAGGGAATATGCGGCATTTACGTCAGGGCGAGGGGTCATGTGCGGCTGTTCGCGATAGACGGTATACTGACCACTGCTGTAAATATCATGTTCAATCTGCTGTTTCTGGGATTGTTAAAAATGGGGGTAGTGGGCTACGTCCTGTCGGTTTCGCTGGCGGACTTTGTTTCGGTGATATTCCTTTCAAGCGCTGCCTATCTACATAGGGCGTACCGCCCGTTCAAACAGGACAAATCCCTGCGCAGGGCAATGCTGAGGTACAGCATACCGCTTATGCCGACGGCGATAATGTGGTGGATAATAAACGTTTCGGATACCTTTATGGTGACGGAGATCCATGGCAAGTCCGCAAACGGCGTATATTCCTTTGCCTTCAAGTTTCCCAATCTGGCAGCAATCGTGGTGGGGATATTCTCCCAAGCGTGGCATATGTCGGCTATAACCGAGCGCAATTCACGCACTATTTCAAATTTCTATTCCAATATCTTTGATATGGTGCAGACGGTGATGTTTCTTGCGTCGGCGGGGATAATGCTGGTGTTAAGACCTATCATAATGCCTTTTTTCGGCAACGAGGATTTTAAGTATGCCTATTTTTATGTTCCCGCGCTTCTCTGCGCGGTGGTATTTCAGAGCTTCAACAACTTTTTAAGCTCCATTTACGAGGCAAGCAACAAAACCACTCACTCCTTTGTTTCCTCTTTAATAGGAGCGCTGTCCAACATAGGGCTTAACCTGCTTCTGCTGCATATTCTTGTTCCCGAAAATTTTCCCGCCATCGGTGCGGCGATATCCACCTTGGTAAGCTATGTGCTGGTATTTATTTATAGGGTAAATGATACCAAAAAACTGCTTTATATGCGTATCCGCTGGGATAAGATAACATCAAATCTGATACTTATCGGAGTGATGTCGGCTGTGGTCATGTTTATGGAGTACGGGCTGTGGCAGAACGTTATAAATGCCGTTCTGTTTCTGGTGATAGTCGCGTATAATTTCAGGTCGGGAGTAAAGGCGGTAAGGCTGTTTATAAACCGCAAGTCCGGCAAACCCGCCGCGGAAGTCGCTCAGACCCCAAGCTCAAGACCTCCTCAAAGAAGGAGATATCCCGAAAGAAGGCAGCCGCCGAGCACCCGTCAGCCGTCGCGCAGAACACCGCAGAGCGGGTATACGAACAGGCGCCCGCAGAGCCAAAGCCGCAGCTATCCCGTGGCACAGCAGCGCAGAACGCCGCCGGCGGGCAGCCGACAGTCAGCTCCCCAAAGGAGACCGCCGCCGCGGAAAAGACCGTAACGTCAAAAAACTTACCCCTCACGCCAAGCGCAAGGGGAATATAAAATATTTCGGGCGATTATCGGTTGATATCATCCAACTTTTGGAGGGACTTTTCAGCCTCGGTAATTATCGTAAAAAGAGCGGCGGATTGCTTTGGGAACTCCTGTTCGATTCGGGCGGTTGTGATTTTCTCGTCCTCCGTGCCCGATTTCGCGGCAGCGGCGGCGCGTATATCCTCCAGTGAAAGGTGCGCGGAAACCATTCCCGAAACCTTGCCCGAGGGCACCGCAAAGCTGTTTTCGTCGTTTCCTCCGCCTGCGCTGTATACCATACGGTAGCCGCGGTAAACAGCGGATATCAGATAGGAGCATACTGTTTTTGAAAGCTCGGAATTTTTGGTTTTCATAAGGAGCGCGAAAATCACTTCAAGAGCGTTGGTAATCAGCTTTTTTCTGAGGAATGTGGTCATTCCCGAAATACTGCCCTCGTATTTTTCGCTCACGGAGCTTTCGGGAAGTTCCTGCTCCGATATTGTTACGCCGCTGCCAGAGCTTGTCCGCCCGAGAAGGTAGTCCACAGACACGCTGTAGTAATCGGCGGCTCTCACCAGAAAGTCCAGTCCGCATTCGCGCTTCCCCTTTTCATAGTGTGAAAGCAGCGCCTGTGTTATGCCCATATCCGCGGCTGCGCTCTTCTGGCTCAGCCCGCGTTCCTTTCGCAGCAGCGTCATGACCCTTGGAAAATCTCTATTCATAACGCGCTGTGTTTCCTTGCTCATGTTTTATCTCCCGTCTGTTTATAGTGTCGCTTTGCTTTGCCCTTATCAAAGTTTTATGGGATATTCTCCCTTTACGGCAAAATAAAAAATATATGACTTAGTATATTATAGCCCGAATATTCCGATTTGTAAAGCGGCATATTAACCAAAAAATCGACAGATTTATAGGGTATAATTCATAAGAGGATTTTGTAAGCGCAAGGGGAGATGTGGCGTTTGCTCATGACCCCAAGATATTGATAAAGTTCTGTTGTACCGCTGTGTTTTCTATTGAATTAAGTCGGAATTTTTATACGGCATGGACTGAAGCAGATTCTTTTGGAGTGGACGGAAGCCGTCTGCAATGAGCAACAGTAAAATCGGACGCAGGTCAACATTGATTAAAAGCATAACAGTTTGTAGAAACAAACAAACCGTGCAGTCAAAAGTGCTGAAAGCATACAGCAACTGACCGCCCACGCATGAATTTTCCGCAATCCTCCGAGCAATTAACACGGAGCGAAGCGGAGAGTTGATTGCTCAGAGGGATAGCCCCAACAACGCTTAGCGTTGTTGGGGCGGTGCGGAAAATTTTTTTTAATAAGGAGTTAATATGAAAAATTATTATTTGTATCTGATACGTCATGGGCTTACGCAAGGCAATCTTGACGGGAAATATATCGGGCAGACTGACCTTTCGCTGTGTCCCGAGGGCGCAAGGACGATCAGGGAGCTTGTTGGGGCAGAAATATACCCCGAGGTGGGCAAGGTTTATTCAAGTCCGCTGGCGAGGTGTCTGGAAACGGCAGAGATAATTTATCCCGAGCACAAGCTGATGATAGTAGATGAAATAGGCGAAATGAATTTCGGCGAGTTTGAGGGTAAAACCCAGGCTCAGCTGCAAAATCTCAGGGAGTACACCGAGTGGCTGCGCGGCGGTCCAGACGCCCGCCCACCCAAAGGGGAGCGCTTTGAGGAGTTTTCGCTGAGGTGCATTGAGGGTCTGGATACGATTTTTAACGATATGATGCGTCGTGAAGTGACACGTGCCGCCTGCATAACTCACGGCGGTGTTATCACCAATCTGCTGGCGGGATTCGGACTGCCCAAGGGAAAGCCCGCGGATTTTATGTGCGATCCCGGAGAGGGATTCGAGATAATCCTTTCAACGTTCCTGTGGCAGAAGGGACCTGCGTTTGAAATTTCGGGAAGGCTGGTGTAGAAAAGGGATAAGGTCATGAAAAAGTTCTGGGGATATATTTCAAATGAGAAGTTTTCCGTGGGCTGTACAGAGAGGACGGTATATCTTTATGACGCGGCGGGAAAGGAGCTGGCTCGGTTCGAGGATATCAAATACGGCTGCAAGGCGGTGTTTTCTCCCAACGGAGATATATTTGTCGTGAAGTCGACGGGAGCGTATTTCGCGGTCTACTCCGCGGAAAACGCGGCGCTTATAAAGACGGTGAAGTTTTCAAATGTGGACGGCAGTCAGGACGACGGCTTCTGCTTTTCCGCCGACGGTAAATTATTCTATAATATAGAGCGCCAAGGAAGCTCCGTCAATTCCGCGATTTCGGTTTATGATACCTCAAATTTTGAGCGAATAGCTATGTTTTGTGAAAATGACGACCGCATTGAACCAAAATACATAGAAGTCTGCGGTGACGGCGGAACATATGTTCTGGGGTTTCTGCGCGGGGATGACGGTGTCATGTCGGACGGATTTGCGGCTAAATTCGGTGCAAACGGTCTTGAGGATATTTGTAAAATAATATATGAGGATTACAAATTTTACAGCGATTTCAAACGTCTTGAGTTGTACGGCTTTACCGAAAAGTCAAAGGAATGGTCGGGATTCAAATACAACAATGTGGATATGACCGGTATGGAAAATACCGTTCATCCGCTTTCGGAGCTATGGGAGAAATTCAAAAATCAAACATAATGAAAAAAGTAATATTTTTAATTACAATAGCCGCCGCGCTGTTGTTTTCGGGCTGTGAGACTAACCCGCGGGTTAGCGTCGAGCCGCCTTTCTGGGAGGTTTGCGACGAGGAGAGCGGCGGCAGGGTTTACCTGTTGGGTTCAATGCACGTGGGAATAAACGCCGAATACCCTGAAGAGGTTATAAGCGCCTTTGAAGAGAGCGATATCGTAGCCTGCGAGGTGGATACTGTCGCTTTGTCGAGGGACAGCGGGCGGCTCTCCGATGCTATGGAGCTGATGAAATGCCCAAAGGGAACGACCGCCGCTGACTGCTTCGGGGATAGCTATGAGGAGATACGCGGATTTTTCAGGGAAAAGGGGATATATAATTCTGTTTATGACGATTATCTGCCCACTGTATGGAGCTCGCTTATAACGAGCAGAGTAGCGCGTGAGGCGGGTTACTCGTCCGAATACGGAACGGAAACGGTTTTCCTTAACCTTGCAAAGCAGCAGGGGAAGCAGATATATGAGATTGAATCCGAGGAGTTTCAGTATGCGCTTAACGCTTCTCAGCCTATGGCGCTTCAGGTATACAATGTGCAGAGCGTGATTGGCGAAAATTACGATTCAGCTTTATCGCAGACACACGAGCTGTATCGAGCGTGGTCAAGCTTTGACAGTGAAGCGCTGGATAAGCTTTGCAGCGCCGAGAATATTCCCGAGGATCTGTCGGAAGAGTACGAGGAGTTTTACAAAGCAATGTATGTCGACCGTCAGGAGAACATGGCGGAATACATAACGGAGTGCCTGCAAAGCGGCGAAACCGTGTTTGTGATTGTGGGTGCTATGCACTATTATGCCGAGCCGGATATCTTAACGCTTCTGGAGCAGAAAGGTTATATTGCAGTTATCGGATACGAAATTGAAAGTAAATAATAATTTATACTATTAAGCTGTGTTGCTCTGAGCGGTCTGATTCTTGATTTAAAGGGGGCTCTGGGCTGAGATGCTTTTAAGATATGTTGACCAAAAGCTGAATTATTAAAAAGAATTTCCCGCACCGCTGCAAACAACGCTTTGCGTTGTTTGCGCTATCTCGCCGTAAAAGCTCCGCCCGCTTCGCGGGCTGCGCGGAGTTTTGCGCAAATTACGACATAACATTTTAAGCATTTCCTTAACTTTTGCGCAAAACCCTCACGGCGGATTGCGGGAAATTCATGCGTGGGCGCACAGTGGATTTTGACTTTCAGCGACTTTGACTGCATAATTTTGCGTGGCATTGGGCTTATTATTCATGATTTATGTGTCGCTCTAATTGATAACCTTTGTCAGCCCAAATGCTTAGT
>CAJULF010000033.1 GCA_910587135.1 uncultured Oscillospiraceae bacterium
AATGTTTTCGCTGGCTTTTATCCGCATTATTCTCAAAATATACTAAACAGGCTCTAAGATTGTCAAGAATAAGAGCCTGTTTAGCATCTCTCAGCACGCATCTTGCTTGCATATTTTACGTATTTCTTCGTTAATTTTTTCTTGAAATACATACAGTATTTCTGCGAAAAATTGCCTCGAAATACACAAAATCTGCCGCGCAATCTGCATACTTCGGGATACTAAACAGGCTCTTAGAGTGCATCATTCAAAAAAGGTGCAGGAATGGCTTGAAAAACATAAGGATAAAATTGAAGTATTTTTCCTTCCGCCTTATGCCCCCGAATATAATCCCGATGAGCTTGTGAACAGTGATTTAAAACGTTCTGTTGGTAGTAAAGCGTCTGCACAGTCAAAAGAAGAACTCGAGCATAATGTTCGTTCGCATTTGAAATCCTTGCAGTTGAACCATTCTAAAATTGCCTCTTTTTTCAATGCTCCTTTTACAAAATATGCTGCTTGATTTTGGCAAGGTTTAATTGGGGGAACAATAGCAGCCAAACCTCCTTCGGCGTATTGGTTCTTGATTGACCTGACGTGCCTTTCGCTAACATCAAGTATTTCTGCAATCTCACCGTTCTTTTTTCCTAATTTACTCAAACGGACAATACTCTTTCTGATTTGATATTGTTCTTCCGGACTTAATTTTACTGCGTTTGTTTTTAATTCATCTTCCATGCTTATATTATATCACTTTTCTTGATTTTTGGAAAGGTTTATTTGGTATATCAATATATCATAACAGGAGGAATTATTATGAGTAAGAAAATTGTTGTGATCACCGGAAGCCCGCGCAAAAACGGCAACAGCTTTGCCATGACCGACGCTTTTATAAAAGCAGCCGAAGCAAAGGGACATACAGTCACCCGCTTTGACGCCGCAATGAAAAATGTCGGCGGCTGTCACGCCTGTGAAACATGCTTCAAAACCGGCAAAGCCTGCTCCTTTGACGATGACTTCAACACAATTGCTTCGGACATTCTCGAAGCTGACGCGGTTGTGTTCACTATGCCCGTGTATTGGTATTCCATTCCCGCACAGGTCAAGGGCGTTATCGACAAGCTGTTCAGCTATGTTGTAGCCGGCAAGGATATTTCCGGCAAAGAGTGCGCTTTGATTGCCTGCTGCGAAGAGGACGATATGTCCGTTATAGACGGCGTGCGTGTTCCGATAGAGCGTTCCGCCTCGCTGCTGAAATGGCATATGACGGGCGAGGTTCTGATCACGGGAGTGCTGAACGTCGGGGATATTGAAAAGGCCGACGGCTGCAAACAAGCCGCCGCATTGGCTGATAAATTTTAACGGAAAGCAAATTAAAGCTAAATCGTAAATAATCCAAAAAATCCTGAGGCGAAATTCAAAGAACCGCCGCAGGATTTTTTGGATTACAATGATTGAAACTTATCGGAAAATCATCTTTAAAAAGTTGTACAAATGCGGAGTAACACTGCTCGCGTCATGTCCCGTGGACGACATTGTATGCCACAAATGTTCAACGTCGTTTTGGGTGAAAATGCTTTCATACCGCGCGGGATTTCCGCCGACTACACCGTCATGCTCCGCCGCGCTTATCAGCAGAAGATACGGCGCGCTGTCATAAAATACAAGCTCCGCTTCCTCAAGCTGCCACGGATCACCCGACCCTTTTGTAAGTCCCGGTGCAGGGCAGACCGCTCCGATATACCCGAACAGCTCGGGATGCGAAATCCCGATAAAAAGCGATTCTCTGCCGCCCATCGAAAAGCCCGTTATAGCTGTGTTTTCCCTGCCCTTTGCAGCCGAAAAGTTCTCCTCTATAAACGGCATAAGGTCAGTTATCATATCGTTTATGAAGTTATCGTAATTCAGAGTGTTCTGCGTATCCATTCCCGTGCAGTAGGGCATATCCTTGCTGCAATAGATATAGGGCAAAACAACGATCATTTCCGCTGCCGCGCCATCCTCGGCAAGATTTGTCAGCATTTCGGGTATATGCACTATCTCCCTTGCCATCCAGTCCTGATTGTCGTAATAGCCGTGAAGGATATAAAGCACGGGGTACTCCTTATCCTCGGAATATCCTGCGGGAAGAAGTACGTTTACGGGAGTATCACGCTCTGCCGTACGCGAATAGTAGGTGTATTTCTCAAACTTCGGGTATTCAACTCCGTCACGTTTTTCAAGAATTTCCTCGGGCGGCATTTCCGTGAGTAATTCATTGTATTTTTCCATATAAGTTTCCTCTGTTTCCGCTGTAATAGGCTCATCGGAAATCTGTTCCCCGCTTGTTTCAGCGCTTTCTTCATAAAGAACATTATTCTGCAAAGAATCGCCGCTGCCGTCCGTTGGAGCGCTCTGACAGCCCGAAAGACACACTGTCAGCATAACAGCTAAAATAATCTTTAAATTCTTCATTCCCTCTCCTAATCAAGATTCAAATTAAAATCGGGCAGCTCATCTCTTGTGATGATGACTTCGCTGTCGTAAACCTTTTTCATCATATCAAATGATGTGTACGCGTCGGAAAGCTCCGTTGTGCCGTTCACCACGATATAATCCCAGTTCCACACCGCAAACCACAGCCAATAAGCGTTATCGCGTACTATCAGGTCAGGATCCGGCATTGATGCGCACTCGCTCATTGTTACAAGCTTCTTGTTTTCCGTCCAGCCGGCAATATCCTCAAGTGTGCTCGGGCTGGTTCCGTAGTCATAAGGGTTGCCGTAAATATCAATAGCCGCAATATCACAATATTGGTCACCCGGATACCAGTCCTTATCCTGACCGTTCCATACCCATATCAGATTATTGAGCTTATGGTAGTTGGTCATTCTCTCATACATGAGCTTCCAGAGCCATTTATAGGAGTCGGTTCCCGAGGCTCCCCACCAGAACCAACCGCCGCTTGCTTCGTGAAGAGGTCTCCACATTACCGTAACGTTCTCCGACTCCATTATTTTCATCAGCGAGGAAATGTTGTCGATATCTTCGACCAATCTCAACGCTTCGATACTTATCTTTCCACTGTCGTATAGCGCTTCTATCTCGGGAAGATCGAGAAGCGCGATATTCTCGGTCGTAACCGCATTGGAGAGCTTAAAGAGGGTATCCTTGGTATAAAACGCACACCCGTTATATGGCGCGTACCAATGCCAGTCAAACGCTACCAGTCCCCCGTTGTCGCTCCAATCAATTGCAAGCTTCACGTCTTTCGCGGGAGGATTTTTATGGCAAAAGCTCATGGAATCATAAATAAAATCAAATGTCCTGACCGCAGGATATTTTCCGGTACCGAGATAAAGCGCGTCGGTCTCGGTGTTATTTCCGTAATCGGTACACTGTCCCGCCAAAGTTCTTTTACCGTAAATCTCCGTTAAGTAGCGATAAATCCTTTTTGTTTTCTCGTTGGCGTTCGGATTGCACAGCTCCTGCGTAACGTTCCGGTAGATTTCATCACTGAGCGGCTCACCGTTTTCGATAAGTACAGAATCAAGGGAAAACCAGCTCCAGCCCGCGCCAAGTGTGATCTCGTAGAGTCCCTTTTCAAGAAATATACCGTTTACCGTTGTTTCAACCCAGTCACCCGCTTCGGAATAAATATCCATTACCTTTGAGCCGTTGAAAAGCAGAGGATTTTCCTTGTGTCCTCCCGCGCAATGCCTTACGGTAATTTTATAGTATTGGCTTGTGGGAATATCAACATTGAGCTTAAATAACTCGTTATCGGTGATATCAATATATCCGTCGCCGCCATAGCCCGCTATATCGGTTTTTACGGAGATACCGGACGCGCTTTCCGCCTCGATAAGACAACTGAAATCCATTTCACTGATCCCCTCGTATCTGAGCTTTTGAAAACCGTATATGTTTTCGGGTGCTATTTCCAAAGCGCCAACGGCTATTCCTGCCTGCAAGTTACCTTGAGCCGCCGTATGCCCGCAGCCTGTCAGAAGCGTAACTGACGCGGCTGCAAGAGATAATATCTTTTTTTTCATATCCATAATTTCCTCCTAAAATCGGTTCATGTGAAAAATCAACTTTCAGAGCCTGTTTAATATCTCACCGTAAGCAGTATGTGCGCGTCAAGACACTTAACAGGCTCTTGTACCGATTCCCGATCTTAATATACATACCGAGGATCGGTACAGAGCAATGCCGTGTACCGCTGTTAATCAAAACGAATAGAGCGGTCTTATTTCAATTCGCTTATTATACTGTCTACGATAGGACTGTTTGTATTGCTGAGCTGAGTCCATGACTCACCGTTAAACGCGACGCCGTTGAGCATATTGCCGATAACCGTGTTTGAAAGCTCCGAGGTGAATCCGTAGCAATCGTCGAAGTTGAACTCAAATTTCGTCGGATCGGTAAGCTCCAGCAGCATATCGTATACCTGCTCGTCCCATGTTATCTGCCACTTGCGCTCGCCCGCAAATTTTCCGTCCACATAGGTTACTACCTCGGGGTGGATATGATCCTCTCTTCTCTGGGCGATTACATTCTCATCGGTTTCGTACACACGGTTGCAGTATATCCAGTCAACCGCGCCCTTGATGTTCTTTGCGCCCTTTGGTACCATGAATCCGTAGGTATCATAGGCGTGATAATATTTATCTGCGTCCGGGTCGCGCGGGAACGGAACAAAGGCGAAATCCGAAACGGTATCGAAAACATCATTCTCCACGCCCTTGGGATTCTGTATTCTCTCGGTAGCCGCCTGATAACACCATTCGGGCTCGATACCTATGAACAGGCACCTATCGGAATTTACAGCCCATATTTCTGGCGATACCCAGTCGCCAAGCTGTCTTTGATGCATCAATCCGTAACGGTAACAATCCTCTATAAAGGTCATGGCTCTGGTTACCGAAGAATCGCCGAGATTGTTGGAGGCAGTGCCGTCCGGCAGAACGTCGACAAAATTGACGCCCGTGGTGGATACAAACGCCGCAATAACGTCCGCAGCTCTGACATATCCGATATTTTCATCGTCGAGATTACAGAACTCAATCATAAGATCGCGCCATGTGTCCCATGTCCAGTTTCCTTCCATGTAAAGCTCATAGGGGTCTTTCAGATTGGCTTCCTCAAATGTGCGGCGGTTATAGTTCAGCGCAAAATTGCATCTTATTTTGTGGGGATAGTAATAATGCTTTCCCTTATACGCATAATCGTCGACCGTGGTTTTCAAATCCTTCCACAGCGCCGTGTCAAGATCGAAATAATCGTCCAGCGGCTCGTACATACCCTTGCTCATTCCGCCCGGGAAAGACAGCCATTCATACAAAACGATATCGGGAGATTCGTCTGCCGCAATTTTTGTCGCGAGAGCGGTGAAATACTCCCCGCCGCTCGGACAGTTTTCATATTCGATCTCACCGCCGTATTGCTCCGAGTTGAATATAAGATACGGCTGCGAGGTTTTCTGGTCACCCATGAGATCGTAATATCCAAGGTATTTGACCTTGCCGGCGTTACCGTCGGGAGTGTAGTCCGCACTGGAAATATTCTTTGCCTTTTCGTCGGTTGCGGCATTTTCGCCCGGGTCGGGAGTGGTTGCGGCAGTAGTTGAAACGGGCTGACCGTTCAGCCCCGATGACTGAACAGGCTCGCTGTCCGTGCAGCCGACAAGGCTCATAACCATTGCCGACGATATAGCCGTTACCAAAAACGCTTTGGTTTTTTTTCATAATGAAAACCTCCTGAATTATAATTTTTTCACGCTCCGCGTTGTCGGATATTTTTGCGCTGAGCCGGTGTTTTCTCCAAGACAAATTAAAAACAGGAAAATAGAAATGGGGTGCTCACATTCTGTCGTGATGCCTTAAACAAATGATACCATTTTTTATAAACTTAGTCAATTGAAAATTTTTCACACTTTTTTTCGAATCAGTTTCAAAAATTCAAATCAAGCGCAAAATACCGCCGCCGCTATGCCGTTTTTAACGATAACACAAAATCAAAAAGTCAAAAAATGTATTGACATTTAATCGGATTGGGATTATAATAAAATCGTCGGATATGTGCCGCGTAAATGATTCAGTGTTGCCTTACAATTTTTGGGGGGATGGCTGTAGTGTTAGATCAGAACGAATACCCATATATAGAACAGGTGAAACATCTTCCCGTTTATCTTACGGGAATCGGTGGAACGGAATGGCAGGGACATATTATCAGAGAGGAAGGTTATTATTGGCATCAGATATTGCTTTGTTCGGGAGGAAGCGGTGTCTTGAAATATGACAACACGTCTGTCAGGATCTCGGACAACTGCCTGTTCTTTCTTCCGGCTGATTACCCTCACGAATACTACCCCGATGAGATCAAGTGGGATACGCGCTATGTTGCTTTTGACGGCTATGCCTGCCGCGATATATTAAGTGAGCTTAACATGACCGGACCCATGGTGATAAAGGTTGCCGATACCTGTTCCATGAAAAAACTGTATGACAAGATCTTCGTGGCGCTGAAATCGGATAAGGTTTATGGAAATTACACCTGCTCGGGTCTGGTTTACAGCTATATTCTGGAATTTTACAGACTCGCCTCGGACATCGCCGTAAAGGGCGGAGCGGAGAAAAGCAATATACTGATGCCGGCGCTGAACTATATTGACAATAACTTTCGGAATGACTTTTCGGTCGCGGTGCTTGCCGAAATTTCGGGAGTATCTCAGCAGTACCTTTGCCGTATCTTCAAACAGACAATGAACCTTCGTCCGAATGAATATATAACGCGCCGTCGGCTGATAGAAGCGAAAAAGCTGCTTTCTGAAAGCGACATACCGGTGTCGGACGTTGCAGCGCAATCGGGTTTTTCCGATACGGGATACTTCTGTACCGTTTTTCGGCGTTATGAATCAATTACCCCTGTAGAGTACAGGAAGATATATAAGAACTGATTTCTTTGTAAACAGGCAGAAAGGAGTTTTTCATGATAATAGGAGTGGATTATTACCCCGAACATTGGGACAAGGAAATGTGGATCACTGACGCAGAACTGATGGCGAAAACCGGAATAAAGCTTGTCAGGCTTGGAGAGTTTGCGTGGTGCAGGCTGGAGCCGGAGGATAGCCGCTTTGACTTCGGCTGGCTGGACGAGGCGATCGGTATTTTTTCGGAGCGCGGTATAGACGTTGTTCTGGGAACTCCGACAAACTGTCCCCCAAGATGGCTGTGTGAACAGCATCCGAGCGTGGTGCCGACGGGCAGGAACGGAAGTCCCAATCCGATCGGCATTCGCGGTCACCGCTGCGTTAACGATCCCGTTTTTCTGGGATACGCCCAAAGGATAGTTGCGGAGATGGCAGAGCACTATAAGGACAACAAATCAGTTGTCGCATGGCAGATCGACAATGAGCTTGAGGCGAATTTCTGCTTTTGCCCCACCTGCAACGAAAAGCACCGCGAATGGCTTAAATCCAAATACGGAACTCTTCAGGCTCTTAACAAGGCTTACGGAAATGTGGTGTGGAGCGGAGAATATTCCTCATGGGAGCAGATAGACCCGCCATACGGCGATTATAACCATGCGTGGCTGAACCCTGCCTATATGCTTGACTTCAACCGCAGGGCGTCCGAAGATACGGTGCGTTTCTGCAATATGCAGGCGGAGCTTATCCGAAAGTATATTCCCCATGCGAAAATCACCACAAATACATGGTTCTGCGAAAATATGACGGATTTTTACAAAACTTTTGAAAATCTTGACTTTGTTTCCTACGACAATTACCCCACAACCGATATCCCAAAAGACACGGAGAATATATACACCCACGCGGTGCACCTTGACCTTATGCGGGGTATAAAACGGGAGAATTTCTGGATCATGGAGCAGCTCAGCGGCGGTATGGGCTGTTGGTCGCCTATGTCAAAAACTCCGCGCCCGGGAATGATAAAGGGATACGCGCTGCAAGCCTTTGCTCACGGCGCGGACACGGTCGTACATTTCAGGTGGAGAACCGCGGCGATCGGCGCGGAAATGCATTGGCACGGTCTTATTGACCATTCTAACGTACCAGGAAGAAGATTTGCCGAGTTCGCGGAGCTTTGCGGCGAGGCGGAAAAACTGGCGTCGCTGAGGGGAACGCGTCTGCGTTCAGACGTGGCAATACTGTATTCCTCCGACAACGAGTACGCATTCAAAATTCAGCCCCAGACCTACGGTATGTACTATATGGAGCAGATAAAGCTGCTGCATTACGCGTTTGCGGGTTTAGGGCTTAACGTTGATATAGTGGGGCAGCATGAGGAGCTGTCGGATTACAGGATTGTCTGCGCTCCTGAAATGTATGTGACGGACGAGAGCGTTGTCCGCAGGCTATACGACTTTGCCGAATCCGGCGGAACGGTTATACTTACCAACCGCAGCGGCGTAAAGGACAGCAGCAACAATTGTATTCAGGCTCAGCTTCCGACCGTATATTCAAAACTGACGGGCTGCCATGCCGAGGAGTATGACCCCATCGGCGGCGACAGCGTGCGGATAAAATTCGGCGACGGCGATACCTTTACGGGAAAGCAGTGGTGCGATATTCTAAACGCGGACACCGCCGAGGTACTCGCGGTGTATGACAGCAATTTCTACAAAGGCAATGCAGCGGTAACAGTAAATCGTTTCGGAAACGGCAGAGCATATTACATAGGAACAGTTGGTGAAAAAGCGTTGTATAGGAAAATAGCACTGAAAATTCTAAAGGATTCTGGCATACCCTTTACGGACAGTCTTCCCGACAATGTTGAAATGACCACACGAGTGGGCGATGAAATTTCCGCGCGCTTTATCTTCAACAACACTGATGTTTCGCAGGAATTTACACTTGACGGCAGAAATATTACCCTTAAGCCCTTTGAAATGATGATTGAGGAAATATGAGCGGAAAGTTCTTACCTTAACCCAAAAGTTTTTTGGTAAAAATCAACATACAACGATAAAAAAAGAATTGTTTTTTGTTGAATATACCCTTTGAAATAATGGCTTGTTTTTGATATAATATTATTTGTCGAACAGCAAAAAGAGCGTAGAAATCACGACGATTTTTATGCTCTTTTTCTGTTTGACGCAGTTTTCAGGCAGCTTTTCTCGATAAAGACTCCAAATATTTTCTTGGAGGACATTATGAATAAAGAACAAAATTCTCAATTTTTGGGAACGGAGAAGATCTCAAAACTGATGGTGAAATTTTCGGTTCCCTGTGTGATGTCGCTGCTTGTAAGCGCACTTTACAATATTGTAGACCAGATATTTGTCGGCAACAGCGAATTGAGTACATTGGGAAATGCCGCGACAGGAGTGGTGTTTCCTATCTTCATTATTGCGCAGGCATTTGCATGGTGCTTTGGCGACGGCTGCGCAGCATATCTGAATATATGTCAGGGGAAAAGAGACACGCAGAACGCACATAAATCAATAGGAACGGGCATTACCGTTACGTTTATCTGCGGAATTGTACTTATGGCGATTTTCTATCCTCTTAAAACGCAGATTCTCACACTGTTCGGAGCGTCGGAGAACAGCATTGGTTACGCGGTTGAGTACTTTAATTTAATTCTCGCGTTTTTCCCGATTTTTATGCTGTCAAATATGATGAACGCCGTTATACGCGCCGACGGAACTCCCGCATGGTCCATGGCTTCAATGCTTGCGGGCGCGTTAACAAACATTGTTCTCGACCCCGTATTTATTTTCGGAACAAAATGGGGAATGCTCGGCGCGGCACTGGCAACCGTCATCGGACAAACAGTTTCATTTGTTATAACTCTGATATACTTCTTTCGCACAAAAACCTTTAAATTGAAATTAAAGAGTTTTCTGCCGGATTTCAAAGTTTTTTCGGGTGCTTTACAGCTTGGCGTGTCCTCGTTTATTACACAAATGACAATAGTTATAATATCATTGGTCTGCAATATTTTGCTGGCGAAATACGGCGCGGTTTCACAGTATGGCGTGGATATCCCCATTGCGATAATCGGTATTGAGAGCAAGGTCTTTACCGTAGTAATCAACCTTGTTGTAGGCATTGTTCTTGGCTGTCAGCCTATAATAAGCTATAATATGGGCGCAAAGCGTTATGACCGTGTAAAAGAGCTGTACAGAAAAATACTGCTTTGTACAGTTGTTATCGGACTTGCTTCAACGCTTCTGTTCGAGCTTGCTCCGCGAACCGTTGTCGGGATTTTCGGAACTCCCACCAATATCCCCAATCCCGATGATTACTGGAAATTCGGTGAATTGACTTTCCGGATATTCCTTTGTCTGGTTACATTTACCTGCACGATTAAAATGACTTCAATATTTTTTCAGGCGGTTGGAAAACCGATTCGTGCGGTTATCGCGTCGATGATTCGTGATATTATCTGTTTTATTCCGCTGATAATTACGCTTCCGATTTTTTTCGGGATAGAGGGCATTCTGTTTGCGGCTCCTTCGGCTGACCTTATTGCAATGATCGTCGCCGCTGCCCTGACCGTAACATTTATGAAGACTTTAAAATCAGACGTCCCGTCTGGAAATAACGAGTCTGTACTTAAGCCTTCAAGCAAGGGTGTGATTATTACGATTGCGAGAGAGCACGGTTCCTCCGGCAAACAAATAGGAAAGCTGATTTCGGAAAAACTCGGGATCCCGTTCTATTACAAGGAGATGACTGCTCTTGCCGCGCAGGAAAGCGGACTTGACAAGGAATTTATTTCCGATATTAACTCAAACGCTCCAACTATACTGCAAAGCCTTTACCTTAGCACAGACGTTATACAGCAGGCAATTGTCGCGCAGGACAAGGTTATCAGAAAAATTGCGGACAGCGGAAGCTGTGTAATAGTCGGAAGAGCCGCCGATTATGTACTGCGGGATTATGAAGATGTAATTCGTGTTTTCATATATGCCGATGAGGAATTTAAAATCAGCCGCGTGATGGAGATTTACGGCGACAGCAAGGAGCAGGCGCTGAAAAATCTTCATCGTTCCGATGAAGCGAGAGCTTCTTATTACAAAAACATTTCAGCTCAGAATTGGGGCGACAGACACAATTATGAACTGATGATTGACAGTTCTGTGGGTTTGGACGAAAGCGCGGAGATCATTTGCAGCTATGTCCGCGGCAAAACAAGGTAACGATAAAGTACATCAAAAATAATATAAAGATAAGCAGCTTACTTGCATAATTTTAATCAGTAAGCTGCTTATAATCTTCCATATATACCCTGAAATGCTCCGGATATCGTTCGGCAATGCCGTTTAACGGCTGCTGCGCCGAATGAATATAACCTACATCCATTTCCTCGTTGCTTTTCAGCGGAACCGCAACTATACCCGTGCCGTTCAGATCGCTGCTTAAAATCCCCGATGATATCGTATATCCGTTCAGCCCTATCAGCAAATCAAATAGCGTAGCCCGATCTGCCACTACAATGCTTTTCGGGCTTTCGTCTGTGCTGTGAGGCTCCTCGGAGAAATAAAAGGAATTGTTCACCCCCTGATCGTAAGTAAGCCGAGGGTATTCCAACAGGTCTTTGCGCAAAACAGTCTTCTTTTTTGCAAGCGGATTGTTCTTGCTGACAAAGACATGCGGTCCATCGGGCAAAGTATTCAGCATAGCTGCTGTGTCCAACCTTCCGTCGTAGAACGAGAAATCGTTTGACGGACTAAAGTCAATCCCGCTGTCAAGCTGATTCAGAAGTTTTTTCAAGCGAAGCTCTTTTCCGATTTTCCCCAATTCCTCCAATGATATCTCACCTTTGAAATACTTTTCCTCCGCAAATTTAAGTTCACGCTGTGAGCCTATCCGCGGGTAGCCGATAATTGATGTTTTCATTTTCTATGCTGCCTTTCGTTTTTTCTTTTATTATAGCTCATATAATTTGATATGTGATAACACTTATTTTTCATCACGCGTCATAGTTATTAGCTATGGCTGAGCGTGTTCCTCAAAAAGGAAGCAGCAAAAAAATGTTGAAGAGTATTATCAACAATCTTTATCAGACAGCTATATTTGATCGTTATGATATCTTCATTACGACATACCGCGAATATCTTCTGATGTATCTACGTATAATCGTTACCTTCGTATAAATATCTAACCGATATGCTTCAGGTTTTTCTTATTAGATATCCTTTTCCAAATAATCAACGCTGCTGCCGCGGTCAATATTTCCGCTATCGGGAAGACCGCCCATAAAAGCCGTTCCATCTTCGGGTCAGATCCCGCAATATTCGCGAAGGCTATCGCAAACGGGAACACAAACAGAAGCTGTCTTCCTATCGAGATCGCAAGCGAGCCTATTCCACTGCCGACTGCCTGAAAAATCCCCTGAAACGCAATGTTTATTCCCGCAAACACCAGACCAATCGAAATAATGTGTATAGCGCTTATGCAAAGTGCCTGTGTTTCTCCCGATAATCCGAAAATTTCCGAGAACGGAACGGCAAAAATTTCAAGCACCGCACAACCTGTCAGCATAATTATAAAAGTGAATAAATGCCCGAATTTCACGCAATCTTTAATCCGTTTGCCGCTTCCCATTCCATAGCTGAATGCGGTTATCGGAGTGATCGCGTCCCGCATTCCGAATGCCGCAAACAACAGGAACTGCTGAATTTTATAGTACAGTCCGTAAGCTGTGACCATATTTTCGCTGACGCCCTTGAGGATCAAATTCATTCCGTAGGTCATAACGGAAATAAGCGCTTGTGAAATTATAGCAGGCAATCCTACCGAATAAATCATACCGAAAATCTTAAGTGACGGAATAAAATCCCGCAGTCTTATATGGATTGCTTTATTAAATTTCAAATGAAAAATCAGCGCTGCCGCAAACGAAACTATCTGACCTATAACGGTCGCATATGCCGCGCCTTTTACACCCATTTCGGGGCAGCCAAACCAACCGTATATCAAAATCGGATCAAGAACGATGTTCGTGACTGCGCCAAGTATCTGCGCAATGGTGGAACAAAGCGAGTGTCCCGCCGCCTGAAGCATTTTTTCAAAAATTGCGAACATAGACATTCCGAATGATAATACACAGCATATGCTTAAATATTCGCTTCCCATCACGGAAACAACGCTGTTGTCGGTCTGAGAATTTATATATGCCTCCGCTCCGAAAATACCGAAAATCAAGAATATAACATAAATCACAGCTCCGAGAAAAATGGCGTTTCCGGCAGTTTTGTCGGTAAGTTTACCGTCCTTTTGTCCAAGGCTTTTTGCAATAAGAACATTTGATCCCACGCCGGTTCCGATACCTACCGCCACCATCAGTATCTGCAGCGGAAAAGCCAAGGTCAAAGCGTTCAGAGCGTCCTCGCCGCCTGTCTGCATATTCGATACAAAGGCGCTGTCCACTATATTGTAAACCGCCTGCAAAACCATTGAAACGATCATGGGTATCCCCATTGAAAGCATCAGCCTTCTTACGGGAACCGCTGCCATTTTTTCATCTTTTAAGTTCATAACCTTTCCCTCCAAAAACAAAAAAGTGCAGCTTACCGATCGGAATTACGCAGTAAGCTACACATCTTGATATTATTATAGACAAAATAAGGCTTGATGTCAAAGGAAGTTTTGCACGATTTTTCATGCGACCAAGCACTTTTTTTATGCATAACATACAGTTTTGCTGTTCCGGCATATTGACAACACAATGTAGTCACTTATATTTTAAACCTCGCGCATTTGCCAAATGACAAATGCGCGAGGCTGCTGCTATGTATGCCAAGTTTTCTGCAGTATGGAGGTTCTGCCTTATTGCATTTTGCTGAACTTTGCGCAAAACTTTTGAAGCGCATCGAAAACGAGTAAAAACAGCGAAAATTTTAATTTTTTTCGGCTTCAGGTCAGACTTCTTACCTTTAATTAACCTCAACGATGGTGATATTGTTGCTGCTGACCTCGTATTCCGACAACAGGGTGCTCTTGATTTTTGCCGCTCCCGCTTCGTCAAGACCGTCGGTTTTAACTATGATATTGGCGGTGTTGTCGCTGAGATAGCACAGCGCGTCCTCAAAGCCCTGCGCTCTCAGGAGTGACTCGATACGGTTCTCGCTGTCAATAAGCGTTCCGAGTGACACCGCGTCGCCCATTACAACCGAAAGCTCGTCTACCGTCAGATCGCCGCCCTGATACATACTCGCCAGCACCTCCGCTGCCTCGTCGCGGCTGGTCTGCTTTTCAAGCCTCGCCTGTGCGAAATAAGCGTCGCTGTCCGCCGAACCCGCAACGTATACGGTATCCCCGTAAGCGGCTCCCACACGGGTCGACGGCTCGGTTATCTCCTTTTTCTTAGTGCCAGAATAGATGAAGTTCACCGCTACCGCCGCCCCGAGCAGAACCGTCAGGGACGCGATAATAAGCTGCTTTTTTCCCAGAATAACATTCAGTCTTTTCATAATACACACACCTTTCGTAATTACGGACAAGATCTAAACCTGTCCTTTGTTTTCTGCCTCCCGCCGATAGCCTTTAAAAGGTAACACAGACCCGCGAAACTCCTACGTTAAGCACTCCCGAAACGGTATTCGCGATCTTTTCCTTGACCACGGGGTCGGCAGCTCCGGGACAAACCACCGCCACTCCGCGCACTCTCGGGCAGACGACGCTTGTTTCCAGAGGTTCCTTGCCGCCGCCGGCGAGAACAATTTCCGTGCGGCTGCTGCTGCTTTTGGATGATGAATCCGCATTACTGGAGGAGTCTGACTCGGACTGCGTTTCCTCGGCAAATATCCGTGTAGATGTGCTCTCAAGAGTCACCATTACCGAAACGCCGTTCACACCGTCTATCTGCGAGAGCAGCTTTTCCAGCCGCTGCTCCAGCTCCCGCTCGATATCTCCCACGCTTGCCGAGACCGCCGCGGGGGGCTGCTCCTCCCCTCCCCCGAAAGACAGGGTGCTCAGAAACAGCAGCAGTATCACCGCTGTTCCCGCAATGATTATTATTTTCTTTGCCTTGTCGCTGCTCAGAAAATCCGTTATTTTTTTCAGTCCGACATCACCCCTTTTTGAAGTAAGATGTAAGAAGCCGCAAGGAAGAGCCTGCCGTGCAGTTCCCGCCGCGCTATCTTACTTCTATCACAGCCTCAACGTCCTCGTCAAGCTCTTCGGCGAGCAGCTCTGCCGCCGCTGTTGCCGCGCCACGCTGTTCCTCGCCTAAAACAAGCTTTACCTGTGTTATATCTATGCTGTACAAACCCGAAATATTAACGATAACATGAATTTCTTCGGGATAAATCTCGTTTTCGTTCATCAGCTCATACAGCTTGTCAGACATATCCTTGCATATTTTTTTTTGCAGGGATTTGTTTACTTCTCCCGAAAAACCTATGTAATCCGCGCTTGTGCCGATATCGTAGACATCTGCGTTCAGGTCGATCTCCGCGCCTGTCAGCGCCGAAGCGCAGGTAAGCAAAAACACGCACACCACAAGAAAAGCTATCTGCTTCTCCGCTTTGTTTTCCGGCACAAGCATACGGAACAGCGCTGCCGCTATCGCCGCTATGCATACCGTAGTAAGAAACTGCATTTTTACGCTCCTTTTATTTTAGGCAACACCGCACAAAGCTTGTGCGCAGATTGCGCCGTCAGATTTTTCGTCAGATTGTACAAGCTCGACGCCCGCCAGGAAGAACTCGTGCAAGATGACGGAAAATATGCAAGCAAGATGCGTGCAAAGCGCGAAGCGCGGACTTTATGCGATGTTGCCTTTACTTTCCCGAGACCAACAGAATTATCACCGCAAAGGTATTCAGCAGCAAAAAACAAACCTGAACCGCAAGAATTATTGCCATAACGGATTCGCAGCTTTTAAACAGCTCGGAAAGCTCTTTAAGCCCGAATATCTCTCCTGCGGAACGCGCGCACATCATCGCCAGCTTATAGCACCCCACGGTTATAAGCGTGGGCAGTATTATTGCCGCCGCGGCTATTATCCCGTAAGTCCCTATGCTTCCTTTCAGCAGCTCCAGACTGCCCTGCAGCGTGTTCACCGCATCAGATATAGTTCCTCCCACAATGGGCACGCCCGATGATACCATGAATTTAGCGGTGCGTATCAAGGTATTGTCCGATGAAGCAGCAACGATGGTCTGAGCGGAAAGAATGCTCATAAACACCGTCATGATAAGCGTCAGCCCCCACACCACGAACTTTTTTATTATCTCTCCCAGCTTAGCGAGATTAAGCTGCGGATGGATAGCTCCCGTGACCGAAAGCCCCATTACAGCGCCGCACATGGGAGCGAGAAAATTCACCGCGAGCTGTGAGAAAAGCTGTGTTGCGGCAAGTGAGGCGGCATTCACCGCGGTAGCGGACATGGCATGTCCGAGCACCGCCGTTACGGCGGCAAAGATCGGAATAAATATCAATATAAAATTCGCCGCCGCGCTCAGCATCGTAAGAGTTTCATCAAGCACCTCCCAGACAGCGGTGACGGCTATCCCCGCCCCTGCCAGCACTCCCACAGCCGAAAAAACTCCCTTAAGACCTCCGCCGTTATCGGCGATAGAGTTTGCAAGCGCGCACAGCAGAACCACTCCGCACAGCGACACAAGCAGCTTCAGCGGCTTCAGTGCCCGCTCCTTTATCATATCCCATATAAACGCCAGAACATCTTTAAAGCTCCACGACAGCGCCCCGCCGTTTTCGGGGGTTATCCCCCCCTCTTCCAACAGCGCCGCAGCCGTTTCGGGAACAGCGCCCTCAAGCTGCTCACGTCCGTAATCGAACCCGTCCGAGCCTGCCTCCGCAAAAGCGCTCACCCCTATGACAAGCCACAGCAAAAGCGCCGCGGCAATTGAAACGATCCTGTGCATTTTTTCTCCTTATTTTGATTTGAAATTTCCCGAACTGCTGCAAACAACTCTTTGCATTGTTTGAGCAGCTTGTATATAAAAGTTGACCTAAAGCGTATTTAAAAAATTTCAAAATTCCCGCAATCACGCGCCGTTCGCTGCGCAAGGTTTTGCGCAAATAGCTGCAAAATGCCACAAGCAACCACGTGCATATTGCGCAAAACCACCTCCGCGCGATTGCGGGAATCGGTCGAAATTTGCTTCGCAAATTTTGACACTTTTTGAAATTTCATGTGCCGACATTGCGCTGCAAACAGGCTTTTTCCACAGTCTGTGCAAACATCGCTTTGCGCTATTACTCCGAGCCGTGGAAAATTTCCCGCATGGACGGACAGTTTATCTCTGCTTTTCGCGCTTAACTTCCCATCAGCTTTGTTACCAGTTCCGCCAGACTTGTGAATACCGGCAGCGATACCACCAAAATAGCCGCCCTACCTGCCAACTCCAATTTTGCGGCGATAGCGCTTTCACCAGCGTCGCGGCAGCAATCTGCGGAAAGCTGGGTAACATAACACACCGCCAGTGCCTTCAGCAATACCCGCGCAAATTCGCTGTCGATCCCAGCTGCCTGTGTGAGCGTGTTTATCGCCTCTATAGAGGGTGCAAGCATTGATATTACCGCTCCAAGAATAATAACTCCGCAGGCAAGCCCTATTCCCAGCGCCGCTTCGGGCTTGTACTGCCTTACCACAACGCAAAGCACCGCGGATATCACAGCTGTTCCCGCAAGTGATATGATATTCATTTCAACACTCCCGTATAAACGTCATGAGATAGCTCATACTTATTCCCATTAGAAAGTGTGCAAAAAATCGAGCCAAAACTCTGATATATGGTTTTGCTAAGGTTTTTTTGTACACTTTCAATAAGGAATCGGTATCACCACAGCCCGAACACATTCTTTATGGTGTCAAACAAATCCTCTATCGCGGGAATTATCATCATCAGCACTATTACCAGACCCGCCACTGTCAGCATCATTGCCTGCTCGTCATGGTCGGTCTTTTTAAGTATCAGATTAAGCACCGCCACGATTATTCCCACCGCGGCTATTTTGAAAATCAAATCCAGTTCCATATAAACCGTCCCGTTACATGATAAGAACTGCCGCCCCTATTCCGCAGAGAGCGCCTACGGAACGAAACAGCTTCCCTTTTTTCGCCGATTCCTCGGAAGCGCTTTTTCTCAGCGCGCCAAGCTTTTCGGAATGAAGCTCTATCAGCGACAGCTGTCCGCTTATATCGCTTGTTCCAAGTGAGCGTCCCAGTGAAAGCATAAGCTCGCTCTCCGCCGCATGGCAGTACGAAAGCACTTTGAGCCTGCCGCACGCCTGTTCCCACGCGGATTTTATATCATTGTCGCGGCGGCATTCCCTGATAATATCCGCGAAATCACCTTCTGCCTTTTCGCACAGGATATCAAGAGTAGGCGCGGCAAAGCGTATTTCAATCTCAAATTCACTCAGCATACGCGACAACTCCTCCAGAAAAGCCGCTCGGCGCTTCAGCAGCAGACTTTGCCGCACTCCGAAAACAAAGCAAAGCAGAAAAGCCGCCATGGCAAGTATGGCCCTCATTTACAACTCCTCCGATCGGTAAATCTCGGTCAGACACCCCTTTTCTCCTATAACCGCCGTATACTCAAACATTGGCAGCAGCCCGGCGATCCCATGCCGCCGCCTAAGCTCCGCGATACTTCCCGCGTGTGCGGAGGCTATCAGCTTCACCCCGCAGAACAAACACTGCTCCACAGCCTCGTGATCCCGTCCTATCTCGTCACAGATTATTATTTCGGGACTCATGGAGCGCAGCGCGAGGAGTATGCCCTCTGATTTGGGGCAGCCGCAAATAACGTCCGTGTGCTGCCCTATATCCAGCGTGGGCGTACCCCTCACGCATGCGGAAATCTCATTTCGGCTGTCGATAAGCGTTACCTTATGCCGCTCCCCGAGAATACGCGTCAAATCTCTGAGCAGCGTGGTTTTGCCGCACATGGGCTTTCCCGCCAGCAGCAGAGACCGAGGGCGGTCGAATATCCTGCTGTAAAGCTCTCCGGCGCAGCCCCTTACCTGTCTTGCGATGCGGATATTCAGCGATGAGATGTCCCGCATTGTTTCGATTTTATTATCCCTCATCACCGCTGTTCCACATATTCCTACGCGGTGTCCGCCGTCAAGGGTTATGTAGCCCTCCGCTATCTCGCTGGTATAACTGTGCACGGAGTATCTGCACAGCTCAGCGAAGCAATTGGCGATATCCTCCGCCGTGAAAGGCTCGGAGCAGGTCTGCATTATTCCCTCGGCAGTCACCGCCACCGCCCTGCGCCCAGCTCTGAGGCGTATTTCCGCCAAGTCCCCGCGAAATCCCGTAAGCCTTATTTTAGCCGCCGCGGTTTTCAGCGGTATTTCCTGACCTTTTACCGTTATCATACAGCGCTCCTTTCGGGGGCAAGGAGTTCTTATTCCCATTAGAAAGTGTACAAAAAATCGAGCAAAAACTCTGATATATGGTTTTTGCGAAGATTTTTTGTGTACACTTTCAATGGGGAATTAGTATTACGTCTTTATCCCCCTGTTTTGCGGTAATAAATTCTATGCGGGGATTGTCCGAAATAGAACAGCCGCCTTAATCCGCAAAGCAAAAACCCCGACACGAATCAAATCGTATCGGGATCTATTGTTATATGGATTGCCCCGTTATCCGAAATCGGATAATCGTATCAACTAAATTTTATCGGCATTTTGAACTACGCGGGCTATTTGGATACTGCTTTAATGCGGTCAAGATAGTCGGTGCACTCAGGCGCTTTTCGTTTGCAAAAGGATATCACATGGGGATATCGGCTGAGCGCCTTTCCCATATCATAAGCGTAATCACCATTGTACCAAGGGTTTTCGGACATTATATAACGAATAACCCATCTGTCAAGCAACAAAATGGTATCCATAGTATAGTCCTCTGCGTTAATCCAATTAAATGACATATAGCCCTCCTGTTTTCTTCGGAGGGTTAATCTGTCACCCTCCTTACTTCGATCAATACGGTGATTTTCTTTTTCATATCAAATCTTCCTTTCATAAATTTTTTATTATAACACCTAAGAGCTTGTTTAGTATCTTCCGAAGCACCGTCTTTACCCGTCTTTCCGCGCTGTACTTAGGCAATTTTTCTTGAGGTACATACAGTACATCTGCGAAAAATTGCCATCGTCCAACGCGAAAATCCGGGCAAATCCGGGCAAATCCGGCACTTCTCCGAATACTAAACAGGCTCTTAGGCGAGATAACACTATTCCCTCCCGCTGCGATCCTTCACGTTCATAATACCGTCCCGTTTTGCGAAGAAAATCTTATGCGGGGATTGTCAGAAACGGTGTTTCCTTAACGTCCTGCGGTAAGCTCCTTGTATCTCCCGAGCGCTTCGAGCCACTTTTCATGCTCTGTCGGCTCAAAAGTATGAGTAAGCCCCGAATCGATTATAACACGGCGCGCCGCCGCTACGCTTTCGATTTCTCCCAAGGCGATAAGCGAAGCTATTCCGTTTCCGAGAGCGGTTGCTTCGGTGGGACCCGCCACCGCGGGGATACCGCAACAGTTCGCGGTCAGCTCGCACAGAAGCCTATCCTTGGTGCCGCCGCCTATCATATGTATTTTATCATAGTTAATGCCCGTTATCTCGGATATGCTTTTTAGCGTGAACGCGAATTCACAGGCAAGGCTCTGGTAGATGCAGCGCAGAATCTCCCCCATGCTTTCGGGAACGGGCTGGTTCGTTTTTCGGCAATATTCTTGTATTTTTATTGGCATATTGTCGGGGGCAACAAAGGAGCTGTCGTTTGGGTCGATAAAGCTTACAAACGGCTCAGCCCCGCGCGCCGCCTGCTCCAGATAAGCGAAAGTGTAGTCCATTCCGTCCTTGTTGTAGTAGCGGCGGCATTCCTGTATAAGCCACAGTCCCATTATATTTTTAAGCATGATGGCAGTATCGCCGTAGCCGCCCTCGTTGGACAGCCCAAGCTCCATTACCTCTTTTGTAACTATCGGGCGTTTTAGCTCCGTTCCGAACAGCGCCCATGTGCCGCAGCTTATAAATACGAAATGCTCCTCCTCGCTTGGCACGGCAAGCACCGCCGAGGCAGTGTCGTGCGACGGACAGGCGATAACGGGGACGCTCTCGCAGCGGAATTCCTCCGCCAGCTCGTCCTTAAGACCGCCGTAAACCTCTCCGGGACGGATTATCGGGCAGAATATCCGCTTAGGCAGACCCAGGCTTTCGATTATTTTGAGATTCCACCCCTTCGATTTCTGGTCAATAAGCTGCGAGGTGGTGGCTTCGGTGTATTCGTTGCGGCACTCCCCCGTAAGGAAATACGCAAACAAATCCGGCATCATCAGCAGCCGCTCGGCACGGAAAAGCGTATTGCGCTCACGGCGGACGATATAGGCGAGCTGGTAGATGGTGTTAATGCTCTGCGGCTGCACACCCGTCTGCATGAACAAAGCCTCGGCGGGCAGCAATCCCGACATCTCCCGCGGCATATCATCGGTGCGGCTGTCGCGATAATGCACAGGATTCTCCAGCATCTCGCCGTCCCGTCCGATAAGTGCGAAATCCACCCCCCAGGTATCGATGCTTATGGCGTCAAAGCCGCCGTTGAACATAGCGAAGCTAATACCGATCTTCATCTGCTCGAAAAGCTCATCAATATCCCAGCGAAGATGCCCCATTTCATTGATGGGCGTATTGGCGAATCGGTGGACTTCCTCCAGAATCAGCCTGCCCTCATCAAAAGTACAGCGCATGGCTCTGGCGCTTGAAGCTCCGAAATCGAATACCAAAACAGTTTTAGACATAAATACCCCCGATGACAACAGACAATATACAGCTTCGGTACGCTGTCCGCCGACATGATCTTTGACCCGCCGTCAAGGGCGCAGCGTAACCGAACACTGTTATTTGCATATTTTACCGCGTCACAAATTATTTGCCGCTATACTTTCTGTACCCCGGATGTCTGATGGGGAAGCTTTTGCCGATCTCGCAGCACTCCTCTATCTTTTCCATGGGCAGGTCGTTTGCGCCGCCGAGCTGCCTTGCCACAAGGCTTACTTTGGCGAAGTGCTCCAGAGTTTCCATGCGGTAATATGCCTGGGTTATGTCTATACCAACGGTGAGAGCGCCGTGGTTTTCCATAAGTATGGTGTCGTGATTTTCAAGATATGGCAGAATGTTGTCCGCCACGCCCTGAGAACCCGGAGTATCATAGGGCGCGATGGGTACGCAGCCAAGGAAAATGATAGCCTCGGGCATGGTGTAGTCATCGAGCGGTATATGCGCGATGGCAAAGCCCGTGGCGGTGGGAGGGTGCGCGTGAACAACCGCGTTCACCTCGGGGCGCGCCTCATAACAGCGCAGGTGGACCTTGAATTCGGAGGTGGGCTTATAGCCGGGCGCTTCCTCCACCACCTCGTTTTTGGCATTCATTTTAATTATCATTTCGGGCTTCAGGCTTGACTTGCTGGTTCCCGTGGGAGTTACCAGAAAATTGCCGTCGGGAAGCCTTACGGAAATGTTTCCGTCGTTTGCCGCGACAAATCCAAGCTGCCACAGCCTGTGCCCGACATCGCATATTGCCTGCTTAAGTTCTGTTTCTGTCATTTTTATATTTCCTTCCGTTCAGAGCGGCGCGGAGATGTGTTCGCATACGCGTTCCGATGCCGCCGTAATCGCTTATATTACTATTGTATCATGTATTTCTCCAAAAGTAAAGCACTTTGTAAAGGATTTCTTTTGTGCAATATTCACAAAAATGACACTGATTATTTTTAATATCTATATGCCTTGAATAACTTGTAATAATTCGGATTTTGTTGTATAATGAATATAAATAGATTTACAGATGACTGTGAAACGGGTTAAATCACCCTTGACATTTATCTGACACGGAGGTGCGATATAATTGGGCGATATCAAGTGGATCCCATTGGAGGGAATGGAGCTTTCGGCGGTCAATCTCGCGGCGGCTGAAAAGCTGCGCAAATTCGGCTTTGCGGTGATCTGCGGAGAGTTCGGCTCGGAAAAGCTGACAAAAGCGGGACTTTGTATCTACGACGTGCTGCAGCAGAAGGAAAACCCAAACATTCTTCTGATAACATCAAGCAGGGAGCTGTACGGATGGTACAGAATACTTACAACCGGAATAGGCGCGGATTTTAAGATCATTACCGGCGTCCCCGGCGCACTGGCGTTTTTCAGCGAAAGCTGCCCGAATCTTTTTCTTATGTCCTCTGAGGCGCTGTCGGGTCGGAACGTTCTGAAAACAAAGGCGGACGAAAGCTTTGTGTGGGATCTGATAATAATCGATGAGGAACAGAACACCTCTGTTCCCGATTACGATTATTATAAAAAGAACATAGGCTGGAAAAGCGAAAAGCTGCTTATTACCGCCCCATTCCCCGCAAGGACCGACGAGGACAGCAGCCGTCTGGCGGAGCTTGTTTCCGGTATTCTGAGGGACGAGTCGCTGGCGGAACAGACAAAGTATCTGGCGTTCGGTATGGTGGTTTCGGAATTTGATGAGGACTGCGCGGCAATGAGATATTTTGACAAGCGGGTGTACACCGGTGAGCTTAAGCGAAATATCTCTTTCTGCGATTACAGCTTCGACGCGGACGCGGTGAGCAGCCTGCGCAGAAAGGTCGATCTGCTGACCGGTAATCCGGTGTATCGCTACGGCGGCAATATTTTTGAGGAGTACGACTGCGAAGCGTACAAGCGCGTTTACCAGAAAAGCGTCTACACACGCTCCGATGTTGAGGATCTGCGGGCTTTCGACAAAAAGCTGGACAGCTTCCTCAAGCTGATGGACGACATACTTAAAGACGAAAACCGACGCGCTATCGTGTATTGCTGCGACAAGAACACGGTGGATTTTCTCAAAAAGACGCTCAGCTGCGTGTATCATAACGATGGCATAATCCGCGCCGCCAAGGGCGAGCTTTTCCGCGCGGAGGATATCAAAAGAAAATTCCGCGTTGACGACGGCACGGTATATCCGAGGATAATAATCGGTATGGACGGAATGGGAGCTGTCGGAGAAGGTCTGGACAGGATCGACTGCATTATAAACTATGAGCTTCCCTCCTCTGCGGCGCTTCTCGAAAGAAGAATGACCCGCCACGGCGCGGCGCGGGAAGCGGAAAGGCAGTTTATCATCTTCCGCGACGGAAACGGCATGTTCGATTCGAGAATGCTGGACAAAGTGCTGTACGGCGGTATAGAAAGCGGCTTCTGCGGTGAGCTTCCCACGAGAAATATCCTGCTGGATATCCCCGGCAAGGGAAAGAGCCTGAGCAGCGTTATAAGCGACCTTAAATATATCCACAGCTTCGCGACGGAGGTGGACAGCTGCTTTGATCTTATAAAGAGGGTCAAGTGCGAATATATCCATCTCGGCGCAAAGGACATATCCAACAGCAAGCAGCTTGCGGAGTTTGCGCAGGGTCTGCTGAGAAAGCTGTACGGGCTGTTCGGACTGACGGAGGATTCCGCCGAGAGCGAGATATCCGAGGCGATAGAAGCTCTGAGCGGACTTTGCGTGATACGCGGAGGCAGGCTTGAAAAGCTGCCCGGGGACACGTTGGCGGATATGGCGCGCGGCTTTGACGGCGATGGCTACAAATCCCAGCCATTTGCCAAGGACGCTCTGAACGGTCTTGCGGAAGCAAAGGCGGAAATAGATACCATGCACGACGGCAAAGGATATCATCTGACGGTGAAGAATCAGGTGAACGAGCTGCCCGACTGCGTAAAATACTCCGTGCTCTTCGGAATATGGCGTTACAGAGTGCGCGAGCGGGACTCACAGCGCTCCTTCAAAGATTTCGTGAAGATATTCAACGACGGAATGTAACAGCGATAAAAAATCAGTAATTGAATGCCGCAAAGCCGCGGTGAAACAAATTACTGCCATAAACTCCCCAACCGCGCGGGGGGAATCGGGTTCTTAACAGAAGCGCCGCGCGGAGAAACGAGGCTAAATTGTATGAGCTTAAGCTATGAGGCTGTAGAAAAGCTGCTTGGCGACTTTTTTGAACGACACACTGCCGACGACAAGGAGGGCATGAACGCCGTTCTTGCGGATATTCAGGAAAAGCTCAGTTCCCGTGAAGCGGACAGCGAGCCTTTCAAGCAGTATTTTAACGATATGTACGCCGGCAGAGGCGCGATAAACGTAGCGGGTATGATGCAAGATTACCCGAGAGAGTCTATCATGCGCGAGCTGTTGCAGAACGTTTTCGGCTGCGATTACGACACCAGCGACATCAAGGTGATGATAGAATTCCTTGACGAGGGACAGGTAAAGCTGACCTACAACGAAACGGGATTCAGCCTGGCACAGGTGTTCTACTATCTGTCAGTGGGCAGAAACGAGGGCATTTCGGAGCGCGAGGGACGCTTCGGTCTGGGCGCTAAAAGCGTTTTTGCGAACGTTGACTGGTTCAAAATGCGCTCCAACAACTATTCCCTGCGTGTTGTAAACGACGAGGGCACTCTTAAGGTAAGAGAGCTTGATCTGACCGCGCCCACCTTTAAACACACCGAAATCGTTTTCTCGCTGGACGAAACGGATCAGCGGAAGCTGCACGAGAACCTGACAACACTGACCTCCGCAAAGGGAGATTACATAAATCTTGTGGAGCTGTGCTTTGCATTTATAAGAAAAAAGCACCTGAGAAGCACTGACGAGGAGGAATGCCCCTCCCGCACTTTCAACATCGCGGTAATAAACTACGGCAAGCCGGAGGCAGTCTATAAGATACAGGAATACCGCAAGGACGAGAACTCTATTCCCAAAATACGCTTTTCCGAAAACGGAAAGAGCGTTGCGGACTTTATACAGGCGGAGCGCGACGGGTTCATATACCTTATCCCCTACGCTGTATCGGGAGCCAAGCGCGAGGCGGCTAAGGTGATGATGTCAAAGTACAACTACTTCTCCACCTTTGAGCTGACGGGTCTTGTCAGAGCTAACAGCCAGAAGTTTATTCAGGAGCAGCTTTCTGCCTTTTTCGTGAGCGTTCCCAACAGCTACATCACCAACAACCGCGCGGGAATTCGCCACGACTGCCTCGAGGAGGTTTCCTCCAAGATAGCAGGCGGCATTATGAGCGTTGTGGAGGAATACAAGCGGCTGTTCGTGCTGGAGCTTACGGCGAGAAAGGATAACCCCGAGCGCTATATGCTGCGTCCCAAGCAGTATGTTTTTGAATTTTTCTACAACTACATAAACACCAGCACGCTTGTCAGCGGGCTTAAGGAGAAATTCTGCGACGGTATTTCCCTGCTTATGCCAGGCAGCGAGGAGCCGGTGTCCTTTGCGGAGCTGCGTGAAAACGGAATTTTCACCGAGCGCAGTGAGGTCACAAAGCAGGAGCACGAGGACGGATCCGCTGCAAAAATGCTGCTTGACGATATAAACCGGCTTGAGAAATGGTATGACGGCGATCCCGACCATGTTATGCTGGCGCGGTATAATTGGGGCGATCTTGCTTCCGACGATGAGGGCAGCGAGTTTCTGTACGCGTTCTGCCGCAGCGGCAGCACCTACCTCATGTCCTCCGACGGAAACCGACAAATAAACGATTACGACCTGGGACTGGGCTTCAAGAGCATTATCGAGCGTAAGCTGGATAAATGCATCGTAAACGGCGCGGTTATGGACGAGAACGCGCTGGAGGAAGCTTTCCGCATAATCGACGAGATGTTCGGCGAGAGCTATCGCATTGCTATGAAGTACTTCCAGTTTGTTATTACCGCCGGCTCTACCACAATTCAGTTTGAAATATCCAAAATAAATATCGGAAACTTCAAAAAGGCTTACGACGTTCTGGCGGCTCATGAAATGCGCTTTGAAAACCATCAGATATACAATCAGGTCGTAACGCTGTTCATGAACTCCTTTACCAACGGCAAGGACGTAATGACATTCCTGCGCGAAATAAAGGGTCAGGGCGGCGAGGTAACGCTCGCACTGGATATCAACAAGCGCTATCGCTTCGCGGCTTACGGAAAGCAGTTCATGATACCCTCCAACATCACCAATGCCGATCTGCTGGAAATAGTCGGAGACGTATATGCGCTTATAGACAGCGGAATGTTCCTGAACCGTATGTTTGACTTCCCATATAACCCCGCGCGGTACAGCTTCGACTCCGAGGAGATATTGGCGGCACTGCCGGAGGGCGGCACAGTGGAGAAGATAGACGCGCTGCTCGGAAGAGTATTTGTATGCGACCTGGGACTGGACAAGGTGGCGCTGCTTGACAAGAACAACAAGCTGCTGAAAATTGTTGATATCTCGGATAAGCTGGATAACGCCGACAAGGAAACAGCCGACAGGTTCGTTATACTGCGTGAGGGCGCACCTAAGCCAGTGTTCGCGGAATTCGTGGAGTTCCTGCTTACGGGAGAGAACAAAAACGTTCTCAAAGCGCTTTTCTCCAGCACGGAGGAGCCCAATCTCGTACTGCTTGACCAGATACCCTACTACTTTAAGCCCATTCCCACCATTACCCGCCGCGAATTTGACTTCCTTCGCGGCGAGGTCAAAAGGATTGCTGACTATAAAGCGAAAAAGGATTACAGAAATTATTTTGCCCGTGATATAAACGCAAAGCTGTTCGGCTACGGCGGCGTCTGCCCATGCTGCGGATATGAAACGGACGTGATTAACAGCTTTGTGATGAGAAATTTCACTGTTGAAATGCTTAACGGCGAAAAGGAACAGAAATTCAACTTCGCTCTGTATCTCTGCTCCAACGACGCAAACGCGGCGGGCGGCTGGATAATCGACGATATCAGCATTGGCGGAATGTCGCCCTTCCTGTGGCTGGAGGAAATATCACTAATTGACAAGATACCCGCGGAATTCCTCTACTGCCGCATAAAATACCGTCCGCAGTTCACATATGACATCTGCGAGGCAGCCGCGGAGGAACAAGGAGCGTTCGGAGAAAACGTTCATGACGGCAACGAGGAGGTTATGGATATAATTCTCACGCCGCTGCTTGCCGCGAAATGGTTTGATGATAACTCAAAAGCTCTTGCCTCCAGACTTAAGGCAGAGCATGAAGCGGAGAGTTCCGACGAAAATCCGAACGAAGCGGAGAGCGCGGAATAGCCCGCTCGAAACCGCACCGAGTAAGGCGGCGAACGGAAATATTTCCGCAGAACATGTACAAAAACCGCAGCATTGCCGTTGCATCGCTGCGGTTTTAACTTTTATTCGCTTCCAAGGCGAATAAACCAATCGAATATGGTACTGAATTTAACAAAAAACTTATGAAGTAATTTGTGAACAGTCAGCAATTTACAAGCACAACGGAGATTATGAACAGCACGAAAGAGCTGTTCAGCGATGTGCTGCGAACAGTAATGGATTTGGATCTTGATTAAAAACTCATCTACTTTTACACAGAAAATCATTCTATTTAGAAAGTTAATGGTGAAACAGCGTTATGTAGTATGTTATACGATCTATCGGCGTTTCTATTGGCTTTGCTATCTTCCCGATAGACCGTAAGGTATGAAATTACTACTTATAAAATTTTTCTCTGATCTTTCTCATTTCTTTCCAGACATTATCCCCATAATTACTAACCAGAACAGAGATCATGCAGTTATTGGGATTATATTCAGAAATGAAACTTACACCTGGATCACAACCTTGAAAATAAACCAAATCTTTGCCGCATGGATTGTCAATAATCCATACACCGTAGCCGTAGTAGCCCTCTTCGGGATCAGCCCCGTCTCCGCTTTGTTTAGTAAACATCTTTGAGAGAAGCTCTTTTGAAATAAGTTTTCCGTTTATTAAATTCGTCCAGAAATTAACTATATCCTTTACGGTTATAAAAGCTCCTCCCGCCCCTGTTCCTTTTGCGTCAACAGAAAAAATATTTGTACGGAAATCATTTGTATCAGCACAATAAATATAATTATTTGCACATTTGGACGGTAATTTATCCAGTTCATAATAGCCGGTTCCGTTCATACCGCACACGTCGAAAATATTTGTTTGCAGATACTTATCAAAATACATTCCCGTTACTTTTTCGATTATCGATGCCAGCAGCACATAACCCGAATTGTTGTATTGAAATTTCTGCCCTTTTTGATACATCATAGGCTTATCTATGAACAATGGTAACAGATCATTATTATACCTGATCTTGTAATTGGGATACTCAAACCACAATTCCTCATATTCGTCCATAACGCTTTCATCAAAATAATCCGGTACTCCTGAAGTATGATTTAATAATTGTTCTACTGTCACATCAACATCTATCTCATGTAAATTGATATCAAGCAGTTTTCCCAATGTATCGTCAAAAGTCAGTTTTCCTTGCTCAATTAACTGTAAGACCGCTACAGCAACAAAAACTTTTCCCGCAGATGCACTGGCAAATTTTGTATCTATTGTATTGGGGAATTCATTTGCCAAATCCGCCAGTCCGGACACACATTCTATTACGACCTCGTTATCTTGAACAACATATACATTCCCTCTAAAATTACTATCTATATTCATAATCTACCTCGCTATATATTTAAATTTTAATTTAGTGTCTCCTCAAGAACCCATAAAGCCTGAAGCAAAGACAAAAACAGACAA
>CAJULF010000034.1 GCA_910587135.1 uncultured Oscillospiraceae bacterium
TTATTATACCTTATTTTTCATTGGTTTGCAAGTGCTTTGTGCGGTGTTGCCTTAAGGAGGTATTTGCATATGATTTTGCTTGGAGTCGGGATATATGTCAAAAACAGTCCCAAAGCCGTTGAATTGTACAAGTCGGCTTTTGGTCTGGAGCTTGGCTATCATGTGCTTAACGATGACGGCACATACTATCATTCCGAACTTACAAAGGACGGTGAGGAGTTTTGCTCCGTTGTTGAGGCAAAGGATGCGAAAAGCGTCGTTTATAATCCTGTTCAGCTCGGTCACACCTTTGAAACGCGCGGAGAGCTTGAACACGCGTTCTCGGTTTTAAAGGACGGCGGAAAGGTTGAAATGGATATATGCGAATTGCCTTGGAGTCCTTGTGCGGCAATAGTCACAGACTGCTTCGGTGTGAACTGGTACCTGACACTGCGGCAGCACAGACCGTCCGATGACTGGACTCCCGATAGCGGCAATTGATGTATTTCATTACTTTGTAAAACGCGACAGGCAGGTCAGAAGTTAAAACGTTAAAATAAAATTTTTATGTGACTATGCTCTTAATAAAATCGGTTTTGACCTGCCAAACTATAAATACGGAGGTTGCTATGAACAAAAAATTTAAGGAAATCTATGAAAAGGCGCGGTTATTCACATACCGCAACGCGCGTCCCATTGAGCTTGCGCGCTGGAGATATCACTTTGAGAACGGAGCGTTGGAGGACGTTCTGACCGCGCTTGCGGCATATCAGAACGCGGACGGCGGCTTTGGTCACGCTCTGGAGGCGGACAGCTTCAACCCCAACTCCGCGCCTATTCAGACATGGGTAGCTTGTGAGATTTTAAGGGAGATAGGCTTCACGGACGGCTCGCACCCGATCATCAAGGGCATTCTGCGCTATCTTGACAGCGGCGCGGATTTCTCGGAGAAGCATAACCGGTGGATGAATACCGTAAAATCCAACGACGATTATCCCCACGCGGTTTGGTGGAGCTATTCCGACACAGACGAGGCATACAAGGATTATAACCCTACCGCTTACCTTTCGGGATTTATTCTCCGTTATGCGGATAAAGACAGCAGCCTGTATAAAAAGGCGGGGGAAATAGCGCGGCAGGCTTACGAATGGTTCGTTTCCGCCGTTCCCTACGCGGACGACCACAGCGCCGCCTGCTTTGTAGCGCTGTACGAATTTCTTAAAGAAACGGGCAGCGGGCTTGTGGATATGCGGGAATTTGCTGACAAGCTCAAGGATGAGGTAAACGCCGATATCTGCCGCGATACCGAAAAATGGCGGACGGAATATGTCTGCCTGCCATCGAAGTTTATCGACAGCAAGGACAATATGTTCTATGCGGGCAATGAGGAGCTTATACAAAAGGAGCTGGAGTTTACCCGTGAGAGCCAGCTCGCGGACGGTTCTTATACGGTGCCGTGGCTGTGGTACAACGAGTATAAGGAGTATGAACTGGCGGCTAACTGGTGGAAGTCAAGAATATTGATAGATAAGATACTGTTCCTTAAAGCGTTCGGATAAGGCGGCAGCAATGAAGATAGAATATTCAAAAATGCCGGAGCCAATGGCGGACATGGAGAAATGGGGCTTTAACTGGGCGGATTATGTCACGGCGACACCCGCGCCTCTGTTTCTTATCACTACTTATAAGTCAAACGGTCAGCCTAATGCCAGTCTGCATTCGTGGGCTTGCTTCAACGGTTACGCGAACGGATTTTACGCGATCCTGTCACGCGTTCACAAGTCGGGTCATCTGTACAGAACCATTCACGATACCAACGAGGCGGTGCTGAATTTCCCGACGGCGGATATGTACGACAAGTGCTTGTCAACTATATCCCACAACGGCTTTGACGCCGACGAGCTGGCGGAATCGGGTTTTACCGCCGAGCCTGCGGCGATAGTGAACGCTCCTCGGATAAAGGAGTGCTTTCTGAACATCGAGTGTCGCTTTTTGTGGGAAAAGGAGATAAAAGAGGGCGACGAGTATGTGCTGATGTGTCTTGAAGCGGTAAATATCGCCATGGAGGAGGAAAATCTCGACGAAACAAAGAAGGGCAGATTCGGAGAAACGGGGTACGCGTACAACGTGCGGCGCGTCGTAAATCCCGAGAAAATCGACAACAGGCAGAGCCGCGTTGCGGTGCTGGAGGTCATAGGAGAAGAAAATGCCGACGGCAAATGACATTCAAAAGGAAAGAAAGCGCCTGCTCGAGGAGCAGGCGGCGGAGCTTCTTGAAAAATGCGGGGTGGTAACTCTCGCGTCGGTGAACGAAAAGGGTTACCCGCGCATATGCACCATGCGCAAGTGTGCGGCGGAGGGTTTTCACGACATTTATTTCGTGTCCTCCAAGCGCTCAAAGCTGAACGGAAAGGTCACGCATTTCGAGAACAACGACAAGGCGAGCGTGTGTTATTCGCTGGGCGGTGACAGCGTTACGCTGATAGGCAGGGTGGAGTTTGTCACCGACAGGGAGCTTCAAGGCAGGCTATGGGACGACGGCGACCGCGGCTTTTCCCAAAGGGTATCGACGACCCGAAATTCTGCCCGATAAAATTCCACACGCTGGAGGCGACGTTCTGGATAGGCGGTAAATTCAGGATCTGCACATATAAATAGATGTAAACAGAAAGGCAGAATGAAAAATGGCAAACAAGGAATTGGCTGATTATGTTATCGAGCAGCTCTCGGGGCTGGAGAAAATACGGCATATCCCGATGATGGGCGGCTGGCTTTTCTACTACAAGGAGCGAATTATAGGCGGAATTTACGGCGACGGTTTCGCGGTAAAGGACACCGGGGCGGCGCGCAAATATATGCCCGACAGCAAGTGCGGCGAGTGGGAGAATACTCCGAAAAATCTCCTCCCCTGCACAATTCTGGAGGACAGCGAAAAGCTGTGCGCCATGGTGGAGGAAATGTATCCCGAGCTGCCCGAAAGGAAGAAGAAAAGCGGGAAGAAGTGAACACGGGCATTTGAGCGTCTGACGATATGACAGGTATCGGTGCGAAAAGAAAAGAGGTTTTAGATGGTACATCTGGTTTATTGCGACAACGCAGGAAAGAGCGGCGAGCGCGTTCTGGATAAGATACTCCGCGGTGAAAAGACAATGATAGTGCGCGGAGCGGCGGGTAGGAAAATACCGCACAGCCGTGTGTTTGAGGGAGAAACGCTGTATTTTATTGAGAAAGGAAGCAGCGTGATCACCGCCATGGCGGAGGTAGTGGGTGTTGAGAATTATGTTAAGCTGTCGGAGGAAGAGATCAGCGAGACTTTGAGCGGAAATCAGCTAAAATTACAGCTTACCGAAAAGCAGCTTGCACGGTGGCACAAAAAGTGTCTTTGTCTGGTGGAGTTTGCCAACGTTAGGAAAATAGAGCCGCTGGAGTTCGACAGGCAGGGCAATATGGACGATTGGCTGATACTTGAAAAAATCGAGGACGTTGTTGTGGGAACGAGCAAGCCGTATAATTATGATAATGCGAAATTCTGAGCAGAATAAAAAGACGGGGGCGCACAAGCTCCCGTTATTTACATTTCGGTTACAAATTACGCGCTAAAAGTAACAAAACAATTACAAATTTAGCTTAAACGGTTACAATTTTGTCATAAATATTGATTTCGTCTTTAATATGTGATATTATGGGCAAAGAAAAGGAAATTCCGTGCAGCCTTTTTGGTATTTGTTCAGTATTAAATGTAAGAACGTTTTAAACGACAGAAAGGAGTAATATCATGTTGAAAAGTCGATTTAAGAAAGTAACCGTTATAGCTGCCGTTTCCGCCGTCGCGGCTTTGCTTGCGGGCTGCGCCCAGAATCTGAACGCAATGGATAACTATGCGCCGGCAATGAACAGCTCGATGGTGGAATATGACGTGCAAGCATCGGGAGGTAATATGGATATGGAGCAGCCGCAGGGTTGGAACACCGAGGAATATTCCGCCATTAAGGAATCGGGCTTTAAAAACCCGCGGACAGAGCCGCTTTCCACCTTCTCCGCTGATGTGGATACCGCGTCCTACACCAACATAAGGCGCTATATCAACAACGGCGAGGGAGTGCCTGAGGGCGCGGTGAGAATAGAGGAAATGCTGAATTATTTCTCCTACGATTACCCCGAGCCCGAAGAGGGGAAGGCGTTCAGCACAAGCGTCGAGATGGGTGACTGTCCGTGGAACGAGAACACCAAACTTCTCAAAATCGGGCTTCAGACCAAGAAGATAGATACCTCGGAAATGCCGCCGTCAAATCTGGTATTTCTGATAGACTCCTCGGGCTCTATGAACTCATATGACAAGCTGCCGCTGATAAAAAAGGCTTTCGCGCTTGTCACAGAGAATATGGGCGAGAACGACAGGATATCCATCGTGACCTATGCCGCGAGCAATAAAACGCTTATTGACGGTGCTACCGTAAACGACAAGGACAGGATAATGGACGAGCTTTCAACACTTGTCGCTTATGGAAGCACCAACGGCGAGGGCGGTATTCAGGCAGCCTATGAGGTCGCGGAAAGGAATTTTATCGAGGGCGGCATAAACCGCGTTATACTTGCCACCGACGGCGATCTTAACGTGGGGATAACAAGCGAAAGCGAGCTTAAAAAGCTGATAGAAGAAAAGCGCGAAAGCGGCATATCTCTTTCCGTAATCGGTGTGGGAACGGGAAATATCAAGGACAATAAGATGGAAACGCTGGCGGATAACGGCAACGGAAATTACAGTTATATCGACAGCATTACCGAAGCCGAGAGAGTGCTTATAGAGGAAAAGGGCGCTACGTTCTTTACCGTGGCAAAGGACGTTAAATTCCAGCTTGAGTTCAACCCCGATACCGTTAAGGGTTATCGATTGATAGGCTATGAGAACAGAGCGCTGGATAACGCGGATTTCGCCGATGACACAAAGGACGCGGGAGAGCTTGGCGCGGGGCACAGCGTTACGGTGCTCTATGAGGTGGCGCTGACGGGTTCGGAACAGGAGGTCGCGGAATACGAGCTTGAGTTCTCGGAAACCGGCGGCACGGGCAGTACGGATATCTGCAAGATATCCACTCGCTATAAGCCCATAGACAGTGAGGAGAGCGTTCTTGAGGAAACCATCGTCCCCGCATCGGTTATGGATAAGTCGGTTTCTGAGGACTTCCGGTTTACAAGCGCGGTAGCCGAGTTCGGAATGATACTGAGGGATTCCGAATATAAGGGAACGTCTACCTTTGACAGCGTTCTGGAGCTTGCCGCGAACAGCGGAAACAGCAGCGAGAAAAGGGAGTTTGCGGCTCTTGTTGAAAAGGCGCGGAAGATATATTGATTTTAAAATCAATATCAGCTTATGTGGTGCGCAATGTCGGCGCATGAAATTTCAAAAAGCACACATTTGCCAAAAGGCAAATGTGCGCGGTTTCTGTTAGGCATGCGGAGTGAAGCGCAGCGGAACGGAGTATGACTAACGGAAATTTTGAAATTTTTTTAATAATCCGCTCTAAGTCAACCATAATATACAGTCTGTAATGATTTTAATATCATTATATCTTCAGAAGAAGTAGTGAATGGAATGGCAAAAATTTTATTTGTTTTGTCGTTGATTCTGTCAAAACAGGATAGATTTCGATTCAATTACGCGCACACTTTGAACCGATAAAACAGACTTACGGCAGCGGCTTAAATATTTTAAGCTCAACATCATTGGAATTTGGGATTGCAGGGGGACTTGTGCCTTTGCAATCCCAATTTGGTGTTTTTGCGGAAGATTTTTTGCCGAGTCTTGAATTTTTTCTGCGATTGTGCTATAATAAAGGCATAAACACGGGATATTTCCCGCTCAGACTGTATATAAAGGTTGACCAAGGGCGAATTATTTAAAAAATTTTCAAAATTTCCGTTAGTCATATACGCTACGCTTCACTCCGCATGCCTAACGGAAACCGCGCGCTTGCGTTCGCAAACGCACGACTTTTTGAAATTTAATGCGCCGACATTGCATGGCAAATAGGCTTTTTCTACAGACTGCACGGGATATTTCCCGCCGGATGCTGCGTTTTTTGTGCGCGGCGCGAAAAGCTTCTTGAATAAGGAGGAAATCTGTATGAACAAAAGAAAGATTGCTTTGATGGGTGTTATAGCAGCTCTTATGTTGTCGGGCTGCGCCAGTGTACAGGACGCACAGGACGGGCAGAGCGGAAGTGCAAATGATGCCGGGCTGTCTGCGCCTTCATACGTTATCAGTGCCGAGGAAGCGGAAAAAGCCGCTTTGGACCATGCGGGAATTGCTGCGGGCGAGGCGACTGTCATAAAAACAGAGTATGACCGTGACGATAACGACTACGATGTTGAATTTACCGCGGGAGAATATAAATATGAATATGATATCGGCGCGGCGGACGGCAGCGTGATCGAATTCTCCAAAAAAATAATTGGTCTGTCCGATACGACCCCAAATATTTCGGGTACGACTTCGCCCGATACTGTTACAAGTCCCGCAAAAACAGAAACTTCCTCTCAATCGGACAAAACTACTCAGCCTGCTCAGACAACTCCGCCTGCTCCGACAATACAACCGACTGCCTCAGAGAGCGGCGGAATAACTTTAGAAGAAGCCAAAGCGGCGGCGCTTGAACAAGAGGGGCTTACCGAGTCGGGTGTGACCTTTATCAAGGCGATTTCCGACAGTCATGACGCACGAACCATATATGAAATCAAGTTCGTGACAGCGGATTATGAGTATGAGTATAAGATCGACGCGAACAGCGGCACGGTGCTGTCCAATTCAAAAGAAATGCGGATAAAGCAGACGGAAAGCACTGCTGCGGGAAGAATTACTCTTGAGGAAGCCAAAAACACAGCTCTGAGTCACGCAGGGATTGCCGCGTCCGAGGCAAGCTTTACAAAAACCAAGCTTGACCGCGATGACGGTCGGGAAGAATACGATATTGAGTTCATGGCGGCTGATTATAAATATGAATACGAGATCGACGCGGAGAGCGGCAAGGTGCTGTCCAATTCAAAAGAAATGCGGATAAAGCAGACGGAAAGCACTGCCGCGGGAAGAATTACTCTTGAGGAAGCCAAAAACACAGCTCTGAGTCACGCAGGGATTGCCGCGTCCGAGGCAAGCTTTACAAAAACCAAGCTTGACCGCGATGACGGTCGGGAAGAATACGATATTGAGTTCATGGCGGCTGATTATAAATATGAATACGAGATCGACGCGGAGAGCGGCAAGGTGCTGTCCAATTCAAAAGAAATGCGGATAAAGCAGACGGAAAGCACTGCCGCGGGAAGAATCACTCTTGATGAAGCCAAAAACATAGCTTTGAGTCACGCAGGGATTGCCGCGTCCGAGGCAAGCTTTACAAAAACAAAGCTTGACTACGATGACGGCAGGGAAGAATATGACATTGAATTCTTGTCCGATGATTACGAATATGAGTATGAGATAGATTCGCAGAGCGGCGCGGTGCTTTCCAATTCAAAGGAAGCCCGTAAACGGCAGACGATAAGCGCCGCGGAGGGCAGGCTTACACTCGATGATGCAAAAAACGCGGCTTTAGACCATGCGGGAGTAAGCGCTTCGGGCGCGACCTTTACCAAAACAAAGCTTGATTACGACGACGGACGGGAAGAGTACGACATCAAATTTTACGTCGGCGGGTGGAAGTACGAATACACCATTGACGCGGTAACGGGCGAAATAATCGAATTTGATATTGAGGATTAGAAGGTGGGAAAAAATTTTCATTAAAATCACCAAATTGCTATTTACAAATCGGCGAAAATGTGGTAAAATATAATTTGAGTAAAAAGGTGCGCAATTTCGCGCTGCCTTTGTATAAATTAAGGAGGAAAAAACCAATGGCAAGACAAAAGCTAACGATGGACGGTAACAACGCCGCGGGTCACGTTTCATATGCGTTTACCGATATGGCGGCTATTTACCCCATCACACCTTCGTCCGTAATGGCGGAAGTTACAGATTCCTGGGCTACCGCGGGCAGAAAGAATATTTTCGGTGAGGAGGTAAAGGTCATTGAGATGCAGTCGGAGGCCGGTGCGGCTGGTGCTGTTCACGGCGCGCTGAACGCGGGTGCTCTGACCACTACCTACACCGCTTCGCAGGGTCTGCTGCTTATGATCCCGAATATGTATAAGATCGCAGGAGAGCTGCTTCCCTCGGTTATCCATGTTTCCGCGAGAGCTATCGCATCTCATGCGCTGTCTATCTTCGGCGACCACAGCGACGTTTACGCGTGCCGCCAGACCGGTTATGCCATGCTCTGCTCCACCAACCCTCAGGAGGTTATGGACCTGGGTGCGGTCGCACACCTTTCCACTATCAAGGGCAGAGTTCCTTTCCTGCACTTCTTCGACGGCTTCAGAACCTCTCACGAGATACAGAAGATTGAGGTATGGGATTACGATACGCTGGCTAAGATGGTTGACTGGGATTCCATTCAGGCATTCCGTGACAGAGCGCTCAACCCCGAGAAACCCGTTCTCCGCGGTACGGCTCAGAACCCCGACATCTTCTTCCAGGCACGCGAGGCTTGCAACAGCTACTACAATGCTATTCCCGACGTGGTTACGGAGTACATGAACAAGGTGAATGCCGAGATCGGCACAAACTACAAGCTGTTCAACTACTACGGCGCGGAGGACGCAGAGCAGGTTATCGTTGCCATGGGTTCTGTCTGTGACACAATCGAGGAGACCATCGACTACCTCAACGCGCAGGGCAAGAAGGTAGGTCTTGTAAAGGTAAGACTGTACAGACCTTTTGTTTCCTCTGCTTTCGTTGAGGCTATTCCTTCGACCGTCAAGAAGATCACAGTCCTCGACAGGACTAAGGAGCCCGGCTCTATGGGTGAGCCTCTGTATCTCGACGTTGTTGCGGCTCTTAAGAGAGAGAACAGGTTCAACGATGTTCCCGTGTTTACAGGTCGTTACGGTCTGGGCAGCAAGGACTGCAGCCCCGCTCAGATCATCGCCGTTTACAACAACACCGAAAAGCCCGTATTCACCATCGGTATCGAGGACGACGTTACAAATCTGTCGCTCGCTATTACCGAAAACCCCAACACCACCCCCGAGGGCACTACTTGCTGCAAGTTCTGGGGTCTGGGTTCGGACGGTACCGTCGGCGCAAACAAGAACTCCATCAAGATCATCGGCGACCACACCGATATGTATGCGCAGGCTTACTTCGCATACGACTCCAAGAAGTCGGGCGGCGTTACCATCTCTCACCTGAGATTCGGCAAGAGCCCCATCAAGTCCACCTACTTTGTAAACAAAGCGAACTTTGTTGCCTGCCATAACCCCTCATATATCGACAAGTACGATATGGTTCAGGACGTTATCCCCGGCGGTTCGTTCCTGCTCAACTGCCAGTGGACTCCCGAGGAGCTGGACGAGAAGCTGCCCGCTCCCGTAAAGGCTTACATTGCCAAGAACAACATCAATTTCTATATCATCAACGCTATCAAGGTAGCCAAGGAAATCGGTCTGGGCAACAAGACCAACACGGTTCTCCAGTCCGCGTTCTTCTCCATCGCGAATATTATTCCTGCTGACCAGGCTATCGACTACATGAAGAAGATGGCGTACAAGTCCTTTGCAAAGAAGGGCGATGATATTGTCAACATGAACTATGCCGCTATCGAAAAGGGCGCAGGCGAGGTTATCAAGGTTGACGTTCCCGCGGCATGGGCTGACGCGACAGGCGAGTTGCCGGTACACACCGCAACGGGCGACAACAAGGCTCTGGTCGACTTTGTAAATAAGATACAGATTCCCGTAAACGCTCAGCGCGGTGATTCTTTGCCCGTTTCCACCTTTGTGGATATCGCGGACGGCACATTCCCTCAGGGCTCGGCGGCATTCGAGAAGCGCGGTATCGCGGTTGACGTTCCCGAGTGGATTCCCGAGAACTGCATTCAGTGCAACCAGTGCGCTTATGTATGTCCTCACGCGGTAATCCGTCCGTTCGTTATGAACGACGCGGAGGCTTCCGCTGCTCCCGCTTCAACAAAGATCAAGGACGCGACTGGTCTGCCCGGTCTTAAATATACAATGTCTGTTTCCACTCTCGACTGCACAGGCTGCGGCGCTTGCGCGCAGGTATGCCCCGCTGGCGCAAAGGACAAGAGCAAGAACGCTCTCGTTATGAAGCCCATCGAAACTCAGATGGAGCAGCAGGCTGCTTTCGATTACGCGGTAAAGAGCGTTTCCGATAAGGAAGAGGTTCACGCTAAGTTTGCGGAGACAACCGTTAAGGGCTCGCAGTTCAACCAGCCGCTGCTTGAATTCTCCGGCGCTTGCGCGGGCTGCGGCGAAACTCCTTACGCTAAGCTGGTAACTCAGCTCTTCGGCGAAAGAATGTATATCGCCAACGCTACGGGCTGCTCCTCTATCTGGGCAGGTTCCGAGCCTTCAACTCCTTATACCACCAATAAGGAGGGCAAGGGTCCCGCTTGGGCTAACTCCCTGTTTGAGGATAACGCGGAGTTCGGTCTTGGTATGTTCCTGGCACAGGATACTCTCCGTAAGAGAGCGCAGAGCAAGCTGAAGGAGATCGCGGCGCTTGAGGGTCACGAGAAGGCTAAGGAGCTTATCGACGAGTACTTCAAGACCGAGAAGGACGGCAAGGCTAATGCAGCCGCTACAAAGAAGCTGGTTGAGGCGTTTGAGAACTGCCAGTGTGCTAATGAGCCTGCTGTCAAGGAGGTTCTGAAGCTGAAGAATTACCTGTCCAAGAAGAGCCAGTGGATTCTCGGCGGCGACGGCTGGGCATACGATATCGGCTACGGCGGACTTGACCATGTTATCGCTTCCGGCAAGAATGTAAACATTCTGGTATTTGATACCGAGGTTTACTCCAACACGGGCGGTCAGGCTTCCAAGGCTACCAACGTCGGAGCTGTTGCACAGTTCGCTGCGGGCGGTAAGGACGTTAAGAAGAAGGACCTTGCGGGAATCGCTATGAGCTACGGTTACGTTTATGTCGCACAGATTTCCATGGGTGCGGACCGCAATCAGTGCCTGAAGGCTATTGCCGAGGCGGAAGCTTATGACGGACCTTCTCTGATAATCGCTTATGCTCCCTGCATCAACCACGGCATCAAGGGCGGTCTTACCATTGCTCAGCAGGTTGAGAAGGAAGCTGTTGAGGCGGGTTACTGGCATCTGTTCAGATTCAATCCCGACCTGGCGGCAGAGGGCAAGTCTCCCTTCTCGCTGGACAGCAAGGCTCCCACGGGCGACTATAAGGCGTTCATGATGAGAGAGGTACGTTACAACTCGCTTATGCGCGCTAATCCCGACAGAGCAACTGTTCTGTTTGATAAGGCGGTTGCGAACTCCAAGGCTAAGTACGATCATCTGGTAGAAATGCAGAAGATGTACAGCGAGGAATTCAGCAAGTAAAAATCAAGGGGCGGCAGAAATGCCGCCCTTTTTGTTTCACGATAAATTTGACCGCCCGATTTCAGGCGGTCATAATTTATTTGTTTTTATTAAGATCGTATTCCCTGACATATCTGTCGGCAACCGTTAAAATCTTTTCATATTTTGCGTCCTCGCTTGAAAGAGCGCTCCTGAAGAAGCGGTATGCTTTCTCGTTCTTGGAAAGCCTTGCAAGACGCCGTGCGGTGTATTCGTGTGTGGCATTGAGATCGGGATTTTCCAGTATTGAAATGGAAAAGTTTATAAAGCGCTGCTCATCCTTGAATTGCAGGAAGTTGCAGGCGGTCACAATACTTGAATAGAAATTCGGAGAGATAATGATTTTTCCGTTAAGCTCCGTATCGCCTGTCAGCAGCGCATTCAGCTGCGCGTCGGAGATATCGTCAATGGCAAAGGCGCTCTCTACCATTTCGCAGTCCGGCATAATTTCGCAGTTGTCAAGCACATCACGCGGTAGGATATTGTTGGTGACAGCTCTTTTACGAACAGCTTTGGTCTTGTTCATCAGTGATTTGAAGTGCGGCGGCTTTATGTCGGGACGCGTTTCAAGAATAAGCTTCAAAACGTCCTTTGGAAAAGCTTCCAGCGGTATTTTGACCGAAGCGCTTCTGAACCCCGATATTCCCTCGCGTTCCTCAACAACGGGTGCGGGAGCGGGGGCGGTAACGGGAGTTTCTTCGCCCTCGGCAGGAGTTTCCTCGGAGGGGGGCGGAGCAGCTTTCTTTACCGGTGCGAAGTAGGGATCGGTATATGGTTGGCTGACGCGTTCTATAACCGCACACTTAAACGGAATACCGTTTTCCGCGCAGGATACCGCGCCGTGATGTCCCTTTAAAAGAACGGAATGAAAGCCCGAAAGATGGTAAACTATGCCTTGTATCCGGCGTGACTTTACCGCCTCGTCAGTGGTCTGCTTTGTCTTGGTGGTGTATGTTTCCATGGGCTGGGAGGGTATTAAAAAGCAGGGGCGGTACGGTCTGTTGCCTATGGAGGTACTGCGCTCCGCTGTACCGCGAACCTCATGGGTTATATTATACGCTCCCCAGAAAAAAAGTCCGTTTCCGTCGGTTGGATAATACTCCGAAGTGTAGACGGTGTAAACTCCGTCGGTGAGCAGTGAAAAAATCTCCTTAAGCGAGTTCGTCAGTGAATCCCCGCGGTTCAGCTTGTTGAGATCGGCTGTGAAAGCGTCATATATATCATGGTCAACACCCTGAAATCCCGATGAAAATGACATCATCTTATCTGTGACCTTGCTGTCAAGGTTTGGGCAATTTATATTTATTACCGGATCCGAGCCTATGTAGAAAAATTTGTTTATCGTCGAGGACTCCCCCGAAGCGGGGTTTATTCCCGAAGAGCATAAGCCGATTCCCGATTCTCCGCTTCTTACGGAAACAAGAGTCACGCTGCTGCCTCCGACGCTTATATTATCGCATTTTATTTCAACACTCACTGCCGTTTCCCCCTTACTTCTGTTCCAGCATGATTGCGATTATATCCGAAATGCCGCCGATATATTTTTTTTCAAAGGCTTTTTTCGGAATATAGGTATAAGCCGCGTTGTCTTTATAGAAAATAAACATTTTATCCGTTTCCACGAAATAGTCCACCGCGTTCCAAGGTATCAGGTCGTGACCGTCGTAAATGCAGCTCTCGCAGGCGGCGAAACCCAGTTTGCATACCACAAAGGATATCTGCGTTTCCGATGCGGGGTCGGCGTCCGCTATTGAACGGTATTTGCCCTTGGCTACCATGTGGCATATGAGGTATACCACCAATGAAACTATACCGCCGCTGGCAAAGGAGATGGGTATAAAATACAAAAGATTGTCGCGCGTTATACCAACAAAAAAGTGAAGCGCGCCGAAGGTCACCAGCATGATGAGCACAGCCACCAGCCATAGCACCTTTATAAGCCGCAGATTCATCATCAGAACAAACGCGGCAACGCAGTCGCCCTCGTCCACCTGTCCCGACCCGAGATACGCGTCCTTGCCGGGAATGATGTCCGTATAGACGGATTTCAGCGGGAACATTCTTTTTTCATGCTCATAGGCGAACTCATGAACTTTATGCTCGCGTTCGATGATCCCGACCGAGCGGAAATAGTCCTGCTCCTTGAGGTTCTTTCTGTCAAAGGAATATTTTCTCTTGTCGGTTTTAAAGACAAATTCCTTCCTTGTGACCGAAACCGATTCGATCATATCCCAACTGTAAACGACGGGGCGCTCCGCTCCGAAAGCATACACCGCGAACACATCACCGATGTAATATGTAATCCCCGTACCGTCGTCGTAAACGCGCACGGGCTTCAAATCGCAAAATGCCATATCAAATAATGCTCCCCGGCGGGAGCACTCCTCCTTTCGTTTTTGGGGAGGTCTGACCCTATAACCCACCTTACATATAATTTATTATAACATATATTTGATAATAAATAAAGGGGTTTACAAAATTTTTGTGAAATTTTTTTGTTTTTTGGACATTTTGCGGGAACTTTGCGGCGGTTTTTATGATATACGACAAATGACAGATGACTAAGCCGTAAATTACTCACAGTTTTTCATATCCTCAGTATCCAGATAATCCTCAATATACTGCTTCTTAAGCAGCTCACGCGGGATATAGTCGTTGTATTTGCCGCATATTTCGCAGTTGTCGGGAATGGGGAAGCCGTATTTGTCCGCGCCGTTTTGCTTGATATCGTTTAGCGCGGTTCTCAGTACCTCTATCCCCAAGTCTGTTGCCACCTCTATGCATACCGGGATATAGCGCGAGAGCCATATTTCGGCTTTGAAGCCCCCTTGCCGCAGCGCGTACATCAGCGCCATGCTGCCCCTTGTGCCCGTAAACGGGAAAACCGCGTAGGAAGTTTCGGTGAGCGGCAGTATTATCCTCTCGCCGCCCGATACCGCGAGTGTCCCCGAGGCGATTTTAGCGGTATCACCCATGTCGGCGGGCTGATACGCCGCAAGACCGCCCGCGGCGCCGCGGCACATAGTGCGGATATCGTTCAGCCGTTTCCGCGCCGTTTCGTCAAGAAATCCGTACTGCTCATCGCTTTGCAGCACCTCCAGCATTTTTTTCATTACCTTGGTGTGAACGTATTCGTTGCCCGTATCCTCCCATGAGTTGGCGGAGATACCGTTGATATGCTTTACATAGATACGCCGCTCCGTCTTGTCAAGCTCCGTGACCTCCCATGCCTGACCCGCCAGAGCGAATTGGGCGCGGGGAGGGAACGGGGTCTGAACCGTGCCTATCTCCTCCGCGTTGCAGCGCACCGAGTATTCCTGCGGAACGGTAAATACCGCCAGAAACTCGTAGTTGTTTACCGTGGCTTCGCCCTTTTCGCCGATAAGGAGCGCGCCATCCTCGTCCCGTTCCAGGTGACCGTTCTCCAGCAAATGCCGCAGAAGCAGAAGATAATCCTCCTTGGAAATATTGCGGAATACCCCCAGCGTAAGCACCTGCCGCGCCAGTTCCCGCGGCTGCACTGAGCCGCTTGCCGCCATCACAGACATCGTCTGATGATAAAGCAGGCTGTACGGCAGCTTTGGAAGGTTCATCGGTTCTATCCACCGCTCACGCGTATATAAAAGTATCATGGCGGTGCACATTACAAAGTCCCAGTTGATTTCCTTATAGAATACGTTCGGGGGCAGGCTCATGTCCCAGCGGAATGCAAAGCGCATTTCCGCCGCCCCGCCGCGCCTGCCTGTTCGTCCCAGCCGCTGAACCAGTCCCGACACCGTGAGCGGACAGCCTGTCTGGACTATCCTTTCCAGATGCCCAAGGTCTATCCCCAGCTCCAGCGTGACCGTTGCGCCCGTGCATACGGGAAGCTCTCCCGATTTCATGCGCTGCTCCGCAAATTCACGCAGGGCAGGGGATATATTGGCGTGGTGCACCAGATAGCAGTCGTTTCCGTGAGCCTTTTCGGATATCTGCTTAAGGTGAGCGATATTTTCCTCCACCTCTCCCTTGCTGTTTGAGAATAGTATGCAGCGCTTTCCGCGGGTGCTTTCATAGAGATAGTTGTAGTAGTTTTGCAGCAGAACTCTGCTGTCGCTGTTGGGTATCTTCTGCTTTATCGGGAAAAATCTTACCGAAAGCCGCAAAAGCCGTCCCTTTTCCTCAGCCCGCGGAGTAACGCACTGCCGTTCGGTACTCATGCTGAGCCATTTTTCCGCGTTGGAGCAGTCCCCGAGAGTGGCTGAAAGCCCTATTCTCCTCGGGTGAAATCCTATAAGCCTTGAAAGCCGCTCCAGCAGCGACAGCAGCTGCAATCCGCGGTCGTTGTCCATAAAATAATGTATCTCGTCGATTATCACGAACCGCAGGTCGGAAAACAACCGATAGGCGCTGCTGCTGTTGCGTATCATAAGGGATTCCAGACTTTCGGGAGTGGTCTGCATAACGCCGCGCGGATTTTTCACAAGGCGCTTTTTCGCCGCCTGTGAGGCGTCGCCATGCCACTTGGTCACGGGGATATCCGCCTCCTCGAGAAGCTCCTCAAGCCGTATAAACTGATCGTTTATCAGCGCTTTCAGAGGTGAGAGGTACAGCACTCCCACGCTCGCCGATGGGTTCTCCCAGAGCTGCGTAAGCACGGGCAGAAACGCCGCTTCGGTCTTTCCGCTCGCCGTCCCCGAGGACAGCAGCAGATTTTGATCTGTGTCGAAAATAACCTCCGCGGCGGCTATCTGAATGCCGCGCAGTTCCTCCCATTTGTTGCGATAAATATAATCTTGAATAAACGGCGCGAGCCGATAGAAAATATTGTTTTCTCCCACAAAATCACCACCCTTTTAATGGGTAATCAATGCTTTGTAATTCCGACCATTCCTTATTCATGGCTTTTCCGTAAAATGCCGCATTTTTGACTGTATCTTTCACAAATCCCTGTAAAGAACCCTGCTGTCCTCGCCCCAGCAGTCGATACGGTTTTCAAGATAGGTGAAGCCGTATTTTTCGTACAGACCCACATGGTCGGTGGCTATTCACAGCTTACGATATCCGTTTTCCCGCGCTGTCGCGGCGCAGTTATCTATCAGCTTTTGCGAGCAGCGATTCCCGCGGTATTCGGGAAAGGTATACACAAAGCCTATCCACGGGAAAAGAGCGTCGTCGGTAATGCAGTCTTTACGCGTCATTGTCACAAATGACATGAGCTTTGCGCCGTCAGTTAGCAGATATAATCCGCCCTCGCCGAGAGTTTCGTGAAAAGTCCATTTTGTCAGCAGTTCAACAAGAAATCCCGCCGCGCTCCAGTCGCTTTTTTGTATCTCGGTGATCCAGTGAGACTGTACGGTTTTATCTTCGCTGAAAAAATCTTTTATTTCCATAAATCGGTGCTCCTAACCAATATGTTTAATCCTGACAAGAACATGCCTTACTTCGCTGCTTAAAATGCGCACCACATAAACAGCGTTCGCCGTTAACAGAAAGGTGCGCATTTATTAAGGCAACATCGCACAATCTTTGTGCAGTCAGACTGTATATAAAGGTTGACCTAAGGCTAATTATTTAAATAAATTTCAAAATTTCATGCGCCGACATTGCGTTGTCAATAGGCTTTTTATACAGGCTGACCGCACAATCTTTGTGCGGTGATGCCCTAAAACTATAGCTCAAAATCCTCGAACCCGTCTGCATTATCTGAATTTTCACCCTCGGCAAACCGGAAATCCTCGCCCATAAGCTCCGCTATCGTCTTGTCGGGATTTTGCACCGCGATATTCAGCAGCTCTATATAATCCCTTATCATCTCGCGGGGAGTGATGTTAGTCTGCGCCCCGACGCGCTCAAACTCAGCTTTTACGAAAAATATTCTGTCCTCCAGAGTTATTTTCGGCTCATAATTATACAGCCCCGCGTGTATCTCCGTCAGCTTTTCGGTCAGAACCGTAAGCTCCTCATAGGTCAGCGGCTGAAGCCTGATTATCGGCGCGAGCATATCATGTGTTTCGTCCGTAGCGAAGCGCCCGCGTTCCAGACGGCTGCGGAGAGCCTCATAACTGAATATTCCGCGGCGGGTATCCTCCACGCACTGCGGCGTGCCGCCCATGATTATACCAAGATGGGAAGCCTTGCCCTGCATTACGTCGTTGTACATCATCAGTATTTTTTCATAGTTGTATTGCCGCGTCACGGAGTGGGGTATTTTCATGATATTAAGCAGCTCGTCTATCATTATCACAAGCCCTTTGTATCCCGCGCTCACAAGGAACGCGGTAAGCAGCTTGATATAATCGTACCAGTTGTCGTCGGACACGATAACATTTACGCCAAGCGCCTGCTTTGCCTCGGTTTTGGTGGAGTATTCCCCGCGCAGCCAGCGGATAACGCAGCTCATTTTTTCGTCGTTTCCGTCACGGAAGGCTCTGTAATAGGTGTTTATCACCGCGGCGAAGTCAAACCCGTGAACCATATCCTCCAGTCCGCAGATCTTCGTGTATATTTTCTTTTCCACTCCCGCGTCAAAGAACGGGCTGTCCGGGGACATGCCTTCCTCTATAAGCTCCGTCATAACGCCGTTTATCCACTTTTCCATTATCAGCGGCAAAGCGCCGCCGTCCGGTTTTACTTTTACCGAGAGGTTATGCATAAGCTCCCGATAAGTTGCCAGTCCCTGCCCCTTGGTACCCATAAGCCGCCTTTCGGGTGACAGGTCCGCGTCGGCTGCAGCAAATCCTCTGTCCATAACATGCTGGCGCAGGGTCTGGAGCAGAAAGCTCTTGCCGCTGCCGAATCTGCCTACAATAAATCTGAAAAACGCTCCGCCTTCCTGTGCGATATCTACATCATGCAGAAGCGCGTTTATTTCCGCGGTTCTGCCCACGGCTATATATCCCAGTCCCGTCCTCGGAACAACGCCGCCCTTAAGCGCGTTGATAAGTCCTGAGGCTATCCTCTTAGGTACCTGCATAAGCCCTCCTTTTATGAATAAAGTTCAAAATTTCCGCGGTTTTTGCGCAAAACCTTGCGGATTATTGAAATCACTTGCGCAGATTATGCATGCATAATTCCAGCTTGTAGAAAAAGCCCATTAACAACGTAATGTCGGCGCATTAAATTTCAAAAAGTCGCAGAGTTTTACGCAACGATAATGTGGTTGGCTAAAGCATTATGTCGAAGTTTGCGTAAAACTGCGTTTGCGAACGCTGACGCGCGCGGTTTCCGCTAAGCATGCCAAGTTTTGTGCAACATTGAGGTTTTGCCATATAGCAATTTGTTACAATTTTCGCAAAACTTCCGGTACAAAGTGAAACGGAGTATGCTTAGCGGAAATTTTGAAATTTTTTAAATAATCCAATTTAGGTCAACCTTTATATTCGATTATGCGATGCATAATTCTTTTTCTACAAGCTAATATTTTAATTATAACATATATTTTTGTTTTTTTCAATGCTTTTTGCGGTTTTTAAAGGTGGAAGCTCCCTACCTTAGGTTGAAATAAAAATCGCTCCCGAGAAAATCGGAAGCGACAACTGCTTTGATTTTAATATCATGGCTCAAGCTTCGCCAAGCCGCTCCTTTATAAATTCGCCGACTTTATTCTCCTCTATTCCGAGGACATAGCCGAATTCGCGGTTTATAAGCGTTTCCGCGGCTTTCATTGCACGTTCGTCCGCTGCGAGGAGCTTTTTCCCCTGTGCGCTGCGCTTTTCCTTTTCGGAATGCAGTGAGCGCGTCATGCCGATGATTTTTGAATAATTGCTGCCGGAAAGTATCTCATTCTGGCGCGCTTTTCGTTCGTTTCCATCGTCACACCATTCCGCTTCCGCATTTCTCATTCCGTCAATAAGACCCAGCACCTGTTCTTTGGTCAGCAGCTCGCGAAGCTTGTCTTCAGCACAGTCCAGCGGCACATAATAGGTCGATCCCGCGGAGTTTATCGGGCATAAAATACAATATTCGCGTTGGTTTACCCCGTCAAGGCATCTGGACTCCACACCCATTATCCGGCATATTTCCGATGAGCGATAAACAACGCACTTTCCCTCTCTGAACTGCATAATTCCTCCGTTTCTGCATCTCGCCGCCGATTCAAAATTCGTCGGCTTTCATCGGGCGATATTCCCCTAACTATAATTATATCACATAATCATAGCAAATGCAAAGGCAAAACTATACAATTTATCTCGGCTTTTTTTGTGCAGTTTTTAGCGTATCATTTAAAGAATTTCCCACACCGCGGTAACTTTCATAGCGAGGTGTCGCAGTATGGGAAATCATACGTGAACAGTCAGTCGGTGTACGCTTTCCGCGGCTTTGACTTCCTGTTTTGGCAAGATTCATGTCAATTGTTTGAGATATCGGATCAGCATCAGGTTGGAAATCTTTGTCAGTTTGACTGCCGCTCCATAGCTATAAACTGTTACAAACAGGGATTATTATACACTTGCCTGCCTGCTGTTTATAAGCTCCGCGTAAAATCCCTGTTTTTCCATAAGTTCCGTGTGAGTGCCCTGCTCCACAATGCTTCCCGATCTCATGACAAGAATGCAGTCCGCTTCGCGGATAGTGGACAGGCGGTGCGCCACGACAAAGCTGGTGCGTCCCTCCATCATCTTGTCAAAGGCGTTCTGGATACGCATTTCCGTGCGGGTGTCTATGCTGGAGGTAGCCTCGTCGAGTATCAGCATGGGCGGAAGCGACAGCATGACGCGCGCTATGCTGAGCAGCTGCTTTTGTCCCTGTGACAGATCGCCGCCATCGGTGATGACCGTGTCGTAGCCCTGAGGAAGACGCTTTATGAAGCTGTGGGCGTGAGCCGCCTTTGCGGCGGCGGTGATCTCTTCGAGTGTAGCGTCGGGTTTTCCGTAAGCAATATTATCGCGCACCGTTCCGCGGAATATCCATGTTTCCTGCAATACTATACCGAAGCTGCCGCGAAGCGAGTTGCGCGTGATTGAAGTCACAGGCTCTCCGCTGACGCGAATCTCGCCCGAAACAACATCGTAGAAGCGCATGAGCAGATTAATAAGCGTGGTTTTCCCGCAGCCCGTGGGACCCACGATCGCGATATGCTGACCGCTTTTCACCGAAAGATTCAGATTCTCGATAAGCGGTTTCTGAGGAAGATAGGAGAAGCACACATTGTCCAGCTCCACTCTGCCGTTGCAGTGCTCCAGAACACGGTTTCCTTCATCGGATATTTCGTCCGGCTCATCTATCAGAGCAAACAGTCTTGCTGCGGAGGCAAGAGCACTCTGAAGCTCGGTTACCACTCCCGATATTTCGTTGAAAGGCTTGGTGTACTGGTTGGCGTACTGTAAAAAGCAGGAAAGGTCGCCCACCGTGAATGCAATGTTGCCCGAGCCGATATCTCCCGCTACCTTAAGCGCGCCGAATACTCCCACTCCCGCATATACCAGCGAGTTTACGAACCGCGTGCAGGGGTTTGTGAGGGCGGAGTAAAACTGTGCGCGCCGCCCGCAGATGTTAAGACGCTCGTTTATCTCCCCGAATTGCTTTTCGGTAAGCTGCTCGAAGCCGAAAGCCTTCACCAACCGCTGTCCGCCGATATGCTCGTCGATATATCCCGTAAGCTCGCCCTTTATTGAGGACTGCTCCTTGAATTTATTGAAGCAGAGCTTTGAAATGACAGCCGCAACCGCAAAGGACAGCGGTGTTATAAATACCACTACAAGCGCTATCTGCCAGTTCAGCGATACCATGAAGCACAGTGTTCCTATTATGGTGACTACTCCCGTAAAAAGCTGCTGAAAGCCCTGAAGCAGTCCCTCGGAGATAGCGTCCACATCGTTTACTATGCGGCTTATGATATCGCCGTGGGAATTTACGTCGATATACGACAGCGGCAGCTTTTGCAGGTGGGTAAACGCGTCCCTGCGAAGCGCCTTGACGGTGGTGTGGGTAATCTTGTTAGTTGCGAAGTACATCAGCCATTGACACAGCGCGACGGGTGGGATTATCGCGGCTATCGCGATAAGAATGGGGGTCATCGATTCAAAATCCACCCCGCTGTCGGTAATGCAGTCAACGGCGTTTCCTATCAGTACGGTGGTGTACAGCGATAGCAATACGCTTGCCGCGGCGCAGATAATTGTTACGGCCACCAGCCCCATCTGCGGTTTTACATATTTAAGAATGCGCAGCAGAGCGCCCTTTTTGTTGGAGTTGTTCATTCCGCCGCCTCCTGTTCCTCGTGCTCCTGCTCTTCCAGCTCCTGCTCGGTGTATTGGGTAAGGCATATCTCGCGGTAAACGGAGCAGTCCCTGAGAAGCTGCGAATGCTTGCCGATTCCCGCCGCCTGCCCGTCGTCAAGCACGATTATTTTGTCGGCATGGCGTATGGAGTTGGCTCTTTGCGAAACGATTACCGAGGTCATGCCGCTCCGCTTTCTCAGCGCGCGGCGCAGATTGGCGTCGGTGGCGTAGTCCAGCGCGCTGGAACTGTCGTCAAGTATCAGAATTTCGGGTGACTGTGATAACGCCCGCGCAATGGCAAGGCGCTGCTTTTGTCCGCCCGAGAGATTTTTGCCGCCCTGAAGTATTCTGCTGTCCAGACCGCCGTCAAGCTTGTCGGTGAATTCTTTTGCCTGCGCCGTTTCAAGGGCGCTTTGTATCTGCTCGTCGGTTATATCCGTTCTGCCGAGAACCATATTTTCACGCAGAGTCCCGCTCAGAAGCTCAGTTTTCTGCGGCACAAGCCCTATCATGCGCCGAAGCTGCCCGGTCGGAAAATCCTTTATGTCCGCGCCGTTTATTTTTATCGTGCCGCTGTCGCGGTCGTAGAATCTGCAAAGCAGATTTACAAGCGTGGATTTTCCGGAGCCAGTGCCGCCGATAATGCCGAGGGTTTCCCCTTTGTTCAGCGTAAAGGAGATGCCCTCCAGCGATTTTTCGCCGCCTATATAGGAGAAATGCACGTCGTCGAATTCTATCACAGGCGCGTTTGCGTCGGTTACGGGGGAGCTTTCCGCTCCCGTTACGGATGGCTGCGTGTCAAAAATTTCGTTTATTCTCTGGGCTGACGCGGCGGCTTTGGTGAATATAGTCACCAGATTAGCCACCACCACCAGTGCCAGAGATATCTGTGTCATATAATTTACCAGAGCTATCACTTTTCCCTGAGTAAGACCGCCTTCGTTTGCGGAAACGCCGCCAAGCCAGACTATCAGCAGATATGCGACGTTTACCGCAATGAATATCGCGGGATTTAAAAGCGCGTTTATGCGTCCGGCCTTTACCGCGAATCTGCGGTATTCCTCCGCGGTTTCCTCAAAGCGCCTCGCTTCATAGTCCTGCCGTGAAAAGGCTCTTACCACTCTTACTCCCGAAAGATTTTCGCGTGTTATGCGCGAAATTCCGTCCAGCGACTTCTGCTGCTTTTTGAACAGCTTTACTCCCGCGCGCATTATGGGGTACATTACCGCGACGATGGCTATCATGGCTCCGACAAAAATAAGTGAAAGCTTTGCGTCTATCATAAAAGACATTATCGCCGCTCCGATTACCAGAAAAGGCGCTCTTACCACCAGCCTTATCAGCATTGCCACGGCGGTCTGCACCTGGTTTACGTCGTTGGATATCCTTGTGACTAAGGCGGGAGTTCCGAGCGCATCTATTTCCTTGTAGGAGAGCGTGTTTATATGTGCGTAGAGGTCCGCGCGGAGCTTTGTGCCCACGCCCTGCGAGGCGACCGATGCCATGTATTGGCATACCAGCGCACAGCACAGACCGCATACAGCGAGAACTATCAACGCAATTCCGCGGCGCAGGATAAAATCCGTATCGCCGCGGGCAACTCCGATATCTATTATCTCCGCCATAACAAGCGGCACGATAAGCTCGAATATCGCCTCCGTCAGCTTGCAGGCGGGACCCAGCGTTACATGAAGCTTAAAATGCTTTAAATATCTCGCAAGTCTTATCAAACCAATACCTCCAAATTTGTTGATAATTTACGTTTGACCGATTCTCATTTAAGGCGGATCGGGACGTCAGCCCCTCGGTTTTCTTTTGTATTTTGCCTTGTCCTCGTACATGAGTCTGTCCGCAAGCTCTATGAGCGAATCGACATTATCCGCTCCGTCAAGCGCGGCACAGTAGACCCCTATGCTTACAAACACCTTGAAGGGGTAGCCCGACTCATCATTGAGGCGCTTAAGCTCACTGTGAAAGCGTTCGCGGAAACGTTCTCCGCGCTCATTCGCGTCGCCGCGGCATATTCTTGCCGCCACAAATTCGTCGCCGCCGAAGCGCGAGCAGATTGTCTCATCATCTTCCGCAGCAGCCGTAAGGGCTTTTGCCGTGATAAGCAGCGCGTCATCGCCCGCGGAATGTCCGAAGGTGTCATTTATGTATTTCATGTCGTTCATATCCGCGGAAACCACAAATATGTCCTTGGCTTCCCGAAGTTTTTCATTGCGGAATCTGTCATAAAATCCGTACCTGTTGGATATGCCTGTAAGCTGGTCATGGGTAAACAGAAAGCTCAGCCGCTTGTTGAGGTTGAGCATATGCTCGTGCAGACGTATGGTTTCGATACAGCGGTTCACTGTCATGGAAAAACTCTGGATATATTCCAGATGACGGTCAAACGTTACATAGGGAGTAACCATATAACCTATCGCCGTGTCCTGGAAGTGAATGGGCAGTACAAATGCCGCGTTGTTGTCGCCGCACGCGAGTTCGATATTCGGCAGTAATTCGGAGGAATTGAAGCGGCGTCCTTCATCTTCGTTGTTCTCAAAGGTGCTTACAAACAGATTCATCTCCTGCGGGTAGGAGCAGCAATATTCGTTTTCTCCGCAATCCTCGCCGTTAAGGAGCTTTATAAAGCTTTCCGCCACGCACAGCGCCGAGCCTTTCATGCCCCGCTTATGCAGCACTTCCCTGAAATTCGCGGGAGTAGGCTCCGCTGCGATCATGTCATCCGTGTTGTCCATATGCTCCTCGTAATTCCTTGAGTAAGAGTAGCTGCGCACCAGATCCATCAGGGTGTTGTTTATATCATATAAGTCTTTTCTTCCGCAGCCGCAGCTTTCCGAATGCCTGACGGTATATTGAATTTCGGTTTCAAACGGGGAGAGCGATTTATCCTCGTATATTCTGTCAAGTAAATTTATCAGCTCGCCGCCCAGCATATCCGTATCGGTGTAAGCGGTGCAGAGTCTCGGAGAGTGATATCTTTCCGTTTCTATCCCGTCAAAACCCGTTACGATAACGTCAGCGGGGACGTTGAACCCTTTTTGCGCCAGCTTAAGGCAGACCGCCATAGCCATGCTGTCGTTACAGCAGACAAACGCGTCCGGCAGCGGTTCTCCGCTCGCAAAAAACTCGTCCATAGCCTGATAAGTCGGCGTTTCCCAGAAATCGCCGTACATTATATCCTTTTCTTCCAGTGTCAGCCCGAATCGCCCCATTACCTCGCGGCAGCTGTCTATTCTGATCTGTGAAAAATCATTGTTCCGCAGTCCGGCTACCAGCTTTATTTTTCGGCAGCCGTGATCTTTTATAACGTGCTCCACTATACGGCTGAACGCTTCCCCGTATCCGAAAAACATTCTGAAAGCGCCGTCTATGGCTTCGTCAATGCTGATAAGCGGAACACCATGAGCGGCACACTCGGCGGCTGCCCTTTCCGCAACGGACGCGTCCTTCATGCTTGTGGGATAGATAATTATGGCGTCCATCTCGTCATAATTTATCACATCAAACACGGTTTTAGCGCCGAGATCGTTCTTGGATTTGTAAAACAGGTCCTCAAAGCATTGGAAAATAAATAGCCTGTATCTTCCACTGTCCCGGGCGAACTTCACCAGACTTGCCAGAAAGGGCTTGACAGGCTCTTTATGACCCGAGGCGCAGATAACGCCGACGTTTCTGAACTCTTTCATGTCATTCACCTGATTTCAATTTGTATTTTCCGTATGATTAAAAAGAATTTCCCGCGCCGCTCCACCCACCTGCGGCGGAAAGTTTTGCGCATTCCATAAGCGACAACGTGATTGTCGCGGCAGACTGTATATAAAGGTTGACCAAGGGCAAATTATTTAAATAAATTTCAAAATTTCCGTTAGTCATACTCCGTTACGCTGCGCTTCACTCCGCATGCCTAACGGAGTATGACTAACGGAAACCGCGTGCGTTTGCGTTCGCAAACGCACGACTTTTTGAAATTTAATGCGCCGACATTGCGTGGCAAATAGGCTTTTTCTACAGACTGAAGCGACAACGTGATTGTCGCGGAAAATTTCAAATATAAATAATTTGGCTTAGATCAAAACTTTATATACAAGCTGCACAACAGATATGTTTTATCAAAGCAGCTACCGCAAATCAAATCCTAAAAGAAATCTTATCTGAACCCATATAGCTGCACCTGTTCAAAGCCGTCCAACAGCTCGTCGGAGAGCTTGAAAGCGGTGTCCACGCCGCGCGCCACACATTCTATGGGCTTATCCGCCACATAGCACGGAGCGCCAACACAGTCCGAAACAAGCTCCGCCATGCCGCCCAGCAGCGCCCCGCCGCCCGTAAGGGTAATACCGCTTGAAAGGATATCGCCTACAAGCTCGGGCGGAGTGGATTCCAGAACGAGCTTTATCTGCTCCACCACTTCCATTGCGTTGTCATGAAGCGCCTCGTAGATGTCCAGATCGGTTATTTCAATACTCTCCGGAAGACCTCTTATCAGGTTTCTGCCGCGCACCATCATTTTTGTTTCGCCTGTGGGTTTGAAAACGTTTGCTATCTGCATTTTAGCCTTTTCGGCGGTTTTCTCACCGATAAGAATTTTGTACTTCTGTGTGATATGCCTGATTATAGCGGCGTCAAATTTGTTTCCCGCCATCTTTATCGAGCGCGACTGCACTATCCCGTTAAAGGAAACGATAGCTACGTCCGCCGTGCCGCCGCCGATATCCACAACCATGGTGCCGTTGGGCTTGGAAATATCAACGCCCGCGCCGATAAGCGCCGCAATAGGCTCCTCTATCAGGAATACCTTGCGCGCTCCCGCGGACAGCGCGGCTTCCACCACAGCTCTTTTTTCAACGTCCGTTATCGACGACGGTACGCACAGCACAACACGGGGTTTTACCATAAAGCCGTTGTTAGCCATATGGATAAATTCCTTTATTATAGCCTGCGTCATGTCGTTGTCCGAGATAACGCCGTCCTTAAGCGGACGCACAGCAACAATATATTCCGGCGTTCTGCCGATCATTCTGTAAGCCTCTTTGCCGACCGCGACAACCGCCTTTTTCTTTTTATCATAAGCCACCACAGACGGCTCGTTGATAACAATGCCCCTGCCGCTGACGGTTATAATAATATTAGCTGTTCCCAAGTCTATTCCGATATCAAGTGCCATTTGATTTCTCCTAATGTTATTGTAATCCTATTTTTAATTTATTCTGTAATATTATACCACTTTTTTGTTAAAATTGCAATAAAATGAGGGAAATACCTATTGAAAAATAGCGCGATTAAACTATGGTGTTTTTGTTTATTTTAAACAAATTCAGACGCGCCCGACCAGCTCGGCGGCGCGTGCCAGCAGAGCCGCTTTTTCGTTTTCAAGCGTACCGTCGATAACCTCGTACAGAAGCGCTTTCATTATATTTCCCATTTCGGGGGAGGGCGGTATTATATCGCTCAGATCGTTTCCGTTCACTGCCAGTTCTTTAAGCGTAAGACAAGGCTTTTCGGCTTCGATCGCTTTGAGCTTCTTTAGTGCCGCGAGGTACTTAGGTATCCTTTCGCGGCAGAATTCCCGCTTTGCCATATCGTCCGCGATATGCGCGATAATAATATCCCGGAACAAATCCCCGTGCTTCGCGAGCTGCCGCCTGAGAAATTTTCCGGAAAGCTCAATGGACAGGTCGTGATATTTTATTATCCCGCGGATACGCTCACGCTCCGCATTGGAGCATTTAAGCCGCCTCAATGCTCCGTCCGCTGCTTCCGCGCCGATTGCGGCATGTCCGTAATAGTGACCCTCTCCGTCCGCGCCGCGGCTCTGGCACCAAACCTTGCCGCAGTCGTGCAGCAGCATGGCAAGCCCGAGCGCGGTTTCCGATTCTTCCACATGATTATCGCCCGATTCCGCCAATGCAGCCTTCACCGCCCCCACGGCTCTCGCGGAGTGTTCGTAGAGCGTGCTGTCGTGGTAGCGGGAATATTGCTCAAAGCCTATTTCGCGGGCAAGCTCGGGCAGTATCTCGGCAAATATTTCGGGGAATTGCAGCAGGACGCGCTCGACATACTTCCCGCGTATAAGCTGTTTAAGCTCCGCCAGTATCCTTTCCCCCGATATCTTTTTGAGCAGCCCGCGGCATTCCGAGGCGCTCAGCGCGGTATTTTCTTCTATTTCAAAGCCCAGCACCGACGAGAATCTCAGCGCTCGCATTATTCTCAGCGCATCCTCGGAAAACCTTTTTTCAGGCTCTCCTATACAGCGTATAAGCCCCCGCTTCAGGTCTTCCCGTCCTCCGAAAAGATCGATAAGCCCTCCGCTCCCATATGCCATGCCGTTTATAGTGAAGTCGCGACGGGCAAGGTCGTTCTCGAGGTTTCGCGTAAATGATACGCTCTCGGGGTGACGTCCGTCCCGATAATCCCCATCGATGCGATAGGTTGTGATCTCTATTTGCCGCCCGTCCGATATCGCCGTTACCGTGCCGTGTTTTATTCCCGTTTCAATGACCCTTAGCCCGCTGAGAGCGCGCTTTGTTTCATCGGGGAGCGCAGAGGTGGCTATATCGTAGTCGTGTGGGGATTTCCCCATCAGAGCGTCCCTTACGCAGCCGCCTACAATATAAGCTTCGTATCCCGTGTCTTCAAGTGCCCGCACCACCGCCGTGACATAATTCGGTATATCCATCATGCTCTCCTTATTTCAAAAAATATTTGCACCGACCTCTTGCCAAATGCCGCCTGCCCAATAACAGCATATGAAAAAAAGCGCCGCGAATATTTCCGCGACGCTTCTGTGCTGATTATACTGCGGAATTACGTTCCGCAATTATTGGGCTGTTCCCGCGGCGGAAAAGGGGATTTTCCTTTCGCTGTAACAGCTTTTGATGGAGCGGATTACGAGGCTCGAACTCGCTACCTCCACCTTGGCAAGGTGGCGCTCTACCAGATGAGCTAAATCCGCATTTTAAAATACAAACTCAGCCATGCTGAGTTTGTACTGGCGACCCGGATGAGACTCGAACTCACGACCTCCGCCGTGACAGGGCGGCGTTC
>CAJULF010000035.1 GCA_910587135.1 uncultured Oscillospiraceae bacterium
GCAAAAGCGGTAATCGCTTTACGGCTGTGGAAACGGCGGGTATCGCCAATCTCTGCGATCAGCTGCGGAGCGAGAACCTTGCCAACACCGAACATCTCCATAACAACGTTGTGTTCGGGAAGCTGTTCCGAAAGTGCTGTCATCTGCGCTTGAAGATCTGCGAGAGTTTCACAGGCACAGTTCAGCTGCGCGGCAGACTGCGCCAACAATGCAGCTATGTAATCACTGTTAGGAAGTGTTGGAACGAGTGTTTTGGAATAGTCATATATTGCATCCGCTTTGCTATCGGAGTAATAGTATCCGTTCTTGTTACACCAACGGTAATATTTATCCTTAAAAGCGGAGCGCGGTATTCTATGGACACATTCGCAATGAGGGAATTTAATTACAAAATCGACCCACTTCAAGTGTCCGTCCGAAACGCGCTGCGGCGAAGTGAACAGCTTATTAACACCGGGAAAGGACTGATCGACCAATGAGATGAAATTGTTATTCAGCATGGTTTTGACCTTGCAAAGCGTTGTGTATTGCCGATTGAGAAGCTTCAGCGATCTGCGTATCTCATCATCGGGAATATACTCACGCAAGTCGAGCCAACGGTCAAGAGCGTATTGCGCGATGCGCACCGCGTCCTTCTTATCCGTCTTGGCTTTGCGAATGGAGTTTCCGCTGTAGTTGTGCAGGAGCATTGCATTTACTACGGAAACATATATACCTTCGTTATGGAGATATTGGGCGATGGGTTCATAATAATTTCCCGTATACTCCATAACGGCTTTGGTCTCGCCGGGCAAGAGCTTCAGTCGCTCTACGAGCTCCCTCAGCTCTTGCCCGTTATGTGAAACCTCAAATGGCGAAGCCACCACTACTCCAAGGGGCTGCATAATGGAAACCGTACTTTTCCCTTTTGAAACATCAATACCTACTGCGTTCATTGCAATTCTCCTTTGCGTTTGTTATTGTAATCGGGAAACTATGCTAAACTCATTGCCTATTCAGACTGTTGGGTGATACGAACGCGCTGATGTGGCGGCTCAACCTGCTTAACCGAACGCTACAACGGAAGCATAGATGACGGTCTTTCTTACGGGCGCACAAGCCCAAGGAGGAAAACGTCAGTCCAATTACTGCTTCCATTATAGCTTAAACTTTGAGTACCGTCTACCACCTTTATTATGAGGCGGTTTTGCCGGTAATTATATTATAACAGGAGGAAATTCAATGGCAACCAAAACGGTAACATTAACAGGCGCGGAGCAGCGAGTAGACGAGCTGGGCGGCTTGAACGCGCTGATAGTGAACAACACGGACGCTCCGCTGTACGCTTCGGCGAAAGCAGGGGTAACTCCCTATGCTGACGGCGTGATAGAGATAAAAGCGGGAGCCTCACGCGGCTTGCCCGATACAAACGGCACGGTGTATCTTCTGGGGAACGGCGGTAGAGATGAGCTCACGGGAACGAGTGCGGAAGTAAATTTTAGTATGCCGCCGGCTTCAAACGAGGACGGCGGCGTAACTCGTAAGGATACGGACTCGTTGATTTCCGAATGTACGACAGACGGGCAGCTTGCGGATGAGGCGTACAGCGGGAAAATCGATTATGAAAACTCCATCGGAACAGAGCTTTAAGGAGGAATGAGCATGTCATCATATTATGTAGGATTTTTTGATACGACCACCGAAGCCGCAGAGGCTTTCAAAGCGGCGCTGGTAAGCGAGCTAAGCTGGACTCCGGACGAAGACGGGGAACGGGTATGGTGCGACACGGACGGGTCTTTGTGGCTGAAAATCACAGCCTCAAGCTCCTCGCTTGCGGGATATTGCTGTTCGGAGCACTTTACGCCAGCCTCCGCATGTCTGAATGCGGTCTCCCAGAAAACGGATTTATATCTGGATTACGCCGTTAGCAAGGCGGGAAGCGCGCTGATCGTCGGCTGCCATTCGGGCGGCGATCCGGCTTTCCGAGGAGGCTCGGTGGTTTTCGCCGAAACCACGGCGGACGAAAAAAACGCCCTGTATATGTATTCAAACTCGCTGTACACTCTTAATCCAAGATCAACGGCAGCAACTACCAAAACCTTCAACACTTATTCGGGCGGAGACTATACCTCGCTCTACAAGATGCCATCGTTTTTCGGAGGGCTGTTCAAGGAGGTTTACGGCGTGTTCGCCTGTCCTTCAACGGCAACTAATGTCAAGTGCTTTATTGACGGCAATTTGTTTCAGCTGACTTATCCGATTCAGGGCAGATTCGCTGTTCCAATTGAAAATTAAGGAGATTTTAAAATGAAATTCGACATGATTATCAAGACAGTAAGCGGCGCGGTCGGCGCTGTAATAGGCTTTTTGTATGGAGAGATAACGGGGCTGTTTATCGCGATAATAGCGCTGATGGCACTGGATTATGTTACGGGTATTCTGTGCGGGATAGCCGCAAAGGCGCTGTCCTCGGAAACGGGGTTCAAGGGGCTTGTCAAGAAGCTGATGGTGCTGGTGATTATCGCGGTGGGACATCTCATTGATACTTACATAATCGGCACGGGCTCGGCGCTGATGACGGCGGTTATCCTGTTTTTCGCGGCAAACGAGGGAATATCTATCCTCGAGAATGCCGCGAAGCTCGGGCTGCCGATACCTAAGAAGCTGAGGGATATTCTGGAGCAGCTCAGAAAGGATGACGACCATGACGATGATCGATAAGATCATACCCGAAGGCAAATACAACCGTCCCGGCAAGGCTTCAACGCCGAAGAGAATCTGCGTGCATTACACAGGCGACGCGGGAGCGAGCGCGGACAGGTTCGCGCTGTTTTTCACGGCGAATCCGAACGCGGAAACCAGCAGCCAGTATGTCGTGGGAATTCAGGGAGAGCTTATCCGCTGCCTTCCCGATAACGAGCAGGCTTACGCCGCAACGGGCAACAACAAAAACGTGATACATATCGAGGTCTGCCACCCCGATACAACCGGAAAGTTCACCGAGCAGTCGATAGCGGCACTGTCGGAGCTTGTCCCGTACCTCATGAAAAAGTACGGCATCGACGCTAATAACGTCGTGCGGCACTACGATCTGACGGGTAAGCACTGCCCAATGTACTACGTCGACAGCACGCGCTGGGCGGAGCTTAAGCGGCGCATAATTGCGGGAACGCCCGATACAGGCATACTTTACCGCGTCCAGATCGGAGCGTTTTCCGTCAGGGCTAATGCGGAAAGTTACCTTAAGCAGGCTGCCAAAAAGGGCTTCAGCGGCTTTATAGCGCAAACCTCAAACGGGCTGTATCGCGTTCAGATAGGCGCGTTCGCAAGCAGGCAGAACGCCGAAAATTATCTCGCGCAGGCTAAGCAAAAAGGCTTTGACGGGTTTATTGTTGAAGTGGAAAAGTAAACAACGGCGGGGTTCACAGCCCCGCTTAAATATTTAAGGAGTTGATGTATATGAACAGTCCGATAACAAGAATCGGAGGAAAAAAGTTATTGAGGAAGCACATCTGCAAGCGCTTCCCCGCGGATGGAACGTTCGACCGCTACATTGAGGTTTTCGGCGGCGCGGGCTGGGTTCTTTTCTACAAAGACCGCCACGCGCCGCTTGAGGTCTACAACGACGCTGACGGGCAGCTTGTCAATCTTATGCGCTGCATAAAATACCACGCCGAGGAGCTTCAGCGTGAGCTCGACGGTTACTGCAACGCGCGTGAGTTTTTTGAGGACGCTGCCGCTCAGCTCAATATGCGCGGGCTGACCGATATTCAGCGAGCCGCGCGATATTTTATCCGCATGAAATTATCTTTCGGAGCTGACGGAAAGACCTACGGCTGTAACACCAAAAATCTGGGAAACGCGGTGCGGTATCTTTCCAACGTTCAGGCGCGGCTGATGAAGTCCTCGGTGGTGATCGAGCACAAGGATTTTGAAAATCTCATCAAGGTTTATGACCGCCCGACAGCGCTGTTTTACTGCGATCCGCCCTATCATTCCACCGAAAAATATTATGACGTTCCATTCGCGGAATCCGACCATATTAGGCTTCGCGACACTCTGGCGAATATAAGGGGGAAATTTCTGCTGTCCTACAACGATGATGATTTTGTCCGTGAACTGTATAAGGACTTTAAAATAGAAGCCGTCGAACGCGGCAATAATCTTGCGGGCGGTAAATTCAAGGAGCTGATAATTACGAATTATTGATTCGGTTTATTTTTTTTACGAAGTAAATAACGGATTTTGTTACGTTCTACGACGCAAACAAAATAAATCGGAGGTAAACATGATCAACATCAACCTGCGCCCGCTTCTTGAGCGCAGAAACATGACGCAGGCGGAGCTTGCAAAGCTGACGGGGATACGCCCCTCGACCATATGCGATCTTTGCAACAACAACGCCGATTTCATTAAGCTCGATTATTTAAACCGAATTTTAATGGCGTTAAAATGCGGTTTGAATGACGTTTTAATTTTTGAAGATAGTGAGAGTAGATAATAAAATTTTCCGCTTTTTCTAAGTGCTGTTGAATTGTTGAAATTTGTGCAGAGTGTACAAATTGCTGAATAATTTTCAATATCAACATTTTGTAGATGTCAAATTGAGGTTTTTGTTGCGCTGCAACATCTATAAAACAGCACTATAAAGCCATTTAAGCGAATGTTTTAGCCGCCGATTTTATATTTTTCGGCGGCTTGTTTTTTGTGTTTTGAGTGTCAAATTTTCGCGTTTTGCGTGTCAGACAACAATAGGATTGGCGCACGTCTTTTCGGCGAAATTTTCCGCACACCACTCCTATTGGATCAAGTTCTAAATGTTGACCAGGAGCGGATTATTTAAAAAAATTTCAAAATTTCCACTAATCATACTCCGCTTCACTTCGTTCCGCTCCGCATGCTTAGCGGAAACCGCGCACGTTTGCTTTCGCAAACGCGCGACTTTTTGAAATTTCATGCGTCGACATTGCGCAGCAAATAGGCTTTTTCTACAGACTGATTCCCCCGCGCTTAAGCGTGGGGGAATTTTATATGGCAGTAGTATATTTATCCTATTCCGCTTATAATATCGTTGACAACGGGGATATACTGATTACTGAGCTGCGAATAAGAGCCGCCGAAGAATCCCACCTCGTCCAGCATAGAGCCTATAATGGTTGTGGACAGCTCGGAGTTGAAGCCGTAGCAGTCGTCAAAATTGAATTCAAACTTGGTCGGGTCTGTGAGATCAAGCATGACATCGTAGACCTGTTCGTCCCATGTGATCTGCCATTTGCGCTCTCCCGCGAATTTGCCGTCAACGTAAGTGATCGGCTCCGGATGGATATGCTGCTCTCTGGTGCGCACAATTACATTCTCATCGGTTTCATATACTCTGTTGCAGTATATCCAGTCCACCGCGCCTTTGATGTTCTTTGCTCCCTTGGGAACCATATAACCGTAGCTGTCGCACGCCTGGTAATACTTATCCGCGTTGGGGTCGCGGGGGAAGGGAACAAAGGCAAAGTCCGAGATGGTGTCGTGAATGTCGTTCTCAACGCCCTTGGGGTTTTGCACCTTTGAGGTCGCCGCCTCATAGCACCATGACGGTTCTACGCCGATAAACAGCGCACGGTCGGAGTTGACAGCCCAAAGGTCGGGGGATACCCAGTCGCCAAGCTGCTTCTGGTGCATCAGCCCATAGCGGTACAGTTCCTCGATAAACTGCATGGCTCTGATAACGTTGGGGTCGGCGAGGTTGTTGACTGCCGTGCCGTCTGCCTGAACGTCCACGAAATTCACGCCCGTCGTCGCGACTACCGACGCGAGAACGTCCGCCGAGCTGACATATCCTATATTATCTTCACTCAGATTGCAGAAGTCTATCATAAGGTCGCGCCAGGTGTCCCAAGTCCAGTTGCCTTCCTTGTAGAGGTCGTATGGGTCTTTGAGACCTGCCTCTTCAATGGTGCGCCGGTTGTAGTTCAGCGCAAAATATGTGCGCAGACGGAAAGGATAGTAGTAATGCTTTCCCTTGAACGCAAAGTCCTCGATGGTTTTCTTCATACCGCTCCACAGCTCGGTGTCGGTATCGAAATATTCATCGAGCGGCTCATACATTCCCTTGCTCATTCCGCCCGGGAATGACAGCCATTCATAAAGTACCAGGTCGGGAGAATCGTCTGCGGCTATCATAGTGCCGAGAGCGTCAAAGTACGCGCTTCCGCTGGAGCAATTTATATATTCTATTTCGCCGCCGTACTGTTCCGAGTGGAATATAAGATACGGCTCGGAGGACTTATTATCTCCCGCGAGGTCATAGTATCCAAGATAGCGTATTTTGCCCGCGTTGCCGTCGGGAGTGAAATCCTTGCTGGATATTTCGTTGACCTTCTGGTCGGTTGCCGCGTTCTCGTCGGGGTCGGCGGTAGTCGTTGCGACGGTGGTAACGGGCGGGGTGCTGTTCTGCGGGTTTGAGGACTGCGGCGTTTCGGTTTCGCAGCCGGTTATTCCCGCAAGCATTGCGGCGGAAAGCAGCGCCGCGGCAATTCTGGTTTTCCTCATTAAAATGGAACCTCCTTATTTTGTATTGTCTGCTGTAAACGATTTCACGGCGAACACTTTTATATCCGCGTACCCATTGTAAATTTTTTGCATTGGATATGCGGAATACTAATTTATTTTATTATAGCATTATCTAAAGTTTTTGTCAACAACATTTTTGCTTAATTTTCTGTTAAAAATTATAAAAACAAATTATGCTGATTGTCGGATTACTTTGTGGATTTAATGCTGCATGCCCCGATTTGAATTTACTCGGTCTGCTTTTCTCAAAAAAGCCGTTCAAAAGCGGCTTAAGAATTTAGAACCTGACTACACAAGATTTGCGAGTGGATTTTCGGGTAAGTTCTGTCGGGGACAAGTCGAAATTTCGCGGGCTTGCTGCCATAAATCAAGAGATTATAACGCGGTAATCGGCAAAATTTGCAAAATGACGCGTGCAATATCTTGTGAATATAGGTTCTATATCATGCCGATGGCGTAACATATGCCCAAAATAGCAACCGAAGAATGTTGGTGTACACTCTCCGGTATAAATTATTATTTAGAGCCTGTTTAGTATCTCGAAGTATGCAGATTGCGCGGCAGATTTTGTGTATTTCGAGGCAATTTTTCGCAGAAATACTGTATGTATTTCAAGAAAAATTAACGAAGAAATACGCAAAATATGCAAGCAAGATGCATGCTGAGAGATGCTAAACAGGCTCTTAGCTTAATTCCGATACGGTTTTTAAGTTCCGCGGTATTGAGCCATGCCATATTTAAGCTTTGTTGACTTCAGAACTTATAATCAATGAACCGAAGAAATTAACGCACTGCGGCTCAGCCGACGATTCACAGCGAAAATCTTTCCTTTATCATTTTCGCGACATCGTCGGGGGGAAGCTCCGTGTTGTCGATTTTGATGTAGTTTTCAAATTTTATTTCTCCATCAAAGCTCTCAAGGCGGTGATTTTTGTCGTCGTTAATAAGCCTTTGATTTGACGCGTCCACATCTCTTTTGGACGCTTTGTTTTGCAGGCGGTTTTCCGTCACATTTCTTTGCAAACGTACCTCGCGGGAAGCAACAAGCTCTACATAATAAAACTCGGTATTGTACGGCTCGAAAATGCTTTTGACATATTCGATATAATCCCAATCGGACTGCATATCGAACGCCCACATACATGTAAATATCATTCCGTATTTGCCCGACTTTGCAAACTCCTCAAAAATAACATGCCGCATTCTGCTTATGGCGGTTTCGTTGAAATCGCCGAATATTTCCAGAACCGGTTCGATGGTCATATGATTGTGGAACAGCCGCAGATCGGTTATTTTCATAAGCTCCTGCCCGACGGTCATTTTGCCTACGGCGGCATTGCCGATTATAAACACAAGCTTCACAAATATGCTCCCCCTTCTGTTTCGGATACGCAGCGTTATGCTCCGTGTTCAATTCATGTAAACGGTAAAATCGATATCCGCGGTAAGTGATCTTTTCGTTATCCGTAATACCGCATCCCGAAATATCAATCATTATTTGCCGCACAAACAGTCACTGTTTGTGCGGCGCTGCTTATATGCTCGCGGAATAGTTGGGGGCTTCCTTGGTTATGTAGATGTCGTGCGGGTGGGATTCCTTAAGACCCGCGCCCGTTATCTTCACAAACTCCGCTCTCTCCTGAAGCTCGGGGATAGTGGGACAGCCGCAGTAGCCCATACCGCTTCTGATACCGCCGACAAGCTGATAGATGGTATCCGCCAAAGCTCCCTTATAGGGCACGCGGCCTTCGACGCCCTCGGGAACGAGCTTTTTGTTCTTGTCCTGGAAATATCTGTCCGCAGAGCCTTTTTTCATTGCCGCAAGGCTTCCCATGCCGCGGTATACCTTGAAGCTCCTGCCCTGATATATCTCGACGTCGCCGGGCGCTTCCTCGCAGCCCGCCAGCAGCGAGCCGAGCATTACCAGATTTGCCCCCGCCGCGAGAGCCTTGACGATATCGCCCGAATATTTGATTCCGCCGTCCGCGATTATCGGGATACCGTACTTGGCAGCCGCGCAGGCGCAGTCGTAAACCGCCGTAATCTGCGGCACGCCGATGCCGGCGACAACACGCGTGGTGCATATCGAGCCGGGTCCGATACCTACCTTTACAGCGTCCGCGCCCGCCTTGATAAGATCCTCGACCGCTGCTGCGGTAGCCACGTTGCCGGCTATAATAGGTGTATCGGGGAACGCGTTCTTGATTTTGTCAAGCGCGTCCATTATGTTCTTGCTGTGACCGTGCGCGGAGTCGAGCACCAGCACATCAGCCTGAGCCTTTATAAGCGCGCCCGCTCTGTCAAGTACGTCGGGGGTAATTCCGATAGCCGCGCCGCACAGCAGCCTTCCCGACTTGTCGCGGGCGGTGTTGGGGTACTGAACGGATTTTTCTATATCCTTTATGGTAATAAGTCCTTTAAGATAGCCGTTGTCGTCTACCAGCGGAAGCTTCTCTATCTTGTGCCGCCTGAGTATTTCCTGTGCCTGTGCCAGATTTGTGCCTACGGGAGCCGTTATCAGATGTTCGCTTGTCATGACCTCGCCGATCTTCTGGTTGGGGTCGGATATGAAGCGCAGATCGCGGTTGGTGAATATTCCCACCAGCTTGCCGTCCTCCACTATCGGAACACCGGATATCTTGTATTTGCCCATCAGACCGTCCGCGTCGGAAACGCTGTCATTCGGAGAAAGAAAGAAAGGATTGACGATTACCCCGTTTTCGGAGCGCTTTACCTTGTCCACCTCGTCTACCTGCTGCTCGATGGACATATTCTTGTGGATAATTCCTATGCCGCCCTCGCGCGCGATGGCTATCGCCATTTTGGACTCCGTAACGGTGTCCATGGCGGAGGTCATTATGGGCGTATTGAGCGTGATATCCTTGGTGAGATTGGTTTTGATGTCGATCATGTTCGGCGTTACCTCGCTTTTCGCGGGTATAAGCAGAACGTCGTCAAAAGTAAGCCCTTCTTTGATAAATTTTTCTCCGTAGTTACAATTCAGCATCTGATTTCCTCACTTTCATTTTCGGGCAGATGTCCCTTCAGGCATAGCGGGTACGGTGAGTATGAAAAGAAGCCGCGGAAAGCGGAGCGCTTTTCTTTGGCTTCGGAGGTTCACATAAACGCGGATATATGCGTGAGCGTCAGGGAAAACTGCTTTTGTAAGCCTGCTCCGATCGTGCGGGTCGGCTTTGATTTATGATTAGCAATATTATACCACCAAAACCGATTTTTTTCAACCCAAACTTAACAGAAAAAATAAACAAATATATTGCTTATTTTTCGTGCGCTTTAGAACATTTTCACGCACTTATACAAAAAAATCGGAAAAAATGCAAAATGCTTATTGACTTAACGGAGCATTTATTATAGAATATATATGTATGGTGTGAAACGGAGCTTTAACCATTTAGAGGGGAAAACCGTATGAAGATATTATATCCCGATTACAACAACTGCATTGCAAACCTCGCCTGCTCGGTGATGAAGCATTTCGGCGTTATGCCGCCGAACCCCACGCTGCCTCTTGCGGACGGGCTGCTGGATAAGCGCTGCAAAAACGTTGTGGTAATGCTGCTGGACGGAATGGGCAATAATATTATCGAAGCTGATCTTGAGTCTGACGGATTTTTCCGCCGCAATCTCAAGGGGACGTATTCCTCCGTGTTTCCGCCAACTACCGTGGCCGCGACAACGGCGATGGACAGCGGGCTGTTCCCCGTACAGACGGCGTGGTTGGGCTGGACGGGATATTTCCCCGAGCTTGATAAGAACGTGGTTTATTTTCGGAATCAGGATTTTGACACCGACGAGCCGATTGGGGGCGAAAGCGCCGCATGGAAATATCTTCCCTATAACGGAATTTGTTCGCGTATTGCTGCGGCGGGTTACGGCGCGCATTATCTTGCACCCTTTGCCGAGCCGCATCCGAAGGATTTCGGCGCATTTTGCCGCGAGATAGAGCGTCTGTGTGCCGAAGACGGCGAGAAGTACGTTTACGCATACTGGGATCAGCCCGACAACATAATGCACCGCAAGGGCTGCTTCGGCGAAAGCGCAAAGTTGGTGCTTAGGGATATCGAATTGATGACGGCGGAACTTTCGGAGCGGCTTTCCGACACGCTGCTTATCATAACCGCCGATCACGGGCATATCGACAGCCCTAAAAGGGTAATAACCGATTACCCCGATATCATGGAGTGTCTGGTGAGAATGCCCTCGATAGAGCCGCGCTGCGTTAATCTTTTTGTTAAAAGCGGCATGGAGAAGCAGCTGGAAGCCGCGTTCGCGGAGAACTTAGGCGATTCGTTCCTGCTGATGCCCAAAAAAGAGGTTATGGAACGGGAGCTTTTCGGCAGGGGAACGCCCCACCCGCGGCTTGGCGAAATGCTGGGGGATTATCTGGCGATAGCCGTGGGGGACATATCGTTATACAACAAGAAAAGCAAAAATTTCGTTGCCAATCACGCGGGGCTTACCGCTGATGAGATGATGATACCGCTGATAGCGGTAAGCCTGTAGAAGAGGTTATCGCGGCGCAATGTTGAATCGGGAAATTTTTCGCGGAATCCTGAGTGTGCAATACGGAGCGAAGCGTAGTGCTGCGCGTTCGGGCGGGTCGCGGAAAATTTCAAATATAAATAATTCGCTTAGGTCTGCATTTTATACTAATTTATTATCGGAGTGTAGACAAGATTTGCGGCAAGCTTGCGCATAGCACAAGGAGTGTTGACTCAGTGATAGGCGTAAGATTGTCACAAAGATGTCTACACGCAGATTATAAATTAGTATTATATACAGACTGCCGCCGACGGCGGTAAAAAGTGAAAAAGCGAAACAGTGAAAGGGTCTGATCAAAATAGAGATACTTACCTCCGCCTCCCTGCTTGCGTGCAGGCTGGAGGAAATTTCAGCCGAAATAGACCGCTGCGGGCGCGCGGGAGTTGATTGGATACATTTTGACGTAATGGACGGTGTTTTTGTGGAGCAGATATCATACGGCTCCCCCGTTCTGAAATGCGTAAGGGACGCCACGGATATGTTCCTTGACGTCCATCTTATGGTGGAAAACCCCCGCAGGCAGATAGGCTTCTTTGCCGAGGCGGGCGCAAGTCTTATAGATATCCATGTTGAGAGCCGCTGCGACGTTTCCGACACGCTTAAGGAGATAAGAGCATACGGGATAAGGTCGGCGGTCGCCGTAAAACCCGATACTCCCATAGAGAGGGCGTTTGAATATCTGCCGCTTTGCGACATGGTGCTTGTTATGACGGTTGAGCCCGGCTACGGCGGGCAGGGATTTATTCCCGAAACCGCGGACAAAATCACTGCTTTGCGCCGATACGCGGCGGAAAACGGTTTTGAAAAACTTGATATAGAGGTGGACGGCGGCATAAACACCCTCACCTCGGGGATAGCCCGCGCCGCCGGCGCGAACGTGTTGGTGGCGGGGACCGCTCTTTTCGGCGCGGAGGATATGACTGCCGCCAACCGACTGCTTAAAGGGCCGGAATAATACTCAGTCCGCATAGCCGTCGGGCGATTGTTTTCAGGGCTGCGCGGACGGTCTCCGCACTGCCGACACAAAATCCGGAAAGGAAAAAATTTCATGTTATCTGTTGCCGCGCGCGACCCGCGCAAGGTTTATCTTGAACGCTTTATATTCATGGCGGCTCTGCTTATACCCTCGGTGTTTCTGATGGGGCTGAGAGCGCTGCTGATATCCGTGCTGAGCGTGGTTTTATGTATGGTTACGGACAGGGTTTGCTGTCTTATCCGAAAAATCCCCTATGATATAGAGGATTTCGCTGTGCCATTCTGGGGGCTGGCGGCTTCAATGCTCATGCCCTCAAGTATTTCGATAGGGCTTGTTGTCATGTCGTCGGTAATATGCATAGGTTTAGGCAAGCATATTTTCGGCGGCAGCGACAATATCCTGTTTCCGCCGCCTGCCATTGCAGTCGCATTTCTGATAATCTGCTATCCTGCGGAAATGCTGTACTTCACCAAGGCGGGGGAGCATTACCCCATTTTCGGTGAGTTTTCGGGAACGCTGGGGCGTTCGCTGGAGTATGCGCTGAAGCTTGGAAACGTACCCACCTCTTCCACCTTTGATATCCTGCTGGGAAATATTTCGGGCGCTATCGGCTCGGTCAATATTCTGATAATACTGGTGTGCGGCGTATGTATGCTGATAAGGGGTACAAACAGCTTCTTGGCAGCACTGCCCGCGATAGGCATGGCAGGGCTGCTGGCGTTTTTCTTTCCCCGCTCCGACGTAAGCGGAATGGAATCGGCTTTTCTGGAGATATCTTCGGGGTATTTCCTGTTCGGAACGCTGTTTATAGCCTCCGAGCCGCCGCTTCTGCCAAAAAGGGCTGCTGCAAAGGTAATATATGGGGTGGTTCTGGGATATACTACCATGATGTTCAGATATTTCGGTCAGGCGGAGGGCTGCTTCGTGTTCGCGCTGCTAATAACAAGCGCGCTGTCCTGCTGCTTTGATACGATAGTTGAAAATCTTATGTACTGGAAAAAGACGTACATCAACTCCTATGAGAAGTCGCGCACGCAGGTTCAGCGCGGCAGCGTAAAGCTCACGGATACCCAGGAGATAAAGCTGCCCGAAAAGTACCGCTACAACACCCCGCCCATTGACGGAAAAATAAAGCATCATCGCAAGCGCAAGGATAAGGGGGCGGGAAAAGATGAATGAGAAAAAATCAAAAATAAATTTTGACGGGCTTTTCCGCCAGAACATCGTTCTTATGAGCGGGCTGGTGACCGCGCCGATAATCGTCGCCGCCACCACGGCGGAGCGCGCGTTGGTGCTGACGCTTTGCTTCTTTATGGTATCATATATTTCGATATTGATATGCCGCCTTATCCCGCGGAAAATAATGTATTCCATGCGGATACTGATCTACGCGGTGGTGGCGGGGGCAGTTTATATTCCCACGGTGCTGCTGATTTCAATGCTGTTTCCGGAAACTGTTTCGGGAGTGCTTATATATATTGAGATAAGCGTTGTAAATCTTCTGCTGCTTGCGAAAACCGAAAGCCGCTTTTATCTTGAATCGTTCGGCGTTATGGCTCTGGACGCTCTGATATATATAGCGGGATACGCTGTCGCCGCGTTCGCGGTCGGCATAATACGCGAGCTGCTTGCTTACGGAACATTTTTCGGGCTGTATCTGTTTGACGAGCCAATGCCCGCGGCAAGGTCTCCCTTTTTCGGATTTATCCTTGTGGGAATACTCGCGGCTGTATGCCGTGTGATCGTCGGCAGAAGGGGGGCAAGGAAGTAATGGGCGCTTTCGCAAAGATCGTTGCCACCGCTATGGTGTCAATATTTGTTCAGAACGCTATATTTGAAAGAGCGCTGGGTGCGAACGTGGTCATCTACGCTTCCCGCAAAAACTCTCATGTTGTCGGCTTTACCATCGGCATGACTGCCATGACCACCGTTGCAAGCATAATCTCCTATTTTTTGGATGGTCTGCTGCTGCCGCTGGAACTGGGGTATTTGTTCATGCCGTTGGTTTACGTTACGGTGATAAGCATTTTGTATGTGTTGGCGCTGCTGTTTTTATGGAGATTGTTCCCGGATACCTTTGCGCTGATAAAGAAGCACGCTCATCTCGCTATTGTAAACTGCACGGTGCTGGGCGCTCTTTTCCTCAATTCCGCCTACGGAAGCGATATATGGAGCTATATCGGCTATGGCTTCGGAACAGGGATAGGGTTCTTCCTCGCCTGCTTTATGCTCAATATCGCGCATGAAAAGCTGGACTCGAACAAGATACCGAGAGCGTTCCGCGGGTATCCGATAATGCTGATATATATCGGAATAGTTTCAATGGGATTTTATGTTCTGGTGGGATATACCGCGAAATTTTAAAACAAGTTAAATATATGGTTTCGGCAATATAATACAAAACTTGTTCTATTAGCCCAATATGCCCGAATTTCGGCATATTCGAAAGCGGTCTTCAAAATATTGGCGCGTGTTTTTCGGGCAAATTTTATCGGGGACAAAACAAAATTTCTTGACTTGCTGTTGCAAGTCAAGAAATTTCAACGCAGTCATAGGCAAAATTTGCCGCAGGTACGTGCTGGGCGGCTATTAGAACAAGCTCACAAATCGGAGGACGGTAATGGGCAAGAAAAAAACCAACATCAAAATAAAGCATCACAATTATAATTTGTATTCCAAAAAGAAAAGCCGCGGCAAGCAGACGCTTGCGGTGATACTGACCGTTGCCGCCGCCGCGGTGCTGTGTGTGGTGGGATACAGCGCGGGAAAGCCGATAATGGACTATTTTAAGAACAGAGATCAATATACATCCGACAGCAGTTCGGTGTGGACTCCGCCCACGGCGGAGGATACTTCCCATGCGGAAACAGTGCCGCCCGTTATCGAGTCGGTCGAAAGCACAGAGCCTCCCGCGGAGGAATATTCCCTTGAAAATACCTTTATTTTGTCCGAGGGTGCGGCGTTAAATTCGGGCAGCCTTAACAGCGCGATAGCCGCGGCAAAGAACGGGGGGTATACCGGCGTCGCGGTAACTCTCAAGGACGCCGACGGATATTTCCTGTACAAAAGCGATATTGAGGGAATTAGGGACGGCGAGGGTGTCAGGGGAGCGCTTACCGCGGAACAGATATGCGATATAATTACAAAGGCGGAGCTTACTCCAGTGGCGCGGATAAATACCCTTATGGATCATATCAGCCCGAGCGGCGTTGAGGGGATAAAATTCACGGCAACAGAGGGCTGGACTTGGCTGGACAATTATGCGGAAAACGGCGGAAAAACATGGCTTACACCGTTCAACAAGGAAACCTCCGATTTTATCGGGCAAATAACCGAGGAGCTTTCTGCTGCGGGCTTTAAAACTATTATCCTTACCAATACGAAATTCCCGAATTTCAACTCCGTGGATTATTCCCTGCTTGCGGATATCGGAGATGCCTCAAAGCGCCTGACCGCGCTGTGGCGGGTAGTCGAAAGCGCAAGAAGGGCGGCGGAGAAAAACGGCGCGGAGATACTCCCCGAGATGGGCGCGGGGCTTTTTGAAACGGAAAAGCTTTCCACCGACGCGGAACTTGCGGACGATAAGGAAAAACTGAAAAATCTTATGCTGCTGATAGACTATTCGGCAGAAAACAATACCGACGTATATGTTGAGGCGAAAGCGTTTATCGGTAAAATGAACGCTTTGTACCCCGGACAGAAATACGCGGTTCTTATCAAGGGCAGCGGGTTTTCCGGCAGCACCTTTGCGGAGGTCAAGCGAGCTTTTGAGGAGTCGGGGATCGTGGTGTTCTCGGAATAAAACTTATACTGATTTATAATCTTGTCATCTTGTCTATACGGCGATTGTAAATTAGTATTCAGTCTGTAAAAAAAGCCTATGGACAACGCAATGTCGGCGCATGAAATTTCAAAAAGTCGCGCGTTTGCGAACGCAAACGCGCGCGGTTTCCGCTAAGCATGCGGAGCGGAACGAAGTGAAGCGGAGTATGATTAGCGGAAATTTTGAAATTTTTTTTAATAATTAGCCTTAGGTCAACCTTTATATACAGGCTGACACATTTGCCGAATGGCAAATGTGTACGGTTTTCGCAGTCGCGCAGAGCGAAGCGGAGCGTGAGTGCGAAAATTTTGATTTTTTTTCAAATAACCGGCTTTAGGTCAACATTTTTATACAGGCTATAGTATTATCCTCTCCGCAGCGAATTTGCGCGGGGAGGATTTTTTCGTTTATTTTGCAGCGTTTCCGAAAAATCGTCGTATATATAAGTGAGAGGGCAAAAAAGATTGCTGCGCAGCATTTCTTCGGAGGTCTGGACACTATGACAAAGGAAAGAGCGCTTGCCGTAAAGCTGAAAAGGGGCGATACGGCGGCTTTAAAGGAAATCATGGACTGCTATACGGGATATGTCCGCACTGTTATCCGCAACTTTTCGCGCGGAACGTTTTCCGAGCAGGATATCGACGAGCTTTGCTCGGACGTTTTCTTCTCGCTATGGCAGCATAGGGAAAATCTTGACGCTGACGTCGGATTTCGTTCGTATCTTTCCGCGATAGCGAGAAACGCCGTAAAGGACCGTTTCAAATCCGAAAAGCCGCCGTTTGAGGACATCTCGGAGCTTGAAATACCGAGCGGATTCCGTATCGAGGAAACGGCGCAGCTCCGCGAGATGATACGCTGTCTTGACGAGGGGCTTTCAACGCTCTCCGAAAGAGAAAGCGAGATGTTCGCGAGGTATTACTTCTACGGTGAAAGTACTCCCGAAATAGCGCGCAAAATGGAGCTTTCCGAGAGCACGGTTCGCTCCGCCCTCTCCAGAACACGAAACAAGCTAAAAGATTATCTGACGAAAAGAGGTTTTGATCATGCTTGAAGAATTGCTGAAAAAATGCTTTGACGAGGAACAGACAGCAGACAGAAGCGCAGAGGATATCAAGACCGCTGTTTTGTCGCGAATAGAGGAGGACAAAAACATGAAACATTTTTCCGTAAAGCCTTTGATAATAGCGGCAGCTATCGCCGCGACGGGCGCTGTGTCCGTTGTTACCGCTAACGCCGCTACCGACGGCGCGGTTATTGACGGTATTGTCAGAACGATAAGTCTTTGGGTAGGCGGAGTAGAGGTGACCGGAAGGGTAACCGAATACACTGCCGAGGACGGAAACACATACGAGCGTATTTGGCTTGAACTGCCCGAGAGCGCCGAGGTCGGCGCGGTGGTCGACGCATATTTTGATGAAGCCGCCGAAGAGGTTGGCGCAGGCGATCTTGGTGATATCGGCTATATAATCGATAAAGGTGAAGCAGTAGACACGGTAACGGAATACACAGATGAAGACGGGAAAGCATACCACAAAGTCAAACTGCCTGACGACGCTGACGCGATGATCGACGGCTATTTTGATGATAATGCCGTAATGACCGACGCTTATGACCTTGGCAATCTCGACTATATTACAGAAAAAAGCGCGGAGTGATAACCAAAAGCGCTTAGCAGCCCGTAGAACAAATTGCGGTGTCGGGCGATATTGCCCGACACCGCTTTTGTACCGCTCCGTGTTTTTTGGCCTGTTTGGTATCTCACCGCACGCCTCTCGCTTGTGCATGTTGAGATACTAAACAGGCTTTTACAGATATTGGGCGATTTTACGGTATTCCTCCAGCATTTCCGTCTCGGTTATGGTGCGGTTGGCGGGGCTGGTGGAGGGCAGACAGATGTCCTCGGGCAGGTGCGGAAAGTATTTGCTATATAGCGCGTGAGCCTTTTTCCCTGTAGTAAATACCGCCTTTATCGGACAGCTGTCCAGAATAAGCCGCAGATCATTCGGCTTGGCGTTTTTGATGGAGCTGTCCTCCGCACCTGTTATGTCGCAGCTTTCCAATACGTCCCACAGGGCTATGCCGTGCTTCAGGCACAGCACGCGCCTGCCGTTGACGTCCTCGGGGATATTCTCATCCAGAACTGCACACAGCATTTTCCAGAATCGATTCTGCGGGTGCATATAGTAAAATCCACGCTCCCGTGATTTCGGCGACGGTATGGTCCCCAGTATCAGCACCCGCGAATTGCCGTCGTACACGGGCGGGAACTCATGCGTGACCCGTTCAGAACTCATAGTCAACGCTTGCCGAGGCGGTGCGGATAGTCTTGCAGAAATCCGACACAGCCACATGGAGAGGGTTGGTGCTGTAGCAGTTCAGCGCTTCCATACTGTCGAATTCGGACACAAGCACCGCGTCATAGCTGCGGTCGGAGGGGTTCATGTTTATCCCCACTTCCATTGCGCGTATCTCGGGTATCTGCCCCTTGAGCGCCAGCAGCCTGTCGCGGAACAGCAGCATATTGTCCCGCTCTCCCTCTTTGAATTTCCACATTACAATATGTTTTATCATTTTTATCCTCCTATTTTTTGTAGTAAAAAGCCTTGACCGCGTGAAATTTATGTCCCGACTTTTCGCATAACTCCTCGAAATCTCCCTTTCTGCCGCTGTCGGACCATTCGTAAAAAAGCTCATAAAGTCCGACATAATAGCTGAACTCTTCAATGAGCGCGGGGGCAACTGTTTTCTCCGAAAGTATTTTCTCCGCGGTCTTTACCGTTTCGCGGTATGATTCGCGGGAAATGATACAGCTGTCGGGGAAGTGGTGCGCGCCCCAGTACAGCCACTCCACCTGCTCGTTGAAATATAGGTCGACGGTTTTCTGATCGCACTCGGGGTGCTCGTAGGCTTTTTTCAGTATGTCAAAGGGGTCGTGCTCGTTTTGGGGATCGTGGGGATTGTAGTATCTCCCGTAAAGCTGAAACGCCCACCGCATTTGCGGCATTTTCTCCTTGGAGCATTCGCGGTTGAGGTAGTCGTTGAGCAGCTCCGTAAGCTGAAATGGAAGCTGATCGTGAGTCAACGCGGACGGCAGCGCTTTTTGGTCAAAATATTCGCGGCAGAAGCAGAACAGTATCCCGTCCGCCTCGGCTTCGGAAACATTGGTTTTAAAATCCTCCGCGAATTTGAAAAGATGCTTGTTCGCCTGTTTTTTCAAGCCCTTTTCAAATAGCCCGCGATATTCGCCGATTCCCGCCAGAAATTCGTTATATGTCATTTTCTCCGTTCCTTCCGTGTCCGCTTTATACTAATTCACGATTTTGGTATAGACATGATTTGCGAAAAGACCGAGCATAGCGCAAGGAAAATCGTCGCAGCGATAGGTTTGGGATTTTTGCAAAGATGTCTGTACGGAGATTGTGAATTAGTATTATATCCTTTTGATGAGGAACTCCAGAATATCGTTCATTACCTCCTCGCGGTTAAGCTCAAAGATAAGCTCGTGCCGCGCCTCGCGGTAAATGCGGATATTCACGTCGCAGCCGTGCTCCATATACTTCATGCAGGCGGTGCGCACTCCCTGCCCGTATTCCCCGATAGGGTCCATGCCGCCGCTCAGGAACAGTATGGGGGTATCGGTGGGTGTATTTTCTATCACGGGAGCGCTGTTGCAGCATAGCAGGGCGTTGAGCAGGTCCTTATAGCCCGCTATGGTAAAGGTGAAATTGCATTTGGGGTCGGCGCAGAATTTATCAACGTTTTCATCGTCGCGCGACAGCCAGTCGTTGGGAGTGCGGCGGTTTTCGGTGCGCAGGTTGAACATTCCGAAAACCACCCGTGTGCCGAATTTGTGACGGTACAGGTCACCGTGGTTGCGCGATATGGTTTCCATTACGCGGCGAAGCGGCGCGGAGCCGGTAATTCCGCCCGCCGTACCCATAAATATAGCTCCGCTCCAGCGGTCGCCGTATTTTGAGAAATATATCCTTGCCAGAAAGCTGCCCATGCTGTGTCCCATAAGGAAATGCGGGATATCGGGGTAGAGCTTTTCCGCCGCCATCTTCATGCGGTGCAGGTCGTGAACCATATGGATATAGCCCTTTTCAGAGCCGAAATAACCCAGCATATCGTCGCTTGTTATGGATTTTCCGTGCCCGATATGGTCGTTTCCGCACAATATAATGTCGTTTTCGCAGAGGAAACGCGCGAAATCCTTATAGCGCTCGATATATTCGCACATACCGTGGGACAGCATAAGCAGCGCCTTGGGCTTTTCGGGAACATAAAAATAAAAATGAATGTCGCACAGCCCCGTGCTGCTTGGGAAAGTACCCGTGATCTTTTTCATAACAATTCTCCTTATTAAAAATTCTTTTTAAACCGTGTGCCTGCCCTATATTATCATGATATATTTTAAACCGATTATAACGCGCTTCGGTAGAAATGCGCGAAATACCTTACTTTATTTTATATTCAAGCTGGCGGTCAAACGGCTCGGCTTCGGAGTGCTCCTTATTGCATATCTCGGCGTCCACGCAGCCCATCGCTTTATAAAACGCCTGACTTTCCGCCGCGGAGTGGGAGGAGATATACAGCCGCTTTGCGCCGTGCGCTTTTGCCCAGTCGGCAGCCGCGCGGAAAAGAACTTTCCCGATACCCTGACCGCGCATATCCTCCGAAACGTGAATGCTGGAAAGGTCGAGATAGCCGCCCGCCATAAGCTTCGGTTCAACCGAAACAAAGCCTTTGAGCACGTTTTGTTCAAACGCTCCGTAAACAAAGCCACCGCTTGAGAGCGTGTTTTTAAGGCAGGTCACCAGAAACGCGTAGTCCTCCTCGCTCCAGTCGTCAATAAAAGGGTCGCTTTTTATCACCCATTTATCACCCTCGCGCCGCAGGCAGTCCATAACGACCTGCCGCCGTGTAAAACCGCGAAAAAGACTGCGGTCTATCTCATGAATTTCCGGTTTTCTGTATATCATATCAAAATTGCGGGTTTATTTCTATTCCCCACTCCTCCAGTTTTTGCAGCAGTTCCTTTGGCGGGTCGCTGTACATATTGAACGTTATCCCCTTAAGGTTGGGAAACTGCTTTATTTCATGCTCGCTTATATCGGTTATATCAAAAGCGCTGCCGTCGTCGTATTCTTCAAGATCAAGCCATTGTGGGTTGATGTTGTAATAAACACTCAGCTCTTCTCCCGCATACAGATATTGTATTTTAGGAGCAAGAGAACACGGTATCTTAAGCTCCGTAAAAAAATCCATTCCGCGTTCTATAAACGGCTTAAGACGCCTTATGCATTCCTCGTCGGATACCTCCACATAATCGTCTTTGTAGACTTTAAAGTACTCATCACCGCCGCTGTACGGCTCACCGAGGAGCTTAAGATCGTACATCAGCACCTGCGCGACAGCGAGCTTGAACGGAAGATTATCAAATTCAATATACCCGTCCATTTTATTGCTCCTTGCCGGTATTCACTGCCTCGAGCCTGTAAATTGGCTGCCCCAGGTCGGTGAAGCGCTTTTCATACTCCGTCATAATATTGCCCTCAAAACCGCTGTTATGCAGGTCAAGGCTTACATTTTTCAGCGGAAAGCCGCATTGTGAGAACTGCTCTGCCGAAAACTCGAAAAAATGCATATTGTCGGTTTTCTGATGTATCTCCGCGCCTTCCTTAAGCACTCTGCGGTATATTTCCAGAAACCGCGCATGGGTCAGCCTATGATTGGCGTACTGCTTTTTGGGAAACGGGCAGCTGAAATTAAGAAACAGCCTGTCAACGGAATGCGTATGGAACATATGCTCCAGATATTCTGCCTGACCAAGGCAGAACCGCAGGTTTGGCAGCCCGAGCCGCATTTCCTCTTCCATGCCCGTGATCAGAACGTTTGGCGTTTTTTCTAACGCTATAAGGTTTATGTCGGGGTTTTGCCGCGCGAACTCTATCGCGAAGCCCCCTTTTCCGCAGCCTATCTCCAGAAAAAGCGGATTGCTGTTTCCGAACACCTTTTCTGAATCCGCGAAAAATTCCTCGGAAAGCGGATCGCCCGCGTGCTCGTTCTGGCACTGCATATAAAGCATTACCGGCTTGCACGCCGCAATACGCTCATCGAGGTTTTTCTTTCTTCTCATTCTCATATGTAGATTCGCTCCCTTAATGGTTATACTAATTCCTCATTGAAAGTGTACACAAAAATTTCGCAAAAATCATATATCAGAGTTTTGGCTCGATTTTTTTACACTTTCTAATGGGAATAAGTATCAGCCGCGCAAAATCAGGCACGGCAACATTTCCCTTGGCATATTATAGGCACACCGCACAAAGACCGCCCTTCGGCTTTGTACGCCGTTTGATTGTATGCTTTCCGTCATCTTGCACAACCTTTGTGTGGTATTGACTTAAAGAATTCAGTTTATCCAGACGCCGCGCAAAACCCAGTCATAGCTCCACACATATTCTATAAAATGCCCGAGCATGAATTCGGGATTTGAAACACAGAATTCGATTGTCTTTTTTGGGGGAACCAGCACAAAGCTGTCAAAAATCAGTCGATTTCTCATGCTTTCGGGCGAAACGGCTTTTTCGCGGTCTACCCCGTAAAAGCCGAAAAACTCTTCGCGAAAACCCGCCGCAATAAGCCTGTCCGCGTTTTCGGCGGCATATCCGAGTTTTTCGTAGTACAGCGAAACGTCCTCCGCGCGTATTCCGCTATCACCGACAAAGATATAATATCCGTATCCGTCCTCAGACGGGTCGGTAAATCGTATGTTCCCGCCTACAATCCCGGAAACTATCCTCAGGTCGATATTCATATGCTTTCTCCGGTTTTCAGATTATCTTACTGTCAATAAATACTTTAACACAATTACATCGTATTGTCAACAGAAAAGCATAAAAATTTCCTTAAATTTTATTTTGAAGTAATATATTTGCCGTCCGCCGCATAAAATCCATACAGAAAAGGAGCGTAAAGACAATGGAAAATGTAATAAACACTATGCGCGTACCGCAGGAGGACAAGCATGAGCCTGTTCCGCCCTCCGACAGCATTCCCGAAATAAATCCTGAGCCTGTGCCGACAGAGGCGGCGGAAGAAACGGACAAGCCCGTGCGCCGTGTAAGGCAGCCTCTTTTGCGCCGCCGCGGCAATCTGCTGCTTATGGGTCTGGCTTCGGTATGCGGCGCGGTATGCGGGGCGGTAATGATATTCGGCGGCGCGGATTTTTCGGCGCTTTCTCAGGCTTTTATTATGAAAGCAGAGGGCAGCTTTCTGAGCTTTTTTCTCAGCCGTTTTATCTACGGCGGGATATTTCTGTTGGCGGAATATGTTCTGGGTTATTTTGCGCTGGGTGAGTGGGTAGTGTGGACAGTGCCGCTGTGCTGCGGAATGGGCACTGCTCTCAATCTTGCCGCTTCGGCTGAGGGAGCGTCGGGTTGGCTTCTTCTGCCGTCGGCAGCAATGACCGCGGCGCTTGCCGCTTTCGGAGCGGATGCCTCGGGGGATATGTCCGCGCTGCTGCTTAGGATAGCCGCGGGAAAAAGCGGAAACTATGTTATGTCGGAATCCGCCGCCAAGGATTATACGGTTCGTTTTCTTGGGTATGTGGTAATTCTGGCATTGGCGGGTCTTTATGACGGCGCAATAGGAATACTGTAAGAAACGAATTACTCATTATTGTCGTGGGTGTAGGGTGAAGCCCAAATCCGCTGTACGCCCAAGCATGGATTTCCCGCTTTAGGTCAGCATTACTTAACTGCGTTTCAGCTTCTTGTCTACATAATAGCATAAAAAACATAGGCAACACCTGCACAAGCTGTGTGTGGTGTTGCCTATATGTGTTTAGGAAATGCAAATAAGTTTATGTACCCAACTGTTATGTAAAGAAATTTTTACGCTCTTGCGGCACAAAAAGGTATAGAAATTTCCAGAAAAAAGTGGTATAATGTAAACAGATGGATATTCGAGCAATTTTCCGGCTCGTATCTGTTGCCGATGAAGGAGCAGACAATGCCAAAGCCGCAGTTTTTTAGTACAAGCATGAAGAATATTGCCGTCACGGTAATTTGCCTTGCCGCGGCAGTCGGTGTATGCCTTATACTGAAGTTTTTTGCGGGAGCGGTCGGCTTCGGGGCAGTCTTTTTGCTCGGTACGGCGGTCGTAGCCGAAAAAGCCGATAAATATTACGGTTTTTTCGCGGCTTCTGCGGGGGCGGTTATGGCGGTGCTCCTTAAAGGAAGCGTTTCGGCAAAGGATGCCTCGGAGTTGATCGTCATACTGTTGGCGGGGATAGCTGTAAGTATTATTGCAGGCAGGAACGTGGGAACTTTGAAGCGCGCGGAGAGCGAAAAAACTCGCGCCGATCTGCTGCGCTTGCTGGCGCACGATGTCAGAACTCCTCTGGCTTCCGTAAAGCTGTCCGCAGGGATACTTGCCGAGCGCGGCGAGATGCTTACGCAGCAGGAGAGCGCGGCTCTTATATCGGGAATGGTCAGCAGCGCCGATCAGCTTATACTGATGACGGAAAATATCCTTATGCTGACAAGCGGAAAATTATCGGCACGAACTTTGAAAAAGCGGCGCGAGTCAGCAGAGGAGATAATCTCGGAAGCGGCGCTGCGTTTCCGCAGAACGCACGATGATGTTGCCGTTATTTCAACTGTTCCGGAAGATCCGGCGGAAATTATGATGGACGCGTCGCTTATTGAGCAGGTAATGCAGAATTTGTTGGAAAACGCGGCAGGTCACGGGGAAGCAAGTATAATAGAAATCATTCTTAAAGTCAAAAACGGATTTGCGGAATTCCGCTTTTCCGATAACGGCAGGGGTATCTCCGCGGAGCTTATTGAAGAATTATTTGCGGAGCGTTCCGTAGGCAGCGCGGATACAGGCGCGGCAAGGAGCATGGGCGTCGGGCTGTCATTGTGTAAAACTATCATAGAGCTGCACGGCGGAAGCCTGCTTGGCGGGAATTCCGACAACGGCGCAGAGTTCACCTTTACACTGCCTTTATAATAATCTGTACCAATAGCTCCGTCGCACGGCTTTTCGGCATATTTTGCCGCTGTTTGCGTTAATGCTGTACATACAGTACAGCGGCGTCGCTTTTCCTTGACAGCGACAATATTATGCTCGAAAATCCGCGCACCTACGCTATTGGTACGGGTTCTGAATAAAAACTATAACACATTAAAGCAAAAACTTGCATATCAACAGCAATGCGTATCATACGCAGCCGCAGGCGATTTCAGTATTTGCGAAAACTGCGGGAGAGATGATACGTCATGGGCATGAATTTCAGAGCACTTATAATCGAGGATAACAGGGAAATGGCTTGCTCGTTGAATACGCTGCTGAAAACAGAGGATTTTGAAGCTGAAATCGTAACCAGCGGGCTGGAGGCTCAGAGGGCTTTTTCAAGCAATCCTCCCGATGTTATTTTGCTTGATCTCGGTCTGCCCGATATGGACGGAATGAAGGTGCTTACCAATCTTCGTATGTGGTCGTCGATTCCTGTTGTGGTGATCTCGGGGCGAATGAATGTTGAGCAAAAGGTGGCGGCTCTGGATGCGGGCGCGGATGATTATATAACAAAGCCGTTTTCTCCCGATGAGCTTTCTGCCAGAATCAGAGTGGCAATACGGCATAAGGCGCCGGATATGCTGGTTTCCCATAAGTATTCGGTGGGAGATCTGGAGATAAACTACGAGCTGTTTCGCGTCAGCGTCGGCGGTCGTGATGTCGGATTGACGCAAAGCGAGTTTAAAATCGTGGCGCTTCTTGGCAAAAATGCGGGTCATGTGCTTACATATGATTATCTTATCAGCCAGCTTTGGGGTCCGGGCGCTATGGGTGATAATCAGATTCTGAGGGTTAATATGGCAAATATAAGGCGCAAAATAGAGAAAAAGCCGTCCTCGCCGCGGTATATTTTCACCGAGGTCGGAGTAGGTTACAGAATGGCGACGGAGGACACTCTGGCAGTTGAATATCCGAAATAAAACGCAGAATCCCGCGCGGAATGTCCACGCGGGACAGCTTGTATAAAAAGCCTATCGAAAACGCGATGTCGGCGCATGAAATTTCAAAAAGTCGCGCATTTGCCTAATGGCAAATGCGCGCGGTTTCCGTTAGGCATGCGGAGTGAAGCGAAGCGGAACGGAGTATGCCTAACGGAAATTTTGAAATTTTTTAAATAATCCGCTCTTGGTCAACCTATATAAACAATCTGTCCCGCATGGAAAATTCTGCGCGGGATATTTCTTATTTGGATAAAAGCTTGACGAAAAGAAAAATTTGTTGTATAATTATGTCGGAGAGTATGGTTTTTAAGAACGTGTTTACAGCCGCGGCATATCCGGCGGCGGTCAGAGGGGTATATATGAAAAAATTCCTTAAGGCAACATGGATATTTTATCCGCTTATTCTGGCGGCGGCAATGTATTTTTTTCTGCCTATGTTTCCGAGTGTTACGGAGTATGTCTTTTCACGCGGACTATTTAAGGCTGTAACGGTGCCGCTCGGGTTTGTCACAAGCCTGATACCTGTCTCGCTGACGGAGCTGCTGGTCGTACTGGCACTGCCGCTGACGGTATTTCTTGCGGTTTTGCTTGCAGTAAGGATAAAGCGCAGCAAAAGTCGTGCTAAAACCGTTCTTAAGGCGGCGAGAGGCACGGCGGCTTTTTTATCTTTCACCTGCCTTATGTATATGGTATGCCACGGCGCGAATTACTATCGGCTGAGTATGGAGCGGCTTATGCAGCTGGATACCTCGCCGAAAACCGCGGAGCAGCTTCTTTATGTATGCAGGGAGCTTGCCGCGGGCGCAAGGGAAGCGCGCGAGGAAACAGCGACCGATGAGGACGGCTGTATGGTATTCACGGAGGATATATGGACGGAGCTTACCCGCGCGGGCAGCGGCTACGAAAATCTGACCGAGGAGTATCCGTTTTTATGGACCGGTGTGTGGCGGCAGAAGCCTGTGCAGCTTTCCTATTACTGGAGCTATACGGGAATAGTGGGAATGTATTTTCCTTTTTTTGCCGAGTGCAATATAAATATTGAGCAGCCCGACTGGTGCATACCGTTTACCGCCGCGCATGAAAGCGCTCATTCCCGCGGGATAGCTTTTGAGAACGAGTGCAATTTTCTGGCGTTTCTGTCCTGCATAAACAGCGAATATCCCGAATATCGCTACTCGGGATATATGAACGCCTTTTTGTACTGCTCCAACGCCCTTTATGCCTATGACAAGGATATGTGGCGTGAGGCTCACGCGGAATGCACCGAGGGAATGATAAGGGATTTCAACGCCAACAACGAATACATAAACAGATTCAAGGGTAAGGTAAAGGAGGTTTCGCATAAAGCCAACGATACCTTTATCAGGGTGCAGGGCGTTAAGGACGGCAGCCTGAGCTATGATAGGGTTACGGAGCTTATTCTGGCGTATTACGAAAAATAAGGAACAGGAAAAATAATGATAGGAACGATAGTAAACACGGGAACGATTCTGGCCGGCTCGGTGATGGGCGGACTGCTGAGAAAAGGAATAAAGGACAAATACCGCGACGCGCTGTATAACGCTATGGGTCTTGCGGCGGTTGGAATAGGCGTAAACGCGGTATGCGCGAATATGCCGAAAAGCGATTATCCTGTGCTTTTTATAATCAGTCTGGCTTTGGGCAGTCTGCTTGGCTATATTATTGATCTTGATGATAAATTCAACAGGCTGGTGGGGAGATTTTCCAAATCCAACCTCGGGCAGGGGCTGTCCACAGGGATACTTATGTACTGTATAGGTACGCTGTCCATTCTCGGACCGATAAATGCCGCTCTTTACGGTGACAATACCTATCTTTTCACCAACGCCACTCTGGATCTGGTGACATCTATGGCTCTGGCGAGCACTTACGGCTTCGGCATGGCGACAGCCGCGGGAGTGCTGTTCTGCTGGCAGGGGCTTATCTACCTCTGCGCGGGCTGGCTTGAGCCTGTGCTAAGCGGCGGTCTGATGACCGAGATTTCCCTTGTGGGGGGATTTCTTATAGCCGCTTCGGGACTTGGGATACTGAAAATCAAGGACATGAAAACGCTGAATATGCTCCCCTCGCTGTTCGTTCCCGCGATATGGTTTGCGCTGGTGGCGCTGTATAATCTGATTGTAGGCGGGCAGTTTTAGAGCCTGTTTAGTATCTCGAGGCATGAAGACTGCGCGGCAGATTTTGTGTATTTTGAGGCAATTTTTCGCAGAAATACTGTATGTTTTTCAAGAAAAATTAACGAAGAAATACGCAAAATATGCAAGCAAGATGCGTGCTG
>CAJULF010000036.1 GCA_910587135.1 uncultured Oscillospiraceae bacterium
GGAAATAATGCAAATGCTGGGTATACGTTTGGAGAACTACAGTACTGCTATGGTCGGCGTATAAAAAGCCGCTTGGATTTTTGAAGTTCTAATCGGATATATGAAAGACTTTAATATAAAACGCGTTTATATGAAATAATCTACTCTTTCCAGCGTATATCCGCAAGATCGCCGCGCAGCAGGAACGCGGTGGATTTCACCATAAAGTCCAGCGCCGCCGAAATGCTGCGGTCGTTCATCAGGAACATATACAGCCCGCTGCCGAACGCCAGCGAAATCATATACTCCTCCGCGGAGGAAAAATTCGCCATGGCATCATCCACGATTGCCATCATTTGGGTGCAGTAATCGGTATTTGTGATATAATCGACCGCGTAGGCATGGCGCAGATAGCCGATCTTTTCACACATATCCCACGCGGCAACGCCAGCTTCCGGAAGAAACTCAGCGAAAACCTTAATAAACAGCGTCACGTCATCAAATAGCCGCCGACCGTCTTTGTTAAGCTCGGAAATGTCAAAGCTCAACCTTCCGTTAAGATTTGCGAGAACGTCCCTCGCTAAACACGCGATATTGCAGTCGCGGCTATTATAGAAAAACTCAATGAAGCTGCCTCTGTCGATTATTCCAAAGAGCTGCTCCAGCCACTCCTTGGCCTGCTTCTTTTTCTCGCCTTCATATTTTATAAAATATTCCTTAAAGCCCAACCCAAGCTCCTGCCCGGGTATTTTTCGTATGGCGGGGAGAAAACCCAGCTGCAGGGTGAACTCCTCGTTGGATACTCGTATTTTTCCGACCAGGGCATCTGCGTGTAGCGCTTTTTGATATACTTTGTGATCTTTTCGGAAAACTCCCGCAGATTTTTCAAATCCTTTTCGATATACCTGCGGCATTTCTCTACCTCTTTGTCCAAATCAAGCTCCAGCGAATCGGCGGGGTCTGCTTCCAGCCCATCTTCAAAGCAGTGCATTGCCAGAATATCTTTGTTGTTTATGTAATAAATATATCCCTTCATATAGTGCCAGTGGGACAGGTCAACGGGGTTGTCACAGCGCGGGAATATCTTTTCAAGTTCCTCGGAAGCCCTGTCGAACTGCTTAAGATTGTTATACGCGCTGATAAGTCTGAACCACAGCTTGTTGCTCCAATTTTCATGCGGGATATTCATTACTGCGTTCGCGATCTTATCATATTCATTATCGTCGTGCCATTTGTCAAGCTCCTCATAAAGCTTGTCGCTGTCGGATATAATTCCGTTTTTGCCCAATATGATATTATCCACCTAAACCGTCCTTTCCTGTCGGGTACAGGCAGTGTACTGCCTTAAAGATATTCAGTGCCCCTTTTTTATTTATGTACCTGTTATGCGTTTTTAATATTTTTTGCCGTAGGCAAATTCAGCTTACAGCAGTCGCATTTTTTCTCATGCGCACTGATAACGCCTATTGCCTGAAGATAAGAATATATTATGGTAGAGCCGACAAATTTCATTCCCCGCTTTTTCAGCTCCTTTGATATTTTATCGGAAAGCGGCGAAGTCGTGCGGATATCACAGCTTTCATCGATTGATTTTCCCTCCGTGAAGCCCCAGATAAAGGCGTCGAAAGACCCGTACTCCTTTTGTATTTCCAGAAACACGCGGCTGTTGGTCACACAGGCTTGTATTTTTAACCTGTTGCGAATGATATTCGTGTCTGACATCAGCTTTGCGCATTTTTCTTCATCATACGCGCTTATCTTCTCCGCGTCGAAACCGTCGAATGCCTGACGAAATCCCTCGCGCTTGTTCAGAACGCACTCCCACGACAAGCCCGCCTGAAAACATTCCAGAACCAGCAATTCAAACAGTTTTCCGTCATCGTGTTCGGGAACGCTCCATTCGGTATCATGATACCGAATATAAAGCGGATTTTTCATATTTACCCAAGAACAGCGATTAACAATACTTTCCCGCATTTTGTGTATCCTCCGATTTTTTCATCCAATGTTCTTTTGAGCCTGTTTAGTATCTCGGCGTGCACAGATCGCGCGTCGGATTTTTCGGCAGACGACGGCAATTTTTCGCCGAAATACTGTATGTATTTCAAGGAAAATTGGCTAAGTATGCCGGAAAATCAGAAAGCGAGATGCGTGCGCTGCGATACTAAACAGGCTCTTAAACTTCAGCGGCAAATAAAATTTTATCCCGCGGTATAGAAAGCCGCGGGACAAAAATCATTTAACCAGCTTTGAAAACTCCAGCGCCTTGCCCACGTCACCCTCGACCTTGAGCTTTCCCGTTGTGAATGCCATAACGGGGTCGAGCTTGCCCGCGATAAGCTTCGCGAAATTCTCCGGGCTGATAGTGATTGCGCAGCTTCTGTCATTGTAGTTATAAGGCTCGACATTCACCATGCCGTCCTTTATCTCAATATAAAACACTCCGCCGTTCTCTCCCGTAAGATTAACCTGCACCGCAAGGAAGTTCACTCCCGAAACGTCAGTCTTTCCCATAACCTCACGCGCCTTGACAACAATTTCCTCAATGTTCATATTACCCTCCTGATTTTAAAAATTTTCATGTTGACCTAAAGCGAATTATTAAAAAATTTCAATATTTCCGTTATTCATACTCCGTTCCGCTGCGCTTCAAAAGTTTTTCGCAGATTGCAGCGTAATCCCATAAGTTAACCCCCCATGCTGCGCAAAACTTGGCATGCCTAACGAAAAACGTGCCGCATTACCGTACGGCAAATATGCACTTTTTTGAAATTTCATGCGCTGATATTGCACTGCTGATTTGCTTTTATACAATTAAATCAACGATTATATTATATCACTTTTATTCAACTGTGTCAAGCGGTTTGTCGATTTCTACCCTTACTTTCAGTGTCGTTGACATCCGAATTTTCGGTTTTTCGTCAAATTATTCAATCGGGCAATTATATTTGGATAACTGTTCGATAAACCGGAAGTTATTAGTCTGTCGGAACATTTTCTGAAAATCAATTCAATACTTTCATTAAATTCGTAATGAATTATATCTGATCTTCAATTTTTTCCTCTATTTGTCCTTTAATAAAATCAATTCGGTCAAACACTGTCGGTTTGAAATAGCCGGAAACCGCTACAACCAATTCCTTTTGGGGATTTATATAAATAACATTTCCGCTATTGCCAATAGCCGCATAGCTTCCCTCATTTTCATCAATAATCCACCACAAATAGCCATATTTCATATCACGAAATTTTTCGCCGCAACACAGTCTGACCATTGTGATTTCTTCAAGCCATTTTTCGGAAACAATACGCTTGTTATTAAAAATCCCCTTTTTTCAGACAGAGCAGTCCTATCTTTGACATTTCTTCAGCAGACAAACAAAGACCATATCCGGTGTTCGATGGCAATGCCAACCAATAAAGAAACAACGCTTTTTATAACAGACATCGTATGTACTGTATCATTAGCTTTGTAGCCATTCCATATATCGTTTATAATTGTCTTGCCGTTTTGAATAACTGTCACTTGACAGATATTTGGCTGGTTATCTGCAACATAACTGTGAAACTCAGATAAATTTATCATTTTTACTCCTTATCCGATTTCGCATAATCAGCTTTTGGGCTTTTTCATGGTAAGCGAGATTCGCCCCCGCTTAACATCCACGTCAAGAACCCACACCTTTACCACGTCGCCGACCTTTACCACGTCCAGCGGGTGCTTTATGAACCTGTCACATATCTGCGAGATATGCACCAGACCGTCCTCATGCACTCCTATGTCAACGAACGCGCCGAAATCTATGACGTTGCGCACCGTTCCCATAAGCTCCATGCCCTGCTTGAGGTCTTTTATCTCCATGATATCACCGCTTCTCATAAGGGGCGGCGGCAGCTCGTCGCGCGGGTCGCGCCCCGGCTTTTCAAGCTCCTTTACTATATCAGTCAGTGTGGGCAGCCCTGCGCCCGTTTCCGCGGAAATATTTTTAAGCCCTACCCTGCTGACTTTTTCGCGCACCTTTTCGGCGCTGCCGAGCTCGTCGGGCTCTATGCCGCACCTTTCTATAAGCGTTTTCGCCGCTTCGTAGGATTCGGGGTGTATGCCCGTATTGTCCAGCGGATTTTTTCCCCCCGAAACGCGGAGAAATCCCGCACACTGCTCGTAAGCCTTAGCGCCGAGCTTTTTCACCTTTAAAAGCTGCTTTCTGTCGGAGAACGCTCCGTTTTCCTCGCGGTATGCTACTATATTCTTTGCCACCGCCGCATTTATTCCCGATATATACGACAGCAGCGAATAGGAAGCAGTGTTGAGATCCACTCCCACCGAGTTTACGCAGTCCTCCACAACACCCTTTAAGGCGTCGTCCATACGTGCCTTGGGCATATCGTGCTGATACTGCCCCACTCCTATGGCTTTGGGGTCTATCTTCACCAGCTCCGCAAGCGGGTCCTGAAGCCTGCGCGCAATGGATACTGCGGAGCGCAGCGACACATCATAATCGGGAAACTCCTCGGCAGCCAGCTTTGAAGCGGAATACACCGACGCGCCCGCCTCGGATACCACCATATATGAAACCTTTTCGGGAATGGTTTTGATAAGCTCCGCGGTGAATTGTTCCGTTTCGCGGGAGGCAGTGCCGTTGCCTATCGCAATGGTGGAAACATGGTGCTTTTGTATCATATCACTGATTATTCGCTTTGATTTTTCCGTTTCCCTTCTCGGAGGAGTGAGATACACTATCGCCGTATCCAGCACCTTGCCGGTGGAATCCACCACCGCGCACTTGCAGCCGTGAGCGTATCCCGGATCAAGCCCCAGCGTAACGGTATTTTTCACGGGCGGGGCCATGATGAGCTGCCTTAAATTGGAAGCAAACACCTTTATAGCTCCCTCTTGGGCGTTAGCGGAAAGCTCCGCTCTTACCTCCCTTTCGATAGACGGAAAAACAAGACGCTTGCAGCTGTCCTCGCATGCCGCTCTGACCAATTCGCCGCAGGCGCTGCCATTCCTGACGAACTCTTTCACGCAAAGGCTCTCCCCTGCGCCCTCGGGCAGCTCAACGGAAACCTTGAGCGCGTCCTCTTTCTCTCCCCTGTCAAGCGCGAGTATCCTATGACCCGCTATTTTCTTTACAGGCTCGGAAAACTCAAAATAATTCTTATAGACCTCGTCGGAGTCCTCCGCGGCGGCTTTTGAAGCGATAAGTCCCTGCGCAAAAAACAGCTCTCTGAGCTTCTTTCTGAACTCCGCGTTATCCGAAATATCCTCCGCGATAATATCCATTGCTCCCTGCAATGCTTCCTCAACGGCGGGAACGTTCTCGTTTACAAATCCCTCCGCCTCCTTTTCGGGAACTACGTCGCGACGCTGCTCCATAATCAGCTCCGCAAGCGGCTCAAGCCCCTTTTCACGCGCTACGGAAGCCCTTGTCTTGCGCTTTGGCTTGAACGGACGGTAGATGTCCTCGACCTCTACAAGCGTTACCGCGTTCTCTATCGCTTTTGCAAGCTCCTCGGTCATTTTCTCCTGCTCGGTAATGGAGGAAACTATCTCCTCCTTTCTCTTTTCAAGATTACGCAGGTATGTAAGCCTGTCCGACAGCTCGCGCAGCACGGTATCGTCCAGCGAACCTGTCTGCTCCTTTCTGTACCGCGCGATAAACGGTATCGTCTTATCGTCGTCGATAAGCGCCACCGTATTGTCTATCTGCTCCTGCCGCAGATTGAATTCCTTTGCGAGCATCTGATTGATATTCATTTGTTACCCCCGTTGATTTACTGATAGATATCGCTCCGTCACTTTAAACAAAGCGCCGAACGGATACCCAAAAAATATTATAGCATATTTTAGTAAATTTTGCAAGCTAACGGGTTGTTTTTTTTGTTTTGGTATGTTATAATGCAATAGACTAATGGGCGATTTCTATTGAATGGGAAAAATCTGTTTTCAGAGATGCTCTAACGGAAAAGGACGTTTTATATGGAAAAAACATCAACTGTCAGAAAAATCATCTCCCAATTCATTCTGGGAGTGCTCGCGGGAATGATGATAGGCATAGGCGGCTGCGTGAGCCTTTCCTGTGATAACCGCTACATAGGCGCGCTGCTGTTCTCGCTGGGGCTGTTCGGGATAATACAGTTCGGGTTCGGACTGTTTACGGGCAAGGTGGGATACATCCCGCTGCGCAAGCCGCGGTATCTGTCGGAATGCCTGTTCACACTGCTCGGAAACGCTTTCGGAACATTTCTCGACGCTTTTCTGCTGAACTTTACAAGGATAAGCCCCGCGATACGTGAAAAGGCGATGGCAAGCGTTGAGGCAAAGCTGAACGACAGCGTGCCGAGTATGTTTGTTTTGGCGGTATTCTGCGGAATGCTGATGTTCCTCGCCGTGGACAATGCGAGGATATCCCGTGCCGAGGGCGGACACGTCGAAAAGACGGTAGGAACAATGCTCTGCATAGTCGTGTTCATAATCTGCGGCTTTAACCACTGTATCGCGGATATGTTCTATCTGTTCCTTACAAACCGTATAGCAGAGGCTTACATCTATCTGCCCGTGGTGATCCTCGGAAACTCCGTCGGAGGAATGCTGATACCGCTGTTAAAAATGCTTACCGACAATCCCTTTGAGCGGTCGGATAACTGATTGAAAGGAAATTGACATATGAGCGAAAAGATATTCACCCCATGCAGTCCAAACGCACAAGAGTGCGTGAAAAACGTCATGAAATTTCTCTCGGACATAACCGGCACGGGGGTTGTAACGGGTCAGCACACCCAGACTATGAAGCAGGAGGAGCTTCTCCATATCGAAAGCGTTACGGGAAAAAAGCCCGCTTTGTTGGGCTTTGAGCTGCTGTCCTACTCGCCGAATATCAATTATTCCGATACCGACGGCGAGTGCATGGAGGAGGTTTCCGACAACTACGGTACTTTGAAAAGAGCCTGGGAGTGGGCTGAAGCAGGCGGTCTTATAACCTTTACTTGGCACTGGTTTTCACCGCTCGGCGGGCGCTCAAAGTCCTTTTTCAGCGTAAACACGGATTTTGACGCTGAAAAAGCGGTCATTGACGGAACTCCCGAAAACAAGGCTTTACTGTCCGACATGGACATGATGGCGGGGCTTCTCCGTCCTTTTTGCGACAGGAATATCCCTATCCTGTGGCGACCCTTCCACGAGGGCGACGGCAACTGGTTCTGGTGGGGAGCAAAGGGCGCGGACACTGTGAAAAAGCTGTTTCGCATAATGTATGAGCGGTATACGCATATCCATGGTTTGAACAATCTTATATGGGTATGGAACGCCCCCAAGCCCGGCTACTACCCCGGCGACGATGTTGTGGATATTATATCCCGCGATATGTACCCGCCCGAGCATTCCCACACGAGCCGCGCGGAGATGTACCGCGACCTGATCAGAATCACCGATACACCGAAAATCGCCTTTATAGGTGAAACGGGCACATTACCATCGATCGACGAGATCATCGGCGAGGAAATCGGTTGGGCAGGCTATATGGCATGGTCTAAGGAGTTTGTGCTTTCGGAGCAGTATACGACAAAAGAGGCGCTCCGCAAGATATACAACAGCCCTTTTGCGATAACACTGGACAGGCTTCCGAAATTATATTGAAAAACTGCCCGATTTTATATCGGGCAGTTCAGCTTGTATATAAAGGTTGACCAAGAGCGGATTATTTAAAAAAATTGTCCCTTTTATCTCTTGTGTTGCTAATGATTGATTTTCAAAATTCTTCGTCAAAGCGCCAAACTAAACGATACTCTATATAACAGATATAAATTTGGCAGTCTGTTATTGTAATTGTTTGACTAATCTTTCGATTAGCCGATTAATGGTTTCCGGTTTATCGGTGTTTGAATTGTGTCCGGCGTCCTTAATCCATTCAAGTGGAATACCTGTATTTTTATGCCATGCCTTATTATATCGAACACATGATCCGGCACGATCCTGTTCTCCACAAATCAGCAATGCAGGACATTTGATTTCATATGGTAAATCCATTTCCATTGCATTTGCAAGAATTTTGAATCCATGACCCGCTATCTGGGAATATCGCTTTTTGTCTTTATCATATTCCATCATAATTTCATACATTAGCTTTCTTCCATATTCAGATACTGCAACGCCGTTTGTACCCGACTTTAACAGAAGTTTCCAAGGATAATAAAAATAAACGGATTCCATCCGCTTTAATAACCAGATTTCCAGTCCGGTTACATACCTTCTCTGCAATGGAGCCGAATCAATAGAAACAAATCCTTTTAAGCTCTCTTGATATAACTCGGCATAGACCTGCCCGACATAGCCGCCCATAGATTGTCCTACAATAACAGGTTTTGTTATGTTTTCCTGCTTAAAAATTCCATTTAACCATTTTGCTTTATCAAAAAGGTCAAAGTCAAACCTAAATGGCCACGAGGCCGCGTGAGCAGGCGCATCCCAAACAAAAACATTGTATTTACTCTTGAAGTGTTCAATTTGTTTTTCAAATAATCTATGGTCTGCTGTCAATCCAGGCAGAAACACCAGTGTTACAATATCAGTATCAATCATATGAATCCAATAATGAATAGTGCCTAATGACGTTATATATGTTTTTTCAAGCATTTTTCTTCCTCTCTCTGCTGATAATCTTCATTTTATCCATTTCATGGTCCATTTGGAATTTCAAGCGGCAATTAGTAAAATCACCAGTGCTATGAGTCAGCAACACAAAAGGTAAAAGGGACAAAAAAATTTCAAAATTCCCGCAATCACGCGCCGTTCGCTGCGCGAGGTTTTGCGCAAGCAGCTGCAAAATGCTACCAGCGGCCACGTGCATATTGCGCAAAACCACCTCCGCGCGATTGCGGGAACCGGTCGGAGTTTGCGAAGCAAATTCCGAGGCTTTTTGAAATTTCATGCGCCGACATTGCGCGCCATATAAGCTTTTTCTGAAATCTGACTGCCCGATAACTTTTGGGCTTCTCTTATATATTATCCGAAATCTTTGTTCCCATCTCGGAGCAGCTTACAAGGGTCATTCCCTCGGACATGATATCACCCGTTCTGAAGCCCGCCTCAAGCGTCTTGTTTACCGCCGTTTCCACCGCGTCTGCCTCGGTGTTCATCTTAAATGAATATCGCAGCAGCATTGCCGCGGACAAAATCGTGGCTATGGGATTTGCCTTGTTCTGCCCCGCTATATCGGGCGCTGAGCCGCCGCTCGGCTCGTACAGCCCGAAGCTGCTTTCGTTCATGCTGGCGGAAGCAAGCATACCTATCGAGCCCGTTATCATCGAAGCTTCGTCGGAGAGGATATCCCCGAACATATTTTCGGTGACCATAACATCAAACTGCGCGGGGTCTTTCACAAGCTGCATAGCCGCGTTGTCTACCAGCATATGCTCCAAAGCCACCTCGGGATAATCCTTTGCGACCTCATCTACGACCTTTCTCCAAAGGCGCGAACTGTCGAGAACGTTCGCCTTGTCCACGCTGGTAACCTTTTTGCGGCGCTGCATTGCAACGTCAAAGGCCTTCACGGCAATTCTTCTTATCTCGTTTTCGTTATACTCCAGCGTATCGACCGCCGTCATAACCCCGTTTATCTCCTCGGTCTTTCTGGAGCCGAAGTAAAGTCCGCCCGTAAGCTCCCTCATGATAAGCATATCAAAGCCCTTTGCGGCGATTTCCGCTTTAAGCGGGCAAGCCTCGCTGAGCTGCGAAAACAGCAGGCAGGGGCGCAGATTGGCGAACAGTCCCAAAGCCTTGCGAAGCCCCAGCAGCCCCGCTTCGGGACGCTTGTCCGCGGGAAGCTTGTACCACGGAGAAGTGGTCGTGTTACCGCCTATGCTGCCCATAAGCACCGCGTCTGCCGCCTTGCAGCGCTCTACGGTTTCTTCGGTGAGCGGCACGCCGTTTGCGTCAATGGAACAGCCTCCCATAAGAAGCTCCTCGTAATTGAATTTATGACCGAATTTCTCCGCGACCTTATCAAGCACCTTCATTGCCTCGGTGACAATTTCGGGTCCTATCCCATCGCCCTTGATAACTGCAATATTCTTTTCCATATATATTCCTTCGCTTTCTTGATTTCAGCGTTCTCCCAAAAACTCGGGCGGAACGCTTTCCGTGAGCCATACACCGTTTTCCGACAAATAAAATTTATAGCCCTGCCGAAACATTTTCCCCGAATGAACAAAGAAAATATGGGGCTTTCCGTGCCGTGCGCCCACTTTCTCCGCTGTATCCCTGTCCTTAGACAGGTGGACGTAAAGGCGCGACATGGGCTTCAAGCCCTCTTTGCGGATCGCGGCGGCGAACCTCTCCCCCGTTCCGTGGAAAAGCTGCTCGGGCGGCTCGCATTCCTTAAGCTCCACATCGACGTTAATCGAGTGTCCCTGATTGGCGCGGATAAGCGTTCTGTCCTCATTAAAGCTGTAACGCTGCTTGTTGTCGGTTCTGACTATCTCTTCAAGAAGCGGCATATCAATGCGGCGTCCCGAAGCGTTGATACCCTTTATCAGCTCACCGACATCCGCCCAGCCGTTCTCATCAAGTGTTATCCCTATTGTTTCGGGCTTATGCCTGAGAATAAGGCTTATAAATACACTCAGCTTCTTATTGTCAGCCATGAATATCACTCCTCTAAATGTCTATCCTGTAACGCAGCTCGCATGACCCGTTGTGCTCGCCGCTTGCACGGCGCTTTCCATCGGGGACAAAGCCTATTTTCCGTACAAAGCGTTCGGCGGGAGCGCTCCCCTCCTTTACCCAGAGAAAAGCGGACTTGCACCCCTTTGCCCTCATTTCGCGCAGAGCGAAAAACAGCAGTTTCCGCCCGAAGCCCTTGCGCTGAAACCCCTCCGCGATATTAACGGCGGATATCTCGCAGCCCTCGGGAATAGGTGATTTTTCGCACACTACCACTCCCCTGACAACCCTGTCGCAGGTAATGACAGCGGTAAGCAGCGAATTTTTTATGCTTTTCGCGAAAAACTCTGCCATGTCCGCGCATTCCTCCGCGAAAACTCCCACAGAAGAAGCGTAAGCGGCAATTATCTCCCCTATCTGCGGGGGCACGGCGGGCTTAATGTTAAGTATCACTCCAAACGCTCCGTTTCAAATTAACCTTTCAGAGAATTAAGCAGTCCTCCGCTTTTGATTATTTCTTTGATAAAATCGGGGAAAGGCTGCGCCTGATAGGTCCTGTCCTTGGTTATGTTGGTTATAACGCCCGTATCAAAGTCTATCTCCACCTCGTTGCCCGCGTCGATATCCTTCGCCGCCTCGTCGCACTCCAGAATGGGAAGTCCGATGTTGATTGCGTTGCGGTAGAATATACGCGCAAAGGTTGAAGCGATAACGCAGCCTATCCCGCTTGCCTTTATCGCTATCGGAGCGTGCTCGCGGGAGCTGCCGCAGCCGAAATTCATGTTTGCGACCATAATATCGCCCTGCTTTACCCTGCTGACAAACTCCTTGTCAATATCCTCCATGCAGTGGGAAGCAAGCTCCTTATGGTCTGATGTGTTGAGATAACGCGCGGGGATTATTACGTCCGTATCAACGTTGTCCCCGTATTTATGTACGATTCCGTGTGCTTTCATATTTTGTCCCCCTTATTCTTTTACGTCGGAAATATAGCCTGTCAGCGCGCTAGCGGCGGCTATCGCGGGGCTTGCGAGATATACCTCTGAGGTAACGTCGCCCATTCTGCCCACAAAGTTGCGGTTGGTGGTGGACACCGCCCGCTCATGCGGCGCGAGAATGCCCATATGACCGCCCAAACATGGTCCGCAGGTCGGCGCGGAAACAACCATGCCCGCCTCTACGAAGATCTCCAGCAGACCGTTTCTCAAAGCGTCAAGATATATCTGCTGTGTTGCGGGGATAACTATCGCGCGGACTCCCTTTGCGACCTTTTTGCCCTTTACCACCGCGGCGGCGGTTTCCAGATCGCTGTAACGACCGTTGGTGCAGGAGCCTATCACTACCTGATCTATCTTTATCTCCCCAACATCGTCGATAGTCTTTGTGTTTTCGGGAAGATGCGGGAAAGCCACCGTCGGACGTATCTCCGACAGATCTATGTCAATAACGCGGTTATAGACCGCGTCGGGGTCTGCCTTGAACGTTTCAAATGTGCGGTTCGTTCTGCCCTTTACATAATCCAGCGTTATCTCGTCGACCTCGAAAATGCCGTTTTTCGCGCCAGCCTCGATAGCCATATTAGCCATACACAGTCTGTCGTCCATGGAAAGGCTCTTAAGACCCTCTCCGGAGAACTCCATCGACTGATACAAAGCGCCGTCAACGCCAATCATGCCTATAATGTGAAGTATAACGTCCTTACCGCTCACCCATCTGCCGAGCTTGCCCGTAAGATTGAATTTGATTGCGCCGGGGACTTTAAACCACGCTTCTCCCGTAGCCATTCCCGCGGCCATATCCGTAGAGCCTACGCCCGTGGAAAACGCACCGAGCGCACCGTATGTACAGGTGTGGCTGTCCGCGCCGATAACGCAGTCGCTCGGTACCACAAGACCCTTTTCGGGAAGCAGCGCGTGCTCTATGCCAACATTGCCCACGTCGTAGAAGTTGTCGATATCGTATTTTTCCGCGAAGCCGCGGCACTGCTGGCACTGAATGGCGGCCTTGATATCCTTGTTGGGTGTGAAGTGATCCATTACAAGTGATATCTTACTTTTGTCAAAAACATTGTCAAAGCCGTTTTTGTTGAACTCGTTGATGGCGACGGGGCTGGTGATATCGTTTCCGAGAACCATGTCCAGCTTTGCCTTGATGAGCTGTCCCTCGGTAACGCTCTCCAATCCCGCGTGCTTCGCGAGAATTTTCTGAGTCATTGTCATTCCCATTTTTGTTCCTCCATAAAAATTAAAATCATACATTATATATTATATCACGAATCAGGGCTTGTGTAAAGTATTTTTTGTGATTTTTCCTTCACTGCAAGAAATATTTGGTAAAATAAAACATTTTTCCGTTTAATACTTTGTCGCTTTTTATTGTTGACCCACTAATGATATATATGGTATAATATAGTTATGAAAAGCTTTTCAAACATTTAGTGCATTAACATGGAAATATTTAGTCTGATTTTGGATTCAATGCAGATGGGTGGATTGTTTTGTATGGCTAATAAAAACGTTGTCTTAATGTTGCTTTTTGGTTTAACAGTAAACTTTACCGGTTGCGCTGATTCCGCTCCGTCAAGCATCGGCACGGATTCCGCAGCCAACGGCACATTTGAAGCGGAGCGCACGCCTGTTCGGGAAAGCAGAAGCTGGGGTGAATTTGATATACAATTGTCTTATAACATAATCCCAAATGAAGCCGATACGTCCAACACCCATATTTCGGATATAACTGTTTCTATTACGGACAAAGAGGGAATAATTTCCGAATGTAATGTAATCAATCCCGCTTTGAGCGCCGCTCCCGGAAATTCCTATTTTCCCTCGGATTTGTCAATAGAGCTTGAACTTATGGATTTTTCCGACTGGAGTGTTGCGGCTGTAAAGGCTCCGGCAAGGATAAAAGACGGCGAACCCATGTACTATACGTCTTTCTTCTTTTGCTCGGATAATGTTATACAAACCGTTTATCCCGACGACCGCGAGGGTGGGTTTTTCCCCGTGTTATCGGCTCAGACCGAATTTGAAACGGATAAGGAAACAAACAGCTTCATGTTTTCGGACAAGGACGGCGAAAAATATTGTTTCACCGTCGACCGCAGCGACCCAGAGCATATCACACTTAAAGCAATATGATAAAAAACACCGCTGACCTGTCGGAAGCGGTGTTTTTACTTTTCAATTTCAAAATTATCCGTTAAGATATTTCAGCACAAGCTCCTTACACATAGCGGGATTAGCCTGCCCCTTGGAAGCTTTCATGCACTGCCCCACCAGGTAGCCCAGAGCGTTGGTCTTGCCGCCGTGGTAATCGTCCACCGACTTCTGATTGGCGGCGAGGACATCGTTCACTATCTTCTCGATGGCGGAGTTGTCGGAAATCTGCTTAAGCCCCTTTTCCTCGATAATTTTATTTATATCGGTATTGCCCGCCATTATCTCCTCAAAAATGACCTTGCCCGAGGTGTTAGAAATCGTTTTGGTTTCGATAAGCTCTACTATCTTACAGAGCAGATTGGCGTCAAGCGGTGTTTCGGAGATATCCTTTCCCGTTTCGTTCATGTACTTTGAAACGTCTGCCAGAATCCAGTTGCTGATATTCTTAGGGGAGCAGCCGCCGATTTTAAGACACTCGTCAAACAGTCTGCACCTCGGCAGATTTTCCGCGATAAGCTGCGCGTCGGTCTGCGACAGACCAAGCTCCTTTACATAACGCTTTATCTTGGCGTTGGGCAGTTCGGGTATATCCGCCTTGAGCTGCTCCACCTTTTCAAGCGGAACGTATATCGTTGACAGGTCGGGCTCGGGGAAATATCGGTAATCCTGCGCGTCCTCCTTGGAGCGCAGCAGGAAGTTCTGACCTTTCTGGTCGTCCCAGCGGCGCGTTTCCTGGTTTATTTCCTCGCCGCGCTCCAGAGCCTCTATCTGGCGGTTCGCCTCATAGTCGATAGCTCTCATAGCCCCCGAAAAGGAATTGACATTCTTCATCTCAACGCGCTTGCCAAACTCCGACGAACCCTTGGGACGAACCGAAACGTTAACGTCACAGCGAATCGAGCCCTGTTCCATTTTGCAGTCGGAAATATCCAGATACTGCAAAATAGATTTGAGCGTGTCCAGATATGCTTTGGCTTCCTCGCTGCCCCTCATGTCCGGCTCGGAAACTATTTCGATAAGCGGCACTCCGCAGCGGTTGAAATCTACCAGCGAACCCTGGAAGGAGTCGTTGTGCAGCATTTTTCCCGCGTCCTCCTCGATATGGATACGGGTTATGCCGATACGCTTTTCTTCCCCGTTCAGCATGATATCCACATATCCATGCTCGCACAGCGGGATATCCGACTGGGATATCTGATATGCCTTGGGCAGGTCGGGGTAGAAATAGTTCTTTCTGTCCTGCTTGCAGACATTGTTGATAGTGCAGTTTGTGGCGTGTCCCATCTTTACCGCATACTCCACCACCTTTTCATTCAGCGTGGGCAGCGTTCCGGGCATTCCCGTGCATATCGGACATATCTGCGTGTTTACCTCCAGCCCGAAAACGTTCCGGCAGTTACAATATATCTTGGTCTTGGTGTTCAGCTCCGCGTGAACCTCAAGACCGACGACGGTTTCATATTCCATTCTTTTCTCCTTTCACTTCGCAGCGAATGTCATGTTTTTTGCAATACTCCTCGGCATAGGAGCCACGCGGCGCGACGACCGTCAGCTTATCGGCGTTTAAAAAGGCGTTTTCGCCGATGGATATCACCGTTTGCGGCAGGACAAGCTTTTCAAGTGCAGTACAGGCAAACGTCCGCCCCCATATCTTGACCACGCCGCTCGGGATATTGACCGAGCGCAGCGCGTAGCAGCAATCGAACGCCTGTCCGCCTATCTCCGTGATACTCTCGGGCAGGGTCACGTCCGTTATCGTTTTGAGAAGCGCGCCGTTTTTGACGATGACCCCGTTGCGGAACGGCGAAAATGCGCCGTACCCTATCGCCGCGACCGCGCTTTTGCCTATCCTCGCGGGAACGGTAAGGCTAGTCCCGCCGCCCTTATAGCCGGTTATGACGAGCGTGCCGTCCTCGCGCTTTTTATAGCTCCATATCTTTTTAAGCTCGGTAACGGAATCGGGCTTCGCGTTGAGTTCGCGCGTTATTTTCCTCTCCGCATTTTCTCGCTCGGCGGCAAGGTCGGCGGTGCGGTCCTTGAAATCCAGCAGCCACGCGGCGCACTCGGCGCTTTTGCGCTCCGCCGCGTACCGTATCATATCGTCGCGCGTTTTCGCGGAGGTCAGCCATCCCGCGCGCTCCGCGAAAGCCAGACATTCGGGTGCGTCGTTCTCAATAGCCGACCTCATTATATTCGTTTTTTTGAGCTTGGGCTTGTCGAAAAGCTCAAGGTAACATTCGAGATTTTCGGCTCTGTACAGCTTGTCCGACAGCGCGTCGTATATGCCGTCGGTGCAATGGAGCTTTTCGCCGCCCAGTTCTCCGCTCAGCCGCGTCAGAACGCCGGCGAATTTCTCCGCTGACAGTCTTTCAAGCAGGCAAGTCCATACACACAGATCCTTTGATTTTCCTTTTTCCGTAAGCAGTCTGCGGCGGTACTCCGAGAACTCCGCGCCCTGCTTCTTAAGCACCGCGGTCATTCGCTCGTCGCCGACGGCTATCGAGTAGAATAAAAGCTCCCCCGCGTCAAAGGCGGCGCTTTGACCGTTTTCGCACAGATACCTCGCCGATTCGGCGCGCTCCTCAAACGGCAGCGGCAGCAGCTCCGTGCCGTCCGCCTTTTTGACCGACCCGTATATTTGATGCGTTACCACAAAATAAGTCACTCTCGAGTCGGGAAAGTTGTCCAGCAGCATTACCGCAAGATCGTCGCCGTAGCTGCCGTAGGTCTGTATCATATAGTTGGTGAATGGAGTTTCAAAGCTCGCCCCGCCCTCGACGAGCGCCCTTACACATTCCACTCCGCGGAATCGGCAAGCTATACCGAGCGCACGCGCGGAATATTCAACGCTGCCGATTCGGGCATAGACCTCCGCGATCTCCTCGGGCGGCAGGTTCAGCACTGCGTATTCCAGTTCAGCAACCTTCTGGGCGGGCGCGAGAACTTCATTATTTTCGGACATATTATCCCTCCGACACAGCCGTCAAACGCTGACCGTCGCTGCTTCGCCAACATTCTTTTCCACCGCGAACGCCGCGTTGAGCAAGGTCTGCTCGGAGAACTTCCGCCCGATAAACTGCAATCCCACGGGCAGTCCCGCGATATTTCCGCAGGGTACGCTGATAGCGGGCAGTCCCGCGATATTCACCGTTACCGTGCAGATATCCGCCGCGTACATCTTGGTGGGGTCGCCCATATTCTCGCCCAGTTTGAAAGCGGTTGACGGCGTGGCGGGAGTGGCGATAACGTCGCACTTTTCAAACGCCGCGTTGAACTCCTTGACGATATCCAGCGCGACCAGCTTCGCTTTTTTATAGTAAGCGTCAAAGAAGCCGCTGGACAGCACGAATGTACCAAGCATTATCCTGCGCTTAACCTCGTCGCCGAAGCCCTCGCTGCGGGTCTTTTCGTACATATCTATAAGGCTATCGTAGCCCTCCGCGCGGTAGCCGTACTTTACACCGTCAAAGCGTGCAAGATTGGAGCTTGCTTCGGCAGAGGATATGATATAGTATGCGTTCAGCGCGTATTTTGTGCTGGGCAGACTGATATCGACTATCTCCGCGCCCTGCTTTTCAAGCTCCTTTACTGCCGTCATAACAGACGTCTTTACACTCTCGTCAACGCCCTCGCCGAAATATTCCGCGGGAATGCCTATCTTAAGCCCCTTAACGTCGCTGTTCAGTCCCTTTGCAAAATCGGGGTATTCCCTGTCGGCTGAGGTCGCGTCCATGCTGTCGTGACCGCATATAAGCCCGTAAAGCATGGCGCAGTCGGTGACATTACGCGCAAGCGGACCTATCTGGTCAAGCGAGGACGCGAACGCAACCAGTCCGTATCTCGAAACAGACCCGTAGGTGGGCTTAAGTCCCACAACTCCGCAGTAGGAGGCGGGCATTCTGATAGACCCGCCCGTGTCCGAGCCGAGGGATACCACCGCCGAACCTGCCGCGACAGCCGCCGCCGAACCTCCCGAAGAGCCGCCCGGTACGCGGTCAAGGTCGTGAGGGTTGTGCGTTTTCTTGAAATGGGAATTTTCCGTGGAGCTTCCCATGGCGAACTCGTCCATGTTGAGCTTGCCCGTAACTATCATATCCGCGCCGTTCACTCTGTCCATAACGAAAGCGTCGAACGGCGGAACGTAATTGTAAAGCATTTTGGAAGCGCAGGTGGTAAGCAGTCCTTTGGTTGAGATATTATCCTTTATCCCTATCGGAATACCCGCGAGCGGATGGCGAGCCTGCTTCGTCAGTCTTTCGTCAAGCTCCCTCGCCTTTTTGAGAGCCTCCTCACGGCATATCGTAAGATACGCTCCTACCTTAGGCTCGGTAGCTTCGGCTCTTTCCAGAACGGATAGAGTTATCTCCTCGGAGCTGCACTCCTTTTTGGAGAGCATTTCCGACAGCTCATGAGCCGATTTTTCGTATAATTCCATTTTCTCTGTCCTTTCTTTTTTGACTATTCCACTGTTTTGGGAACCACAACGCAGCCCGCCTGCATCTGCGGAGCGTTTGCGAGAAGCTCTTTTCTGCTCAGCTTCTCAGTTCCCTCGATATCTTCGCGCAGCTTCATGGGGTGCTCGGGGTCGAGCCCGCTCGCGTCGCCTGTAAGCGCGGGGAGCTGTTCCACCATCGCCACGATACTTTCCATATCCTTTTCAAATTTCGCAAGCTTGTCCTCCTCGATACGCAGCCGCGCAAGCTTTGCGAGATGTTTAACATCTATGCTCATCTCAAATCCTCCTATCGGTTTATCCTGACGCCTATCCATGAAACCTTGTCATTTTCGTCAAATGAAATTCCGAGGTAGCTCTCGTCCTCCGGCTGACCGTCCTCACGGTAAGCCCACATATTTATGTCGTCTTCCCTGCCCTGCGGCTCTCCGAACGCTTTCAGCACCTCGGACTGCTCCGAGCCGAGGACTATCCCGTTTACGGACAGCGCTCCGTCGGCAGTGAATCCCTGCGACGCGGTCAGCCACTTTATTTCCTTTTTCAGCTCGTCGTCTTCCTCCGACTTGTCGTCAAATATAACTCCCGCCGAAACGTCACCCTTGTAATAAAGCGCGGGGTAATCAAAGCTGTAATCCTCTCCCAACGTTCCGACCGTCGCGGGATTCGGTACGGATTTTCCGTTAAGAAGCACAGTCAGCTTGTCCTGGTTATCGGCTTTGCAGCCCGCTATCCCAACGGAAAGCGCCAACGCAAGCAGCGCGCAGACAGGTCGTGTAAATCTTTTTGTCATATAGTTTATTCCTCGGTCATATTCAAAAACTGTTCCTCGGTTATAACGGGTATGCCAAGCTCATTGGCTTTGGTGAGTTTGCTGCCCGCTTCCTCGCCCGCAAGAACATAGCTTGTTTTTTTGGAAACAGAACCGCTGCACTTGCCGCCGCGCTTTTCTATCATTTCCTTAGCCTGCTCCCTTTTCAGCGTGGGGAGCGTTCCCGTAAGCACAAAGGTAAGCCCCGCGAACTTGTCCGAGACCTTGACGTCGGAATAAGTCATATTAAGCCCGAGCGATTTCAGCCGCTCTATCAGCGCGATCATGTGCGGTTCTCGCATAGCGCTGTAAACGCTGTCCGCCAGAATATCCCCGAAGCCGTCTATGGCGGATATGGTAAGGCTGTCCGCCTCCATGATCCCGTCCATATCGCCGAATTTTTCACATAGCAGCGTTGCGGAGCGCTGCCCGATACCCCTTATACCCAGCGCGAAGACCAGTCTGTTTAGCTCGTTGGATTTTGATTTTTCTATTGAAGCAAGAAGATTTTCAGCCGATTTCTCGCCGAACCGCTCCAGTGCTGTGAGATCCTGCTTGGTGAGGGTATACAGATCGGCGACGGTGTGAACAAGCCCCTCGTTTACAAGCTGCTCAACAATAGCTTCACCCAGACCGTCTATGTTCATGGCGTTGCGCGAGGCAAAGTGCTCTATTGAACGCAGAAGCTGCGCGGGACAGTCTATGTTGCGGCAGCGTATCACCGCTTCGTCCTCGTCCCTGACCGCTTTTGAGCCACATATCGGGCACACGTCGGGAATGAGATAGGGCTGCGAGCCCTCCGCGTGAGAAATGGAGCGCACCACCTCGGGGATAATATCTCCCGCCTTGCGCACCACTATCCTGTCCCCTACCCGTATATCCTTATCGGTTATGATATCCTGATTATGCAGCACGGCGCGTGAAACGGTAGTTCCCGCCAGCTCCACGGGGTCGAATATCGCCACGGGGGTAAGAGCGCCTGTTCTTCCGACGTTTACCTCTATCTCGCGCAGAGTGGTCTCCTTTTCCTCGGGGGGATATTTGAACGCTACCGCCCACTTGGGTACTTTGGTTGTGAAGCCGATATCCAGCCGCGCCGCGAAATTATTCACCTTGACCACCGCGCCATCTATATCGAAGGACAGCGAGCGCCGCATTTCACCGATTTGTTTAATGCGCTCCAGAACCTCTCCGGCGCTTTTGCACACTTTAAAATCGGGAATGACCTTGAAACCGAGATCATGTATAAATTCAAGCGACTGCGAGTGCTCCGTAAGCTCCTCATCCATCTCGACACGCTGAATATTGAAGCAGAATATGTCAAGCTTTCGCGAGGCGGTAACGCGGCTGTCCTTTTGCCTTAAAGAACCCGCCGCGGCATTCCGCGGGTTTTTGGGGAGCGGCTCGCCGTTTTTCTCCTGCTCTTCGCACAGCGCGGCAAAGCTCGCTCTCGGCATATAAACCTCTCCGCGGACTTCTATAAAGGGGAGCTCTTTTGCGAGCTTCAGCGGTATCGAGCGGATAGTCTTTAAATTCTGCGTGATATCCTCCCCGACAAAGCCGTCGCCGCGGGTAGAGCCTCTCACGAAAACGCCGTTTTCATATTCAAGTGAAACCGAAAGACCGTCGATCTTCGGCTCTACCACAAATTCCTCAGCCCCCTGCTCTCCGACGCGGTTTACAAACTCTTCCACCTCGGAAACGCTGAAAACGTCCTGAAGACTGCCCATCTGCACCGCGTGTGTCACCTTTTCAAAAGTGTTCAGCGCCGTTCCGCCCACGCGCTGCGAGGGTGAATCGGGCGTGAGAAGCTCGGGAAATTCCTGCTCCAGCCCGCGCAGCTCTCTCATTAACGCGTCGTACTCGTCGTCCTCGATGGTTGGCGCGTCCAGATCGTAATAATTATGGTTGTGACGCTCTATTTCGCCGCGGAGCGCCTCAACGCGTTCTTTTGCTTTGTTAATGTCCAAAACTTCCTCCTAAAGAGATCATAATGTAGCTCCGTAATCCTCAAGTGAGCCGACAAGGTCCTCCGATGTGGTGACAACGTGCGTGTACGCTTCGGGAACTCTACCCACTATTATGGTTTCCGCCGCGACAATGGATGTGGAAACGGGGACGCGCGCGGAATAACCGGGAATTATCGCGTCGACCTCCGCGTCTATCTGTATCACTATGCGGTGCAGGGTCTGATTTATCCCCGCTTGGGTGAACTCGCTGATTATGGTAGTGGTGGCGTAGCCGAGCGGCTCAACGCTCATTCCAACGGAAAATCCCCTGCCGTGGAGCAGCTCTATGCCCACCAGAGTTCCGATGGGGATATCAATCCCGATAGCCGATATCCGCTCCAGCTCCCGCTCTATCCTGCCTGAAATGCCCGTTTTCAGCCTGTTTATGCTCATTACATTGCTTTCAAGTGAGATGATCTCACCTTCCGCATTGGTGGTAAGATTAACAAGCCGTGAGTAGTCCGCGCCCTCGCGCTCCAGCTCTGCCATTACCGCGTTGTCGATAATGTTCGTGACCGCCGAGTGACACTCGTAAGCGTTTACCGTTTCAACAATGGGTCTGAATCTCAGATCCGCCAGAAAAAACAGTCCGAGCAGTATCAGTGCCAGCGCAATGAGCTTTGTACCAAGTTTTTTTCCAAAGCTTTTCCTTCCCGTAACCATGAAAATCACCTCTTCCCGCATAATATGTTTATGCGGGCAAATAGGTGAATTATGGCTTTGTCCGAAAATAAGCTGACAATTTTGTAAAATAAATGGGATTTTTTGGCTTGTATTGAATGCTGCCGAATGGCTTTAACGCTTTTAATGAATGTTGACTCAAATTGTGCTGCTGTTAAGATATGTTGACATAGAGCTTATTTAAAAGAATTTTCCGCACCGCAAAGACTTGCAAAGCAAGTCTTTGCTATCCCGTTGTCAAAGCTCCGTTTCGCTTCGCTACACTCCGCTTTGACAACGGATTGCGGAAAATTCATGCGTGGGCGTTATGCGGACTTCGGCTTTGCGCGCCTTTGTTCTTACTATTATTGCGCCGCTCCGAAACGACTTACTACTTCTAACCTCTTACCTCTGACTTTTAACCGATAAACGCCTTAAAGGCTTTGTACGCCGCATAGATATCTGTTTTGGCGGTTATCTCGTAAGGAGCGTGCATGGACAGCACGGGAACTCCGATATCTATGGTGTCCACATCGAGATTAGCTATATAAGCTGCTACCGTTCCTCCGCCGCCTATGTCGATTTTGCCAAGCTCGCCCGTCTGCCAGATAACGCCGTTTTTATCAAGTATGGATCGAATTTCACCGACAAACTCCGCGCTTGCGTCGGACGTTCCGCTTTTTCCGCGTGAACCCGTATATTTCGTAACGCATACGCCGCCGTTAAGCACAGCGCAGTTGTTTTTCTCAAAAACATCGGGGAAAGTGGGATCGTATGCCGCGTTTACGTCCGCGGACAGACATTTCGAGTTCGCGAGAACGTCCCTGCCGCGCGCTCCCATGGAAGCCGCCAGATCGGCTATGAAATACTTAAGATAAGCCGAGCAAAGTCCCGTATTGCCGTCCGAGCCTGTTTCCTCCTTGTCGGTGAGGATCGCCACGGCGGTTCTTGCCACTGATTTCGCCTCAAGTATCGCCATAAGCTCTGTATAGGCGCACACCCTGTCGTCCTGACCGTAAGCTCCCACAAGGCTTCTGTCAAAGCCTATATCCTTAGCCTTGAAGGCGGAAACAGCTTCCAGCTCCGCGGAAAGGAAATCCGTTTCGGTAATGCCGTACTTTTCGTTGAGGATCAACATAAGATTCAGCTTTACCGCTTCGCTCGCGTCATCCTCCTTAAAGGGGCGCGAACCGATTATGATATTCAGTTCCTCACCCTTGATAAGCTCGGTGGCTGGGCGCTTGTACTGCGCTGAAGCAAGGTGCGGCAGCAGGTCGGAAACACAGAATACCGGGTCGCCCTCGTCCTCGCCGATACGGACTGTTATTTTCGTGCCGTCCGCCTTGACGATCACCCCATGCAGGGACAGCGGAACAGTGGGCCACTGATACTTTTTGATTCCGCCGTAATAGTGGGTCTTGAAGTACCCTACCTCGTCCTTTTCAAACAGCGGGTTCTGCTTCAGGTCGAGCCTTGGTGAATCTATATGCGCCGCGAGAAGATTTACGCCGTTCACGATAGGCTCTTTGCCGACTACTGCCAGAATGACCGATTTTTCTCGGTTTACATAATACAGCTTGTCCCCCGCCTTATACTTCTTTGTCTTGTCAAAGGGAACAAATCCCTTAGCCTCAGCCTCCCTGCGAATAAAGGCGGTCGCTTCTCTCTCGGTCTTCGCCGCGTCCAGGAATGTCTTGTAGCCCTCGCAGAACTTGTCGCACTTTTTAAGCTCATCTTCGGTCATGACTGCCGCGGCATTCTTCTTTACGCTGAACAGCTTTTCCTTAAGCTCCTTTGCCTTTGTTTCGGTCTTTTCAATCTTTTCAATCTTAGCCATAGTAAACTACCCTTTCTTTATTTAATATTTGAAATTTCAACATTTCGTCTGAATATACTCCGTCCCGCTTTGTCCCACTGTGTATGCTCAGCCGAATCCGTGCGCATATGAGTTCGCGGCAAGGATTTGCTGAAATTTACTGCGTGGACGGAATGTTGCTTTTTTGACCGCTGCTTTGCGGCGCTCGGATCGGAAACCGCAAAGCAGCGCCGATACCATACACTATCCACTGTCAGCTGTACAGTTTTTTATAGACATCTATCGCCTTGGTTATCTTATCCACATAGTGCGCCGTATCGGATATGGGTATGGTGTCCAGATGCACTCCGTCGGCGGAAATGCTGCTGTCTGCCAGCCACTCGTTCACCTGACCTCTCCCCGCGTGATACGCCGCCATAGCCGTTTCCACGTTTCCGAACTCCTCATAAAGGAAGCCCAACAGAAAGCAGCCGTATTTGATATTGGTCTGCGGGTCGTACATATCTGAATACACCGCATCATCATCGTCCATGCGGAACTTTATCCAGTCGAAGGTGTCCTCCATTATCTGCATGAGCCCCCTCGCGCCCACATTTGATACCGCTTTGGGCTTAAAGCCGCTTTCTGTCTTTATCACGGCATATACCAGATATTTGTCTATGTGATTGTCCCTCGCGTAGCGCTCCACATAGTTTTCATACTTGATCGGGTGGGACGAGCGCAGATATCTGTCATAAGCGAAATACAGCCCGACCGCCGCGATAAGCGCGATCACCAGAACCACGATAAGTCCTGTCACAACGGGCTTTCCGCGGCTTCTTTTCCTTCTTGTCTGTGTCATTGCATCTCCAGTTGTTCCATTATTTTGATTGCTGATTCAATAAGCTGCTCCTCCGACCCGTTATTCTCTATAAAAAAGTCGGAATTGCGTCTGAAAAAATCGGCGCTGTGCTGGACGGATAGCCTTGCGCGGGCGGCTTCCTCCGGAATGTTGTCCCGAAGAGCTATCCTTTTCACACATACCTCTATGTCTGCCACAACCGCCGCTATATGGGTGCATATTCCCTCCAGCCGTGCCTCGAACAGCGTTGGAGCGTCCAGCAGCACCCGCCGCGCCTGTCTGATCCTGCCAATAACCTCATAGGTCACATAAGGGTAAATAATGCGGTTGTACAGCTCCCGCTTTTGTTCGTTACCGAAAATAAGACGCGCGGTAAGCCGCCTGTCAAGCACGCCCTCGGAAGTGACAAGCTGTGGGGAGATTTTTTCGGAGACCTCCGCGAGGAAATCCTCCCGTGCGGCTATCTCGCGGCAAATCACGTCGCAGTCGATAATATCGCAGCCGCGCTCCCCGAAAACTCGGCTGACGGTGGATTTTCCCGCCCCCGACATTCCCGTAAGACCTACTATTGTAATATTTGGCAAATCAAGCATAATTATACCTCTATAACTCGGAACGCCGCTGCTCTAAGAAGCCGATTGTACACTGCCAGACCCACGCCGTCCTTTTGCGGCATTTCCACCAGCACCGTTTTAGCGCCAAGCTCGTCGGCACGCCGCAACAGCGAGAACAGCCGCCGCGCCTGAAGCTCCGGACCGCTTCCGCAATCGAGGAAAATCCCCTCCTCGCGAACACCCGCGCCCAGAGCAAGCAGGTTTTGTTCAAATCTCGCGCGCTTAAGGCAGTATTTCCTGAAATCCTCGCCGCGCGCGTTCACGATATAAACGTCCGCTTTCGGAGAATAATGCTTGTATTTCATTCCCGGTGAAAGCACGCTTTCCCCCTTGTCGGGCTGAGCCGTGACGGCTTTGTCCACCTCTACCTCGCCGAATTCCGACAGTTCCTCCGCCGTTATCCCGCCGGGGCGCAGAATACGTATCTTCCCGTTATTAAAGCAGATGACCGTGCTTTCAACTCCGACGGTACATTCGCCGCCGTCAATTATCAGCGGTATCTTGCCGTTCATATCCTCGTAAACGTGCGCGGCCGTAGTGGGGCTGGGCTTCCCCGAAAGGTTAGCCGATGGCGCGGCAAGCGGAAATCCGCATTTTTTGATTATAGCGAGCGCCGCCTCGCTTGCCGGCATTCTCACCGCGACGGTATCCAGCCCGCCGCTTATAACGTCCGATACAAGAGAGGATTTCGGGAAGATCATGGTAAGAGGTCCACCCCAGAAGCGCTCCGCAAGCCGCTCCGCAATATCGGGTACTTCCGCAACAAGCGGTCGTAGCATTTTCATGCCGCTTATATGGACGATAAGCGGATTGTCCTGCGGTCTGCCCTTAACGCGGAAAATCTCCCTGACCCCCCACATATCCTTGTCAAGAGCATTCGCGGCAAGCCCGTAGACGGTTTCGGTCGGGATAGCGACGACCCGCCTGTTGGCGAGAAGCTCCGCGGCTTCCGCAACGCTCTCTCTGCTGAATTTTTCAACTCTTGTTGTCATATTATGACCATTCTCCCGTAGGGAGTGTCACCCCTTTCGAGTTTTGTGCGGTTCTGCGAAGCAAAATTTTGGACGAAGCTCAAAAAGACTGATCTCCGCGCAAAACTTATCTCTTCCGTTAACCCTGCTGACTGAGCAGCCGCGCCGTCTGATCCGCCAGCCTCAGCGCGTCAAAAAGCTCGTCGCAGTCACCGTTCATAATGCTGTCTATCTTATAAAGTGTAAGCCCTATTCTATGGTCGGTGACCCTCGACTGCGGGAAATTATACGTCCTGATCCGCTCCGAGCGGTCGCCCGTACCCACCTGAACGCGGCGTTCCTCCGCTATGGCGCTGTCGCGCGCGGTGAGCTTCGCTTCATACAGCTTGCTGTACAGCATTTTAAGCGCCTTTTCTTTGTTCTTGAACTGTGAACGCTCCTCCTGGCACTCCACCACGACCCCCGTAGGGTTGTGGATAATGCGTATGGCGGATTCCGTTTTGTTGATGTGCTGACCGCCCGCGCCGCTTGAACGGTAGGTTTGTATAGTAAGGTCGGCGGGATTGATGTCAACGTCGACCTCCTCCACCTCGGGCAGAACTGCTACTGTTATCGTGGAAGTCTGTATGCGCCCCTGAGATTCCGTTTCGGGAACGCGCTGGACGCGGTGTACCCCGCTCTCGTATTTCAGTCGGGCGTAAGCGCCCTCACCCTCCACGCTGAAGCACACTTCCTTATAGCCCCCAAGCTCCGTGGGATTGGAGCTGATGACCTCGATTTTCCAGCCCCTGCCCGCGGCGTACATGGAGTACATTCTGAACATGGAGTTGGCGAACAGCGCCGCCTCCTCCCCCCCCGCGCCGCCGCGTATCTCAACGATAACATTTCTGTCGTCGTCGGGGTCGCGCGGAAGCAGCAGTATTTTCAGCTCCTCCGACAGCTCCTCCTTAAGGCGCTTGTTTAGCGCGTATTCCTCGCGAGCCATCTCACGCAGCTCGGGGTCGCTGTCCTCAAGAGCCGCCTCTGCATCAGCGAAACTCTTTTCGCATTTTTTGTATTCCCTGTATTTTTCGATAAGCGGAGTAAGATTCTTTTGTTCTCTCATTAACTCACGGTACAGTCCGTTATCCGAAATGACCGACGGGTCGGAAAGCTTCATATTTATCTCGTCGTACCTTGCCTCCGCGCTTTTAAGTTTATCTAACATTATTATCCTCCAAAGTTATGGCGTTTATCTCTCTGTCCGATACTGCCCGGCGCTAACCCTCGGAGTTGATGTTCTCGCGGATAACGGATTTTATCTTCTTCTCACATTTCGAGCGCGGAATCATGAAGCTGTGTCCGCAGCCCGCACAGCTCAGCTTGAAATCCGCGCCGCATCGCAGAACCTTCATTTTATTGCTGCCGCAGCCGGGGTGCGGCTTTTTCATCACCAGCACATCCCCTACCCTGATATCCACGCTTTCACCGCTTTCTTAATAAATATAGTACGCCGCCGCTTTGCAGGGCATACATCATCAGCATATTTGTTCAATACATTTGCATTAACAATACACTATTTTTATTATACCATACTTTACATAATTTTGCAATATTTATAGCAATTTTTTTCAGAAATCTTTATTTTTTTCAGAAATATTATTGACAAGCCCGTTTAAATGTGATATAATATTATGGTAATGGGGGTATAGCTCAGTTGGGAGAGCGCTTGCTTCGCATGTAAGAGGTCAGGGGTTCGAATCCCCTTATCTCCACCATTAACAAAATATGCGAAATCCCGCACTGTTGCCGTAAACGGCTTAACAGTACGGGATTGCTGTCTGTCCAAGAAATTAAAAATTTTTGATTTCTTGGAATTTTTTTACAAAATAAAAGATTTTTTAGAACTATGCAACACGAAATGCAACACAAAAAGGGGCTTTTTCAAGCCCCTCAGTCTGTAGAAAAAGTCCGGCAAAGGCTGGACTTTTTTTATTTAATGTGG
>CAJULF010000037.1 GCA_910587135.1 uncultured Oscillospiraceae bacterium
CAAACCACGCGTTTCACGCGTGGTTATGATTGAAATTTCATGCGCCGACATTGCGTGGCAAATAGGCTTTTTCTACAAGCTGACAACACCGCACAAAACTTGTGCGGTGTTGTTTTAAGTGAACATGGCTTTTTTAGAGCTGTATGCCCAATGCTCCCATTTCGGAAAGCTCTCCGAGATGTACCTGATAATAATTGACTGTAATTTCGTCCTCGGAAAGATCGGCAACAACAAAATCGATATTTGTGCTGTCCTCAGGTATCATGAAAACTACCGTGCCCGTTACAGAAGCGCCCGGCGCGAGCGTGCCATATGTGGCAAACATACTGTCGCTTTCCAGCGCGTCAGTATCCATTGCATACTCATAATATTCAACAAGATCGTCACCCTCGCCCTCATCATAGAAAACGCAGAACAGAGATGAGCCAATCTCGATATCCGTGCTGTAAGTGTTGGTAAGGGTCACGTCTGCCGTAACGTAAGTATAACCGTCGTCCGCAGAGTATTCATCAATAACATTTCCCGTGGTTATGTTGTTTACGGTAAAATCAAATTCCTTTGTGGAAACGGATTCGCCGATATTTCCGTAAATCACATTTTCCAAACCGCTGTTATCTTCGGGCTTGATGTCGTCAGCGGCAAATTCGGGATTTCCGAGGTTGATGTGATAAGTGTTGCCCTCAAAATCGTCATCATAAACCTCAAGATATTCCAGCGTCAGCTCCGTGCTGTCGGAGGGCGCCTGGAAAATAACATAACCGCTTTTTGAAGCACCCCTGGAAAGAGTGGTATCATCTGGGAAGAATCTGATGTCGTAGTCGGTATGCAGATTTCCCACCTGAAAAGCCTCAAAGCTGTTTTCATCGCCTTCGCCCCAACGCAGAACATAGTCGTAGCTGCCTACGGGTATTGACTCCGAGAAAATATTTCCCACCGTAATATTTACCGCCACAAAATCAAATCCGTCATCGGGCAGATAATCGCCCATGCTCGAATAGCGGTATACGTCTGTGACCTTGAGGGAGAAAAACTCGTTTTTCAGAACCTCGCCTATTTCAGCAGACTGCTCCTTGCCATAGCCGCGCCCGTCCGCTTCAAGGAATTTGCTTGCCTTGTCAAGAAAGGTTTCGCTTGAATTGGAGGTGCCCGCGGAACTTCCGTCGGAGCTGTTTTCCACAGTCACGTTGTTTCCCTGCTTGCACGCGGTAAGCGTCAGCGTCATTGCCGCGGCTGTTATCAAAGCCGCGTACTTGATCATCTTCATGTCTGATCTCTCCTTATATGTTCTTTTTTTGAATCCGTACAAAAAAGCTGCACGGCTTCATATTTATTCTTCGGCAGGCTTTTCCGCTTTGGGAAGCTTGTCGAGATTTTCCATAACCAGCACGTTCATCTCAAAGGGAGTGAACATCTTAGCCGCGGGAGAATTGGGGTTAAGCACCGCGGATTTTCCCTTTACAGACTGGAACAGCTTTACCGTGTTGAGCTTCATAACATTGAAGGTTTTTCTGTTTTCGTTGGCAAGCACGGAGAGCCTGTTGGGCGATGTGAAAAAGGGCACTGTCTGATGTCCCGCCTTGTCGGTGAGCGTGAGAATATTCATCAGCCGCTCGCCCTTGTCGTTTGTACGGTCTGAAAGCTGAGCCACAACGAACACCTCTGCCGCCATAAGATCCGGCAGCACCTTTTTCCACTTTGTCTTGTCCTTGTTAGCTTCGATAATGCGCTCTTCAAGAACCTTATTGAACTCCTTGAGCTGCTCATTGGTAAGCGGTTGTTGATTTGCCATGATTATTTCCTTTCCTTTTAGAAGCAAGATAATACATCTTACCTTAGCCTGTGTATAAAGGTTGACCTACATTGGATTATTAAAAAATTTCAAAATTTCCGTTAGGCATACTCCGTTCCGCTACGCTTCACTCCGCATGCCTAACGGAAACCGCGTGCGTTTGCGTTCGCAAACGCACGACTTTTTGAAATTTCATGCGGCGATATTGCGCGGCATATAGGCTTTTTTGCAAGCTGATGTAAAATAACCTTGCCTCTGACCTTTAAAAACTCCTGCTTTTATCTCACTTTTTCGGCATTTTCGGTAACAATTCTGTTTATTACCTCGTCAAGCGGGGAAGCGCCGAGATCGCCCTCCTTGCGTGAACGCAGGGAAACGGTGTTGTCCTCGACCTCCTTGTCGCCGACGATAAAGAAATAGGGTATCTTCTCCAGCTGGGCCTGGCGGATCTTGTAGCCTATCTTCTCGTTGCGGTTGTCAACCGAGCTGCGTATGCCGAGATTTTCCAGCCGCTCGGCTATCTTCTCGGCGTACTCCTTAGCCCTGTCGGTAACGGGGAGTATCCTTACCTGTTCGGGTGACAGCCACAGCGGGAACGCACCCGCGAAATGCTCCGTGATAACTCCGATAAAACGCTCGATAGAGCCAAGACACGCACGGTGTATCATAACGGGGCGGTGCTTTTCGCCGTCAGCGCCGGTGTATTCCAGCTCAAAGCGTTCGGGCATCTGCATATCAAGCTGTATCGTGCCGCACTGCCATGTTCTTCCAAGAGAATCGGACAGGTGGAAGTCGATTTTCGGACCGTAGAAAGCGCCGTCGCCTTCGTTTATTACAAACTCCTTGCCCATTTCCGAAACCGCCTTTTTGAGCATATCGGTTGCCATGTCCCATGTTTCCTTTTCGCCTATGTGATCCTCCGGCATAGTTGAAATTTCGATTTTATATGTCAGACCAAAGGTGGAATAAACTTCGTCAAACAAACGCACAACGCCCTGAATTTCACTCTCGACCTGTTCCCAAGTCATAAAGATATGCGCATCGTCTTGTGTAAAGCAGCGCACTCTGAAAAGTCCGTGAAGCGTGCCCGAAAGCTCGTGGCGGTGAACCAAGCCCAGCTCCGCCATACGCAGCGGGAAATCGCGGTAAGACTTCGGTTCAACTTTATATACCAGCATACCGCCGGGGCAGTTCATGGGCTTTACCGCGTAATCCTCGTCGTCTATGACAGTAGTGTACATATTGTCCTTGTAGTGATCCCAGTGACCGCTTCTGTGCCAAAGCTCCTGATTGAGGATTATCGGGGTAGATATCTCAACATATCCGTACTTCTTGTGAACCTCTCTCCAGTAGTCGAGCAGGGTATTCCTCAGAACCATTCCTTTCGGCAGAAAGAAAGGAAATCCGGGACCCTCGTCCAGCAGCGCAAACAAACCAAGCTCCTTGCCGAGCTTTCTGTGGTCGCGTTTTTTTGCTTCCTCCAGCTTTTCAAGATGGTCGGCAAGCGCGTCCTTTGAGGGGAACGCCGTGCCGTAAATTCTTGTCAGCATTTTGTTTTTCTCGCTGCCGCGCCAGTAAGCACCCGTAACGGAAGTGAGCTTAAACGCCTTTACCGATGAGGTCGACATCAGATGCGGACCCGCGCACAGGTCGGTGAAATCCCCCTGCTTATAGAACGAGATGGGTTCGCCCTTATCGCTGTGCTCACGGCAAAGCTCCACCTTATAAGGCTCGTTTTGCTCCTCAAGATACTTTATCGCCTCTTCGGGAGAAAGCGTAAACTGCTCAAGCCGTATGCTTTCCTTGACGATTTTCTTCATTTCCGCTTCGAGCTTGGTGAGTGTTTCGGCGGTGAAAGGCTCATCGGTATCGAAATCATAATAGAACCCATTGTCAATAGCAGGACCTATCGCCAGCTTTGTGCCCGGAAACAGTCTTTTTACCGCCTGCGCCAGCACATGGGACGCGGTATGGTTAAACGCGCGCTGCCCTTGCTCGTCCTCAAAGGTCAGTATTTTCACATCGCTTCCGTCCTCGAGAACGGTTCTCAGATCTGCCGTTTTACCGTTGATCTCCGCGGCGCAGGCTGTTTTTGCCAGCCCCATTTCTCTTGCCGCGTCAAACGCGGAGATAGCTGCGTCAAACTCCTTTACCTCGCCGTTTACAGTTACTTTTATCATTTTATCTTCCTTTCCGGCGAGCTATACAAACGCCCGCCCCGGATATTGCGCGGTATTACGCGCTCTATTGCCCCGTCATCGCGGGGAGTATCAACTTATATTGTACTACTTATCGGCGTGATTGTCAATACAAAAATCAAATTTGCATTCAAAAAGCTTGTTTGCAGCACGATATAGCCTGTATATGAAGGTTGACCTAAGGCTAATTATTTAAAAAATTTAAAAATTTCCGCACTCACGCTCCGCTCCACTTCGTTTCGCTCTGCGCGACTGCGGACTTTTTGAAATTTCATGCGCCGACATTGCGTTGCAAATAAGCTTTTTCCACAAAAATACCCGCCCCAAATGGGCGGGTAAACTTTAATTATCTTCAAGATTTTTCAGCGCTTTAATTTCATCGCGGTTAAGACGTATCTGACCGTCCTTTATCAGCTTTACTTCCGATTTGTTGACGGTGATGGGAGCGTTCGGGTTCTTATCGAGCTTTATTTTCAATATTCCCGTAAGCAGATTTGTTTCTTCCACTACGCCGCGTCCCTCGGCGGTTTCTACATATGCTCCCACTTTGGGGGTGGTGCGCAGGAACTCCTCGTAGCAGCTCTGCTCATATTTCAGGCAGCACATAAGCCGCCCGCATGTTCCCGAAATTTTGGTGGGGTTGAGCGAGAGAGATTGCTCCTTAGCCATCTTGATGGAAACGGGCTGAAATTCCCCGAGGAATCCCGCGCAGCAGAATTGCCTGCCGCATATACCGATACCTCCGAGCATTTTTGCTTCGTCCCGCACGCCTATCTGCCGCAGCTCTATTCTGGTGCGGTAGATAGCCGCCAGATCCTTGACCAGCTCGCGGAAATCCACGCGCCCGTCGGAGGTAAAATAAAACAATATCTTGCTGCCGTCAAATGTGCAGTCGATATCTATCGGTTTCATTTCGAGATTATGCTGGCGTATCTTCTCGCTGAAAAGCTGCATTATCTCCTTTTCCTTGCGGCGGTTCTGCTCAAGCTGGCGCTCGTCCTCGGGCGTTGCCTTGCGTATAATGCTTTTCAGAGAGGTTACAAGGCTGCTTTCGGGAACACTTCGGTTTGCGAGTACGATATCCCCGCACTCCACTCCCCGCGCCGTTTCCACTATGGCGCGGTCGCCCTGCTTAAATTGTACTCCCAATGGGGAAAAATAATAGATCTTCCCCACGTCCTTGAACCGTATCCCGATTATTTCCACCATTACAGCGGACGCTTCGGTTGTATCGGTCTTTATATTTGCGGTACCGTGGTTATTCCGCGTAGTTTGCTGCCTTTCGGATTTGTCGAATTTTTCGGACCGTTCGGAACGCGGAGCGCGTTCACGCTTCTGTCGGAAATCATTACGATAATCCATGCGCTGTCCCTCAGGCTTGTCCGCGGAGGTTTCTCCTCCCTTTTTCCCCTTGGGGGCTATTTTTTCGGTATAGTAATTATTATCCATTGTACTCCTTGTTTCAAAAAAATTTAGCTCTCAGTGAAGTTCTGCTTCACAGGCGACCCGTGGAGGATGCACATATAAAAGTCTTTCTGTATTTTGCATTTCTTTGTTGATTTTTACCTTGTGAAAACTTAATAGTTCACAATTCCGACCAAAAAATCGCGGCAAATATAAAATGTGAATACAAGCGCCGCGCCTGATGAAACGGCAAATACCGCCCCCACAACGATAAGTATTATAAAAAATATGATCCTTTTCTTAGACTCCTTGCTGTGAACCAAGAGTATTATACCCGTGATTATAGACCCCAAACCAATGGCGACACCCAAAAGCTCCACACATGCAAACATTAGCCCGATTATTGGAGTAAAAACCAATATTAATCCCATATAGCAATCCCCATTTCGTCTGGTATAGATATATCAGAATAGCTTTGTAGTAAGATAAGCCGCGGACAACGCAAGATTCAGATTTATCTCACCGTTTTGCGCGACCTCGAAAACGCTGTCAAGCATATTAAGTATACGCGCTTCCGAAAAGTTTCCCGCTATTTCCGCCGCTTCTTTTTTCCCGCAGGAGGTTGCTTCTCCGCCGCAGCGAAGAGCCAGCGCGTCCCTCAGGATATCCGTGAAATAATCCAGTGTCCCGGCGAAGTCCGCCCTGCCGGTCTGCTCGGAGAGCGCGGCGGCTGTGAGGAGCTTGTCCCGCGCGCCGACGGCAGCCGCTATTTTCCTTGCCGTTTCTATCAGCTTGGTTTCTTCTCCGCCCTCAACAACCGCCAGACATTTTCCCGCGTTTCCCGAAAAGGTCTCGGAAAGCTCGCCCGCCCGTTTCGGTTCAACGCCGCTGTCGATAAGGCATTCCGCGCATTCCGCCACCGACATGGGACTGACCTCGAACTCGGTCACTCTTGACAATATGGTTTCCAGTATCGAGTTTGAGTTTTCGCAGGTAAAAATAAATCTCAGGTAGTCGGCGGGTTCCTCAATCAGCTTTAACAGAGCGTTCTGATGCTGCACCCGCATATCTCCGCAGTCCTCGAAAACATACACCTTTACGCCGCCGTTGTTGGGCTTTATCACCGTTCCCGAAAGCACAGCGCGGAACTCGTCCATAGAATATTTCCCGCCGCAAAGCCGCTTTACGAATATCACATCGGGATGCTCGTCCGCGTTTATGCTCCGACAGGCGGGGCAGCTCTCGCATGGGCGGTATTCGCCTGCAAGACGGGTTTCGTCCTCGTAACAAGCTCTGTCCGCGGTCAGCGACTCGCACAAAAACAGCTTGGCGATATAGCGTGCCATGACCTTTTTCCCCGCGCCGCTGTTCCCGTGCAGAAGTATGGCATGGGGAAGCCTGTCTTTGACCGCTATATCCGTCAGCCTTTTTTGCAGACCCTCTTTACCGTAAAGCCGCATTATATCTTCTCGAACCTTTCAACATTGGTTACAAACACAGTAGCGCCGCCTACCGTTACCTCAACGGGAAAGCTTGCGTAGCTGCCGATGCCGTAGCTTGCGGAATTGGGCACAAACTGCTTTCTTCTGTGGGAGTGCTTCCTTATTATCTCGATGATCTCCTCCAGCTTGTCGTCCTCGGAGCAGATCATAAAGGTGGTGTTTCCCGCCATAAGAAATCCTCCCGACGAAGCAAGCTTTGTCGCCTGTATTCCGCCTTTGGTCAGCGCGGACTGCACCGCGTGGCTGTCATCGTTGTTGATTATCGCAAAAATCAGTTTCATACTTTACTCCTTATCTGCATTTTTTCGCAACCCGACTGCAAAATTCCGCCTTGCTTTGTTTCGGCAGTCTTTTGCGAAAAATTTAACCTTTTCACCCTTTGTGTTGATAAACGCCTGAAAATTTATGCCTTTATTAAAATAACTGATCGGGTTATCACCCACCGCGGATATCCGTCAGGCAAGCCGCGATTTATTCGTTTGACAAACGGGAAATAATATCCGCCAATTCGTCTTTTCTTTTCATCTCAATTTCGTCCCCGCACTCACTTAAAATAGGGAATTTCCTTGTTTCGCTATTGATTCCGAGAATAACGGGCATATTTGTCCCCTCTAAAATTTGCAGTACAAATTCTCTGTCATCGGGACTGATTTGCGTAAGCGCTTCCTTTACAAGCGGATAAACAGCATCGTTTTTGATTAAATAACGAATGTTGCGGAACAGACCAAGTTCATATCCGCGGCTTGGAACTTCATGTAAATGTGAGAGCAGGTAAGTAACTCCCCCTAACTGATAATAACAAACAATGTTATGGATAATATTCATGATCGTATCCATAAAGGAGGGCTGATAGCAGTTATCATCCAACATTTTTATAAATTCCAAAATATGATCTAAGGTAAATTGCTCGGGATGCTCCAAAAACTCATCTCTGATTGCATAGTAATCATCGGAAGTATCCATATCATCTCCGTCCTCATCAAAAAGGGGAATATGATTAGTATGAATACCATCAAAAAAATTCATTTTTTCTTCCAATGTCATAGATTGATAAGTGCCGGCTTCATAATCTTGATACTGTTCCACTGCCTTCAAATATTCATCGTGAGATTCTAATGGTTCATAAGCCATAATAGCGCTCCTTTCTTCACGCCGCCGCCTGCTTTCGCTGCTTATGACAGCTCTTTTCGCGCTGCTTTCGGCGGTTTCCGTAATATATTTATTCCGCTTTAAAAGAATCGGATTGTTTCAGTTTAAATCAGAATATGTTTTTACTATTATTATACAACATTTCGCGGGAAAATGCAACGGGTTTTAAACGTTTATTACCAAATATTATTTTTCCGCACATTCCCGAAATATAAAGTATCCTAATATCTAAAAAAGAGGTCGTATCGCGATTACCGTAGATGACCTCGGTGTTCGTGATACAACCTCTCTCACAAATCAGAGAAAAGTTTTAACGCTTAAAATCAGCAGTTTTACTCAATCGGGGCAGTGAACCGTGACGCTGAGAACTTTTAACGTCTGTCACCGCGGGGCTTACCGCGCCGCTTGCGCTAAGAACCAATTATCGCGTTATTGACGGTTTTGCACGCCGCGGCGTACCGCGTTGTGCGCAAACCTTCCGCACCCCTGTGCGGTAAGGGTAATTGCCTTTTTCCGATTGTTTTTGCCGCAGAAATTCCGATTTGCCCTGCGCCTTAACCTCCGTCGCGGGACTTTGCGGAGAGGGTGTGATAGCTGAAAATCCGTAAAGATTTTCGACGCTGAAAAACCAAAGTTCTCCGACATTTTATTTTGGAAAAGGGCGGATTTTCCGCTTCTGCCTTTGTTTGCAGCATTCCCGATAATGCGCGAACCCGACAGAGTTCCGCGTACTTATCCGTTTTTATTTTAACCTATTTTATAAGGATTGTCAAGAGCTTTTTAAAAAATTATGAAAAAAGGATACGTTACTTAAAGATGAGAGCAGCGCGGCAATCGAGCGATCAAAGTCGCAGAAAACCAAGATATACAACCGCCGCATATAAGAACAAGTTACGAATTTTCCAAAAGCTGCCGTAAGCTGCCGTGAAAGCCTATCTGCAACATAACGTCGTCGCATGAAATTTCAAAAAGTGCTGCATTTGCCGAACGGAAAACGCAGCACGGTTTCCGCAATCGCGCGGAGTGAGCGCAGCGAACGGCGCGTGCTTGCGGAAATTTTGAAATTATTTTAAATAATCGGCTTAAGGTCAACATTCCATAAAAGCATTTCAGCTCAAAACCGCGCAATAATCGGGAGTTCATAGTAGCTGATAATTTGGGAAAACCGTACTGCCGCGCAGGCTAAAGCCTTATCATCTCTCCGAGTATCAGCCACAGACAGCGCAGGAAATTCATGCGTGGAACGTCCTTTGCGGCGACTATTTCCGAGCGGAACACCTCTACTCCGTCCACCAGCACGAGATATTCACCCACGAACTGCCCCCGCTCGACGGGGGCTTCAAGTTCCTCCACAAAGGTGTATTCGTAAACAACGCCGCCCGCGCCGCCCCTGCGTACAACACATTCGCTGCCGCTGTCGGAAACTATCGGGTCTACCGTATCCTCCGTGCCGCGTGTAACCTTTATTGGCAGAAGCTCTGAGTAGTCGATCTCGGGGGTAAATTTTTCAAAGGAGGAAAAGCCGTAGTCAAGCAGGCGCTCCGCCTCGTCAAAACGGTCGGAATCCTCCTCGCAGCCCAGCACTACCGCCACAAGGCGCATATCGCTTCTTTCGGCGCATACGGTAAGACAGCAGCCCGCGTTGTCGGTAGTGCCGGTTTTGCCGCCGAGAATGCCGTCGTAGTACCGCACGAGCTTATTTGTGTTTACAAGCTGTGTTTCCCCGCCGCGCAGATAATCCATCCAAGTGAGCATCCAGCCGCGGTACACGTCCATTTTCATAAGCTTGGCGGTAGCAACGGCTATATCGCGTGCGGTGGAGTAGTGTCCGTCCTCGTCGAATCCAACACAATTGGTGAAGCGGGTGTTTTTCATTCCGAGAGAGCGTGCGCGGCTGTTCATGGCTTTGACAAATTGAGCCTCGCTGCCTGCGGTGTGTTCGGCAAGCGCAATGCACGCGTCGTTGGCGGAGCTTATGATAACCGCTTCAAGAAGCTCTGCCGCCGTCATTTCCTCGCCCGCGTTCAGCCATATAACAGAGCCCTCCGCGGAAGAAGCGTATGAGGTGGCTTTGACTTTTTCGTCAAGAGTGAGCGAGCCGTCCTCAAGCATTTCGCCCCAGATAATAAGCCCCATGATTTTGGTTATTGAAGCCATCGGGAGCTTTGTGTCGGGGTTTGCGGAGTACAGCACCTGACCCGTGCCCGCTTCCAGCAGTATTTCGGATTTTGCGGGCGCGGAAGACTGCGCGGCGTCCTCAGCGTCTGCCCGCAAGGGAAGGAACAGGGTAAAAAGCGCGGTGCATAATAACGCGCAGATGATTTTTTTCATATTGTTTTACCTCCGAGGGTGTTATTATAAAAAGTATATGCTTTGTCCGCGGGAATAATACGGTGAAATCCTCCGACTGCGGCAGCCTGCGTAAAAAGCCTGTTGACAACGCAATGTCGGCGCATGAAATTTCAAAAAGTGTCGGAATTTGCTATGCAAATTCCGGCCGGTTCCCGCAATCACGCGGAGTGAGCGTAGCGAACGGCGCGTGATTGCGGAAATTTTGAAATTTTTTAAATAATCCGCTCTTGGTCAACCCTTATATACAGGCTGAAGCGACAGGCCGCTAACATGGAAATCCCGCACAACTTAGCAAAAAGATGTGCTTTTAAAATTTCAACTCCGAATTTTTAGCGAAAAAATGCCGGTTTAAAGTGTTTTGTGAAATTTGTACAAAATGTTTGCTGGATTTTCCGAAAAATTCTCTGCGCAAATTGGGATTTTTTTTGCATTGCCCTTGAAATTATTTGTTATGTGTGGTAAAATAATCTTTGGCGGCTGTGCGGAACGGTGTTGCGCGCGGTTGTGAAAGAGCATGGCGATGATGTCGGAGGTTGCACGGGCGCTTTTCGCTGCGTGGGAATTTCGACGGAGTATGTCCGATTTGAAATCGGGCGGGAGATTTACAGAAAACGTGTGGGCGTTCTACCTTGAAAGTCGTTAAAGTGTCCGGAAGAGTCCGGATAACTAACGGACGAGCGGTGTCGAGAATGAAACACACGGCACAGTGGATTTTTCAAACAGGCTTTCGCCGGCATAAATGAGCCCGCTTGGCAAATTATGCGGGTTCGCACAAGTTTAAGAAAGGGCTGAAAAATCATGGCATCTAATGAAAAGGTAAGAATCAGGATCAAGGGCTACGAGCACAGCATCGTTGACGCGGCTGCGGCGAAGATCGTTGACGCGGCTAAGCGCGGCGGCGCGAGAGTAGCGGGTCCCATTCCGCTTCCCACCGATAAGGAAGTGGTAACTATTCTGAGAGCGGTACACAAGTACAAGGATTCCCGCGAGCAGTTCGAGCTCAGAACTCACAAGCGCCTTGTTGACGTTATCCGTCCTTCTCAGAAGACTATCGAGGCTCTTCAGAATCTGGAGCTGCCCGCAGGCGTGGAAATTTCAATGGACATCTGATTATAGATTACGTTGGAGTTATGTTGGCTTTGCCCAATGAAGCCAACCACTAACCATCGCGCGTAAGGCGCGTGGTCATGTTGGGGCGTTCGCCTCAACCAATAACCTATTAAGGAGGAAAAGCCGAAATGACAAAAGGTATTATCGGCAAGAAGATCGGCATGACGCAGGTCTTCGACGAGGCAGGCAAGGTCGTTCCCGTAACCGTTATCGAAGCGGGTCCCTGTGTTGTTGTACAGAAAAAGACGACCGAAAACGACGGCTATGAGGCTGTTCAGCTCGGCTTCGGGGACGTATCCCCCAAGCATGTGAACAAGCCCGAGGCGGGTCACTTCAAGAAAAATGACGTAGCGCTGAAAAAGACTCTTAAGGAGTTTCGCTTCGACGATATCTCCGGCTTCAACACCGGCGACATTATCAAGGCGGATGTTTTTGCCGAGGGCGACGTTATCGACGTTGCGGGCGTAAGCAAGGGAAAAGGCTACGCGGGCGCAATAAAGCGTCACAATCAGCACAGGCTGAGAGAGTCGCACGGCACGGGTCCTGTCGCGAGAGAGGCGGGTTCTATGGGCGCCTGCTCCAGCCCTTCGAGAATATTCAAGGGCAAGAAAATGGCGGGTCACCTGGGCGCGGAGAAAGTAACGGTTCAGAATCTTGTGGTAGTTAAGGTTGATACCGAAAACAACCTTATTGCCGTAAAGGGAGCTGTTCCCGGGCCTAAGGGCGGCGTAGTTACCATCTGCGACGCAGTGAAAGCATAAGAGGGGAGGACACCATCATGTCAAAGATAAATGTAGTAGATATGGCGGGCAAGGTCGTTTCCGAAATTGAGCTTAACGACGCAGTGTTTGGCATCGAGCCTAACAAAACCGCTATGCACTCCGCTGTTGTGAATTATCTCGCAAATCAGCGTCAGGGCACACAGTCCACTCTTACCAGAACAGAGGTAAGCGGCGGCGGCAGAAAGCCCTGGAGACAAAAAGGAACAGGTCATGCAAGACAGGGTTCCACGAGAGCGCCTCAGTGGAGACACGGCGGCGTTGCGCTCGGACCGAAGCCCCGTTCCTACAGATTTACTCTTAATAAGAAGGTCAAGAGGCTCGCTATGCTGTCCGCGCTTTCCAGCAAGGTAAGCGAGAACGAGATGGTAGTGGTTGACGCTATCAAGACCGACGAGTTCAAGACCAAGACAATGGTTGCAATGCTGAAGGCTCTGGGAGCGGAAAAGAAAACTCTCATCGTTCTCGACAGCGTTGACAGCAAGGTTATCAAATCCGCGGCTAACATTCAGGGCGTTAAGACCACACAGGCGAACACTCTCAATGTTTACGATATTCTTAACTGCGACAAGTTCGTTATAGTTAAGGGCGCGGTGGAGAAGCTTGAGGAGGTGTACGCGTAATGGAAAAGACCGCTCAGGATATTATCATCAAGCCCATAATCACAGAGCACAGCATGGAGTGCCTGGCGCAGGGCAAGTACACCTTTAAGGTTGCGAAGTCCGCTAACAAAGTTGAGATCGCTAAGGCGGTGGAGACTCTTTTCAAGGGCGTTAAGGTGGCAAAGGTAAACACCGTAAGCGTTCGCGGAAGAAAGAAGAGAATGGGCAGAAGCATCGGCTATTCTTCGGACTGGAAGAAGGCTGTCGTAACTCTCAAAGAGGGTTCCAAGACGATCGAGTTCTTCGACGGAATGATTTAAGTAAGGAGTGAAACGAAATGGCTATTAAAGCATATAAGCCCGTCAACAACAGCCGTCGCGGCATGACTGTTACTGATTACAGCGGCTTATCCAAGGTTGCTCCCGAAAAAAGCCTTCTGGAGCCGGTTAAAAAGACCGCCGGACGCAACAGCTACGGTCGTATCACCGTAAGACATATCGGCGGCGGAAACAGACGCAAGTACCGCGTTATTGACTTCAAGAGAAACAAGCAGGGCATGAATGCCGAGGTTATGACACTTGAGTACGATCCTAACCGTTCCGCGTTCATCGCGCTGGTAAAGTATGAGGACGGCGAGAAGAGATATATCATCGCTCCCGACGGACTTAAGGTAGGCGATACCGTTCGCGCGGGCGCTGACGCTGATATCAAGCCCGGCAACGCTTTGGCTCTTTCCGATATCCCCGTAGGTACGGTCATCCATAACATCGAGCTTCACCCCGGCAAGGGCGCTCAGCTTGTGCGCTCGGCGGGCAACATGGCTCAGCTTATGGCAAAGGAGAACGGCTACGCGCTTATCCGTCTGCCCAGCGGCGAGCTGAGAAATGTTTCGGCTAACTGCATGGCGTCTATCGGCGTCGTATCCAATTTGGATCACGAGAACGTAAACCTCGGTAAGGCGGGAAGAACCCGTCACCTCGGTATCAGACCCACGGTGCGCGGTTCCGTAATGAACCCGAACGACCACCCGCACGGCGGTGGTGAGGGTAAGTCCCCCGTCGGACGTCCCGGACCTGTTACTCCTTGGGGCAAGCCCGCTCTCGGCTACAAGACGCGCTCCACAAAGAAGGCGTCCAACAAGTTTATTGTTAAGAGAAGAAACGGTAAGTAATCCGAAAAGCTCTTTTGAAAAAACAACTAACCTGAAGTTGCTGTTAATAAGAACAGTGTTGCACATCATTATTAAAGTTGTGCGTAAAACGCGAGGCGGCTGCCGCTGCTCGTTAACTTGCAGCTTAACTTGAAAGGAATAAATGACATGGGAAGAAGCGTTAAAAAGGGACCTTACGTCCAGGAGGCTCTTTATAAGAGAGTTCTTGCGATGAACGAGGCGGGAGAGAAGAAGGTTCTCAAGACATGGAGCCGTTCTTCTACGATTTTCCCCGATTTCGTAGGTCACACGTTTGCCGTTCACGACGGCAGAAAGCATGTTCCAGTATACGTTACCGAGGATATGGTAGGTCACAAGCTGGGTGAGTTTGCCCCCACAAGAACCTTCAAGGGTCACGCGGGAAGCAAAACTACGGGCAAGAAGTAAGGAGGAGAAAATATGGAAGCGAGAGCTGAACTCAGACAGGTTCGTATTTCTCCGAGAAAGGTCGGCATAGTGCTGGATCTTATCAGAAACAAGCCTGTGGAGGTTGCGATGGCAATACTCAACAATACCCCCAAGTCCGCTTGCGAGCCCCTCGCAAAGCTGCTCAAGTCCGCGGTTGCGAACGCAGAGAACAACCACAATATGGACACAAGCAATCTTTACGTTTCGGAGTGCTTCGTAGGCGCGGGCGTAACATTAAAGCGTATCAGACCTAAGGATCACGGCCGTGCTCACAGGATTCTCAAGAGAACGTCCAACATCACACTGGTTGTCAAAGAAGCTGAATAAGGAGGAGAATTACAATGGGACAGAAGGTTAATCCACACGGTCTCAGAGTGGGTGTAATCAAGGATTGGGATTCTCGCTGGTTTGCCAGCAAGGCGACCTTTGGTGATACACTTGTTGAGGACTACAAGATCCGCGAGGTTCTTAAAAAGAAGCTGTATAAGGCGGGCGTTCCCACTATCGAGATAGAGAGAACGGGCGATAAGGTAACCATCGCCATCAGCTGCGCAAAGCCCGGTATGGTTATCGGCGCTAAGGGCGCGGAGGTAGACAAGCTCAAGGGCGAGATGGAAAAGCTCACGGGCAAAAAGGTTGATATAAAGATAATCGAGGTCAAGAATCCCGACCTCAACGCTCAGCTGGTTGCGGAGAACATCGCTCAGCAGCTGGAGGGACGCGTTTCCTTCCGCCGTGCTATGAAGCAGGTTATCGGCAGAACCATGAAGAGCGGCGCAAAGGGCATCAAGACAATGGTAAGCGGTCGTCTGGGCGGCGCGGAGATCGCGCGCAGCGAGAGCTACCATGAGGGCACAATCCCGCTTCAGACCCTTCGCGCGGACATCGACTACGGCGTAGCGAGAGCCAACACCACCTACGGCGTTATCGGCGTAAAGGTATGGATATATAAGGGCGAGGTTCTTAAGGGAGAGGTTCCCGCACAGAGGACCGAAAGACCCGACAGACGCCGCAATGACAGAAACGGCGCGGGCAGAGGACGCGATGATCGCCGTCCCCGCAGACCCAGAGAAGCTAAAAAAGAAGGGGGTAACGACTAATGCTGCTTCCTAAGAGAGTAAAGTACAGAAGAGTACAGAGAGGCCGCCGCAAGGGTGTGGCTACAAGAGGCAACACAGTTTCCAACGGCGAGTACGGATTGCAGGCGCTCGAAGCGTGCTGGATAAGATCCAACCAGATCGAGGCTGCCCGTATCGCGATGACGCGTTATATCAAGCGTGGCGGTCAGGTGTGGATTAAGATATTCCCCGACAAGCCCGTAACCACAAAGCCGCTTGGAACTCGTATGGGTTCCGGTAAGGGTTCTCCCGAATACTGGGTAGCGGTTGTAAAGCCCGGCAGAGTTATGTTCGAGATAGCGGGCGTTCCCGAGGAGACTGCGCGCGAGGCTATGCGTCTTGCAATGCACAAGCTCCCCATCAAGTGCAAATTTGTAAAGAAGGAAGACGGAGGTGAGCTTTAATGAAGGCTTCGGAAATCAAATATCTTTCGGAAACAGAGCTTGAAACTAAGCTCGCCGAGCTTAAGCAGGAGCTTTTCAACCTGCGCTTCCAGCTCGCCGTAAACCAGCTTGACAACCCCACAAGAATAAAGGCGGTCAAGAAGGACATCGCTCGCATAAAGACTATTCAGCGCCAGCGCGAGCTTGCGGCTAACGATTGAGGAAGGAGGATAAGAACAAAATGGAAAGAAATTTGAGAAAGACCAGAGTAGGCAGGGTTGTAAGCGACAAGATGGATAAGACCATCGTCGTAGCAATCGAGGACAATGTTCGTCATCCTCTTTACAAGAAGATCGTAAAGCGCACCATCAAGCTGAAGGCACACGACGAACAGAACACCTGCAGAATAGGAGACAGAGTTGAGATCATGGAAACTCGCCCCCTTTCCAAGGATAAGAGATGGCGTCTTGTAAATGTCATCGAGCGCGCTAAGTAATTGGCGGTAAATAAATCGTAAATCTACGAAAGGAGTAGAATGTCATGATTCAGATGCAGACAATGCTCAAGGTTGCCGACAACACGGGCGCGAAGGAGCTTATGTGTATCAGAGTGCTGGGCGGTACCCGCAGAAGATATGCAAACATCGGTGATGTTATAATTGCTTCCGTTAAAAAAGCTACACCCGGCGGCGTTGTAAAGAAGGGCGACGTTGTAAAGTGCGTTGTTGTTCGTTCCGCAAAGGGTCTCAGACGCGACGACGGAACATATATCCGCTTCGACGAGAATGCGGCGGTTATAATAAAGGAGGACAAAAATCCGAGGGGAACTCGTATTTTTGGGCCGGTAGCGAGAGAGCTGCGCGATAAGGACTACATGAAGATCCTTTCGCTCGCTCCCGAAGTACTGTAAAGGAGGACCTGAAATGAACAGCTTAAACATCAAGACCGGCGATAAGGTTCAGGTCATCAGCGGCGCGGAAAAGGGCAGCAAGGGTAAGGTTGTGCAGGTTTCCGCAAAGGAGGGCAAGGTTATCGTTGAGGGCGTGAACATGGTAACAAAGCATGTTAAGCCCAAGCAGGCGGGTCAGCTCGGCGGCAGAATCCAGGCGGAGGGCGCTATGTACGCTTCCAAGGTAATGCTGGTTTGCCCCAAGTGCGACAAGACCACCAGAGTTGCTCACAAGATTCAGGACGGCAAGAAGATCAGAGTATGCAAGCACTGCGGTGCGGAGCTTAAGTACTGATATCGCTTTGAGATCGGTCGGATACAAGCAGTGCGGCATGAACAATATTGCGCGCATTAAAATCCGGCTGTCAGATAGGAGAAAAAACAATGGCAAGAATGAAGGATTTCTATAAAGAATCCGTTGCTCCCGCGCTTTTCAAGAAATTCGGCTACAAGTCTGTAATGCAGACCCCGAAGCTTGACAAGATCGTAGTCAACGTAGGCTGCGGCGAAGCGAAGGAGAACGCGAAGATCATAGAGAACGTTTCCAATGAGCTGGCGACGATCACCGGACAGAAGCCCGTGCCCTGCCGCGCTAAGAAGTCGGTTGCGAACTTCAAGCTCAGAGAGGGTCAGGTAATCGGCGTAAAGGTTACTCTGCGCGGCGATATCATGTACGAGTTCCTCGACAGACTCTTCAACGTTGCTCTTCCCCGTGTACGCGACTTCAGAGGTATCAACCCCAACTCTTTCGACGGCAGAGGAAACTATTCCATGGGTCTTAAGGAGCAGCTGATATTCCCCGAGATCGAGTACGATAAGATCGATGCGGTACGCGGCATGGACATCAACTTTATCACCACCGCGAAGACCGATGAAGAAGCGAGAGAGCTGCTCACCCTTATGGGCGCTCCCTTTGAGAAGTAAAGAAAGGACGCAGTATCGGTTATGGCAAAGAAGTCATTAAAAGCTAAGCAGCAGAGAGCGCCCAAGTTCTCTACACGCGCTTATAACAGATGCAAGCTCTGCGGCAGACCTCATGCGTACCTGCGCAAGTTCGGCATTTGCAGAATCTGCTTCAGAGAGCTTGCCTACAAGGGTCAGATTCCCGGCGTAAAGAAGGCAAGCTGGTAATCAAAGGTAAGAGGCAAGGGCTTCTTACGGATTTATGTCCCCTCGCCGGGCGGGTTTTTGGATAGAATAAAGCCCGGCTTAATATAGCCCCTTCGGGGGCAAATAATGATAGTACGACGGGCAATCGGTTCCGTAACGGCTTTCGTAATAGGAGGTAAATGAATGCAGATCACTGATACTATCGCAGATATGCTTACGAGAATTCGTAACGCTAACTCTGCAAAGCATCCTTCTGTTGATGTTCCTGCTTCCAACGTTAAAAAGCAGATCGCCCAGATTCTTCTGGACGAGGGCTACATCAAGGCTTTCAAGGTTATTGATGACAACAAGCAGGGTATCATCAGAGTGACTCTCAAGTACACAGACACCAAGGCGCAGGTAATCACCGGCTTACGCCGCGTTTCCAAGCCCGGTCTGCGGATCTACTCAAACTGCAAGGATATGCCTAAGGTAATGAAGGGGCTCGGTATCGCTATCGTGTCCACATCCAAGGGCATCATGACCGACAAGAAGGCTCGCGAGCTCAATGTCGGCGGCGAAGTTCTTGCGTTTATCTGGTAATAAGGAGGAATAGTAATATGTCCAGAATCGGTAAAAAGCCTATTACTGTTCCCGCAGGCGTTGATGTGAAAATCGACGGCTCTGTTGTTACGGTAAAGGGTCCCAAGGGTTCCCTTACAAAGGAATTCAACAAAATTATAAACATTGCTCAGGAGGGCAGCGAGATCATCGTTACCCGTCCCGATGACGAGAACGTCAGCAAATCGCTCCACGGTCTTACGAGAACGCTTATCAACAACATGGTTGTAGGCGTTACCGAAGGCTTCAAGAAGGAGCTTGAAATCAACGGCGTCGGCTTCAGATGCCAGAAGAACGGCAAGGACGTCGTAATGAATCTCGGCTTCTCGCACCAGGTAACCGTTTCGGATACCGACGATGTAAAGCTGGAGGTTCCCGCTCCCAACAAGATCATTGTTACGGGTATCGACAAGCAGAAGGTAGGACAGTATGCTTCCGAGATAAGAGGCAAGCGTCCCCCCGAGCCGTATAAGGGCAAGGGAATCAAGTACGCCGACGAAGTTATCCGCCGCAAGGAAGGTAAAGCGGGTAAGGGTAAGAAATAATCCCCGGTATGAAAGGACTGAAACGAAATGGTTAAAAGCATTGATAAAAACAAGAGCAGACTGCGCCGTCACAAGCGCGTCCGCGGAAAGATCAACGGCACTGCGGAGTGCCCGAGACTTAATGTTTTCCGTTCTTCTCAGCACATTTACGCGCAGATCATTGACGACGTAAAGGGCGTTACGCTTGCCGCGGCTTCCTCCACCGAAAAGGGCTTTGACGGCTACGGCGGAAACGTAGAGGCTGCCAAGAAGGTTGGTCTGATGATAGCCGAAAAGGCTAAGGCGGCAGGTATCACCGACGTCGTATTCGACAGAGGCGGCTATGTGTACCACGGCAGAGTTGCTGCTCTCGCCGAGGGCGCAAGAGAAGGCGGACTTAATTTCTGATAAGGAGGGACAAACTTGGCAAATATGGAAGTAAACGAAAACGAGCTTCAGGAAAAGGTTGTATATATCAACCGTGTTTCCAAGACTGTAAAAGGCGGACGTATCATGAAGTTCTCCGCGCTGGTGGTTGTCGGTGACGGCAACGGCACAGTCGGCTTCGGCATGGGCAAGTCCAACGAGGTTCCCGACGCTATCCGCAAGGGCATTGAGGACGCTAAGAAGAATCTTAAGAAGATCGCTCTCAAGGGAACTACCATTCCCCACGAGATCACGGGCAAATTCGGCGCAGGCGCAGTTCTCATGCGTCCCGCTCCCGAGGGTACCGGCGTTATCGCGGGCGGTCCCGTTCGTGCGGTTATCGAGATGGCAGGCATAAAGAACATCCGTACAAAGTCCCTGCGCTCCAATAACCCCTGCAACGTTGTACGCGCAACCATGCAGGGTCTGACTTCGCTGAGAACAGCGGAGGAGGTTGCTGCGCTGAGAGGCAAGTCGGTCAAGGAAATTTTAGGCTAAGCGCGAAAGGAAGAAATACAATGGCTCTTAAAATAACGCTTGTACGCTCGTTGAACAGCTGCAAGAAGAATCAGATTGCCACCGCGTATTCTCTTGGACTGCGCAAGGTTAATTCTGTAACAACTCAGCCCGACAACGAGGCTACAAAGGGAAAGATCAAGACTATCGCTCACCTGGTAAAGGTTGAAGAGGTTTGATTATTCAAGACGCATCGCGCGTCGACACAATTCTAAAATTTACTAGGGGGTGCAAACCAGTATGAAGCTACACGAATTACAGCCCGCTTATGGCTCTGTAAAGGACGTTAAGCGTATCGGACGCGGTCACGGCTCCGGCAACGGCAAGACGGCAGGCAAGGGTCATAAGGGTCAGAAGGCACGTTCGGGCGGCTCTATCAGACCCGGTTTTGAAGGCGGTCAGATGCCTCTCCAGAGAAGAATGCCTAAAAGAGGCTTTAACAATATCTTCGCCAAGGAGTATGCTGCCGTAAACATTTCCGAGCTTGAAAAGCGCTTTGAAAGCGGCGCGGTCATCGACGCTGCGGCTCTTATCGAGAGCGGCGCTATCAAGGACGCTAAAGACGGCGTTAAAATTCTGGGCAACGGCGAGCTTACAAAGAGCTTGACCGTAAAGGCTGCCAAGTTCACCGCGGCGGCACAGGAAAAAATTGAAAAGGCAGGCGGAAAGGCAGAGGTGATGTAATGAACGGAATGTTCTCAGTCTTTCGCAATGCGTGGGTTGACACTCAGCTGCGTAAAAAGATTTTGTACACACTGTTTATCATCATCCTTTTCCGCTTAGGCTCAAACATCTTTGTTCCTTTTCTTGACAACGGCTCCATATCGGAAATGATGAGCGGCGCCTCGCTGCTTAACTATCTTGATGTCATGACGGGCGGCTCGCTCGGAAGAGGAACACTGCTGGCGATGTCAATCACGCCTTATATCAACGCGTCGATCATCATCCAGCTGCTTACGGTCGCGATACCTCCGTTGGAGAAGCTCTCCAAAGAGGGCGACGAGGGCAGAAAGAAAATCAACACGATAACGAAATTTGTTGCGTTGGGCATAGCGATATTCCAGGCGACCGCTTTCTACTTTACGCTGAGGAACGGCATAAACGCCGAGGGCTCGCCCCACCGCGCGGTGCTGAAGTACGGTGACGTCTTTGATACCACCAGCGACACATTCTCGGTTATTCTGTCGGCAATTGTTATAATATCCTGCTTTGTGGCGGGCGCTTCGCTGATTATCTGGCTTGGCGACCGTATCAACGAAAAGGGCATAGGCAACGGTATCTCCATGATACTCTTCGCGGGTATCGTTTCGAGAATACCCAACACGATAGGATACTTTATAGATATGTGCAAGGAGGATATGAAGAATATCATCTTTGTGGCGATTATCGTGATTATCTTCGCGGCGATGATCTGGTTCGTCATTCTGATGACAAACGCGGAGCGCAGGATCCCGGTCCAGTACGCAAAGCGGGTTGTCGGAAGAAAAATGTACGGCGGTCAGTCAACTCATATACCGATAAAGGTTGCAATGTCGGGTGTTATGCCTATAATCTTTGCAATGTCACTTATGAGCCTGCCGCAGACGATATGCTACTTTTTCGGCATTGACGGCACGAAAGACAGCTTCTGGGACGGCTTTGTAAGATTTTTCAGCCAGAACAGCCCCGCCTACGCGGTAATTTACTTTGTGCTGATCATTGCGTTCAACTATTTCTACGTTTCCATTTCCTACAATCCTGTTGAGATAGCGAACAACCTCAAGAAGAACAACGGCGCTATCCCGGGTTACAGACCCGGCAAGCCCACGTCGGACTTCATCTATAACTCACTCAACAAGATTACGCTTATCGGCGCGATATTCCTCGGAATTATCGCGATATTCCCAATAATCTTCTCTCTCTGCACGGGAATGACGGGCGTGAGCCTCGGCGGTACGACGATGCTTATCGTTGTCGGCGTTGCGCTTGAAACCGTTCGTTCGCTGGAGAGCCAGATTATGATGCGTCATCACCCGGGCTTCCTGGATTAATACTTATTCCCATTAGAAAGTGTACAAAAAATCGAGCAAAAACTCTGATATATGGTTTATGAGAAGATTTTTTGTGTACACTTTCAATGAGGAATCGGTATAAGCACAGGCGCTCTCGCCGAAGTGCTTCGGCACAGCGGCGAGCCGCTGTCAGCGGGTGACAGAGATGAACAGGAGAATTTCTATGAATATGATTTTTTTGGGCGCTCCGGGCGCAGGTAAAGGAACACAGGCGGAGGTTGTCTGCAAGGAGCTGAATATTCCCGCGATATCTACGGGAAATATGCTCCGCGAGGCGGTCAAGAACGGAACACCCGCGGGTCTTGCGGCTAAGGAGTGCATGGACAGGGGCGATCTTGTTCCCGATGATGTTGTTATCGGTATCCTTAAGGACAGAATAGCGCAGGACGACGCGAAAAACGGCTTTATTCTGGACGGATTTCCCAGAACCGTTTCCCAGGCGGAGGCTCTGGATAAAATGGGCGTTCAGATAGACAAGGTCGTGGAGATAAACGTTCCCGACGAAAAGATAACAGCGAGAATGTCCGGCAGACGCGTATGTGAAGGCTGCGGCAACTCCTACCATATCGAATACAAGCCCACCAAGGTTGAGGGCGTCTGCGACGCGTGCGGCGCAAAGGTCGTTCAGAGAATTGACGACAAGCCCGAAACGGTAAAGGCACGTCTTGCGACCTATCACGAAAAGACCGCTCCCCTGAAGGACTACTATGCCGCAAAGGGCAAGCTGGTCACCGTTGAGGGTCAGGAAGAGATCGCGGAAACGTCGAAGCTGACTCTGGCGGCTATCAAGGGTTGATCCCTTTCAGAGAGCGAAATATATGATTCAAATCAAAAATCCGACCGAGCTTAAATTGATGCTCAAAGCGGGAGAGCTTGCCGCACAGGCGCTGGCTCAGGCGGGAAAGAACGCGGTCGCGGGAATTTCCACCTGGGAGCTTGACCGAATTGTCAATGATTATATCGTATCCCACGGCGGGCACTCGCCCTGCAAGGGCTACGGCGGGTTCCCGGGTCACAACTGCTTTTCGGTCAACGAGGAGCTTATCCACGGGATTCCATCAAAAAAGAAAATCCTCAAGGACGGTGATATTATCTCCTGCGATATAGTCGCGGAGCTTGACGGCTTTATGGGGGATAATACCAAGACCTTCCGTGTGGGAAAGGTTTCGGAGGAGGCGGAGCGCCTTCTGAAAGCTACCGAGGAGGCTCTGTACAAGGGTATAGAGCAGGCGGTCGCGGGCAACAGGGTAGGCGATATCTCAAACGCTGTGCAGACCCATGTTGAAAGCAACGGCTACGCGGTTGTAAGGAAATTTATCGGTCACGGCGTCGGCAGGGAAATGCACGAGGAGCCCGAGGTTCCGAATTACGGAAAAGCGGGGCGCGGTCCGAGGCTTACCCCGGGTATGACGATAGCCATCGAGCCGATGGTGAACTCCCACTTTCCCGAGGTGAACATTCTTGGGGACAAGTGGACGGTGGTAACGACGGACGGAAGCCTTAGCTGCCACTTCGAGCACACGGTGGCAATAACCAATTCCGAGCCGCTGATATTGACTTTGGAGCATCATTGATATGATGGAAACAGGTACGGTTGTAATAAGCTCTGCGGGGCATGACGGCGGCGGCTGGTTCGTCGTTGCGGGAGCTGACGGAAGATATGTGTATATCGCCGACGGAAAGGAGCGCAAGCTCATATCCCCGAAAAAAAAGAACATCAGACACGTCCGCGCGACGAACAGCTCGATAGAGCTTTCGGGGCTTACGGACAAAGGGCTGCGCAGAGCGCTTCGCATACTGCGCGAGCAAAGCATCGCCGAGGAGAGTGAATAGCTTGTCTAAAGAAGATGTATTGGAAGTTGAAGGCGTTATTCTGGAAGCACTGCCCAACGCACAGTTCAAGGTGGAGCTCACCAACGGTCACCAGATTTTGGCACACATCAGCGGCAAGCTGAGAATGAACTACATTCGCATTTTGCCCGGTGACAAGGTTACTGTGGAAATGTCGCCTTACGACCTCACAAAAGGAAGAATCACATGGCGCGCCAAGTAATCGCCCTCAAAGGGAGGCGCCCAAGCAAGAAAGAACCTTAAAGGAGGGTTAATTCATGAAAGTAAGACCTTCGGTAAAGCCCATGTGCGACAAGTGCAAGGTTATCAAGCGCAAGGGCAAAGTAATGGTTATTTGTGTTGAACCCAAACACAAGCAAAGACAGGGCTAAGCCTTGATTTCAAGATAGGAGGAAAAACAATGGCAAGAATCGCCGGTGTAGACCTGCCCAAGGAAAAGCGCGTTGAGATCGGTCTTACCTATGTATACGGCATAGGCAGAAAGACCGCCAACGATATTCTGGCTAAAGCAGGAATAAATCCCGATACCCGCGTCAGAGATCTGTCCGACGTTGAGGAGGCAAAGATCCGTGACGTTATCGACCACGAGGGCTACCTCGTAGAGGGCGACCTGAGAAGAAAAGTCGCTTTGGATATCAAGCGTCTGGTTGAGATCAACTGCTACCGCGGAATGCGTCACCGTAAGGGACTTCCCGTTCGCGGACAGCGCACAAAGACCAACGCGAGAACACGCAAGGGTCCCAAGAAGACAATTGCTAACAAGAAGAAGTAATGAAAGGTGGTATATAAATGGCAGCAGCCAAAGGCGGAAAGCAAGTGATCCGCAGACGTCGTGAGCGCAAGAACATCGAAAACGGTGCGGCTCATATCCAGTCTACTTTTAACAACACTATCGTTACCATCACCGACCTTCAGGGCAACGCTCTCTCATGGGCAAGCGCGGGCGGACTGGGCTTCAGAGGCTCGAGAAAATCCACTCCCTTCGCGGCTCAGACAGCGGCGGACGTTGCGGCAAAGGCAGCGATGGAGCACGGACTTAAGACCGTTGAGGTTTTCGTAAAGGGACCCGGTTCAGGACGCGAGGCGGCTATCAGAGCGCTTCAGGCGGCAGGGCTTGAGGTAAAGCTCATCAAGGACGTAACCCCCATTCCCCACAACGGATGCCGTCCTCCCAAGAGAAGACGCGTATAGTCCGGGCGTAACAGGTAAAAGCAAGAATAAAAGCCGAGCGGTCGTTTACTCGGCGTCGGTTGACAAACCGATATTTGATTGAATAACGGAGGATATTATAATGGCAGTTAATCGCGATCCTATTCTGAAAAAGTGCAGGGCGCTGGATATCAGTCCCGCGGTTCTGGGCTATTCCGAAAATAAGAAGTCCAAGAGAAATCCCGGCGGAAACAGACGCAAGAAGGTTTCCGAGTACGGCTCTCAGCTGAAGGAAAAGCAGAAGCTGAAGTTCGTTTACGGCGTTCTTGAAAAGCAGTTCTATCACTATTATGAGCTTGCTACCAAGGAAGAGGGCATCGCCGGTGAGAACCTCATCAGACTTCTGGAGTCACGTCTTGACAACATTGTTTTCAGAATGGGTATGGCAACCACCCGTCGTGAGGCTCGTCAGCTCGTATCTCACGGTCATTTCTGTGTGAACGGCAAGAGAGTTGATATCCCTTCTTACAGAGTTAAGATAGGCGATGTTATCTCCCTGCGTGATAAGAGCAAGAAGAGCAAGAAGTTTGAGGAAATCGCTGAAACAGCAGGCGGCAGACTCGTTCCCATGTGGCTTGACGTAAATAAGGAGGCAGCTTCCGCTAAGGTAACCCGTGCGTTCCAGCGTGAGGATCTCGACTTTGAGATTGCAGAGCACCTGATTATCGAGTTGTATTCTAAATAATTGCTTCTCAGCATACAGATATTTAGTGCAGTTATTTTTAATTCATATACCGGCGCGCTGTCCGCGTTGATATGCTGATTAGCCCGCAGAAATATTGTCAATACTTTATTGTAAAGGCTTTAGGCGGAGTATGAGTTAAAATTAACAGGAATACAGCAGTAAGCACAGGATAATTGTGTAGGTGCCGGATCGGCGGCAGTCGCTTACGTACCCGCGCACCGACGCGGGGCGGCAGGTCCGGTGCATACCTTACGACAAAACTTGTGGGAGGGTTACCAAATGCTTGAAAAATTTGAAAAGCTCAATATTGAGACCTCTAAACTGAGGTCTGACGGAACTTACGGAATGTTCGTTCTGGAGCCTCTCCAGAGCGGATATGGAAACACATTGGGCAACAGCCTGAGAAGGGTGCTACTCTCCTCGTTACCGGGTGTGGCGGCAACCTCCGTCAAGATTGACGGCGTTCAGCACGAGTTTTCGACCATTCCCGGCGTTAAAGAAGATGTTACTGAGATAATCCTCAACATTAAGGGTCTGAGAGCCAAGATGTACGGGGAAGCCCCCAAGACGATTTACATCGAGGCGGAAGGCGAGTGCGAGGTTACCGCGGGCGACATCAAAACTGACAGTGAGGTTGAAATACTCGACCCCGGTATGCATATCGCAACTCTCGGCACAGGCGCAAAGCTGTACATGGATATTACGCTTGACAGGGGCAGGGGCTACGTTTCCGCGGAGCAGAACAAAAATTATCTCCAGCCCATTATCGGGATCATTCCCGTGGACAGCATATACACGCCTGTTTTAAAGTGCAATTATACGGTTGAAAATACCCGCGTCGGACAGAGAACGGATTTTGAAAAGCTCATAATCGAGATCTGGACGGACGGGACGATATCCGCTAAGGAAGCGGTTAGCTACGCGGCGAAGATACTGATGGAAAGGCTCCAGCTCTTCGCGGATCTGTCCGACGAAGTAAGCACTCAGGATATCATGGAGACCAAGGAAGAAAGCCGCAAGGACAGAGTGCTTGAGATGACTATTGAAGAGCTCGAGCTGTCCGTGCGCTCCTTCAACTGCTTGAAGAGAGCGGGTATCAACACGGTGGAAGACCTTGTGAACAAGTCCCCCGAGGACATGATGAAGGTAAGAAACCTCGGCAAGAAGTCCTTCGACGAGGTAAAGTCAAAGCTGATATCTCTCGGCTGCGACCTCACTCCCTCAGAAGACAGCAACTAAGGTTTAAATAAAAACCAATGATCCTATGAAAGGAGAATGAAAAATGCCAGGTACAAGAAAGCTGGGACGTCCCAGCGACCATAGAAAAGCAATGCTCAGAGGCATGGTTACATTCCTGCTTGAGAACGGAAAGATTGAAACCACGGTCACCCGCGCAAAGGAAGTACGCGCGGTAGCCGAGAAGATGATAACACTCGGAAAGGCTAACACCCTGCACACAAAGCGTCAGGTTCTGTCCTACATCACTAAGGAGGACGTAGCCAAGAAGGTGTTTGATGAGATCGCTCCCAAGTACGCCGACAGAAACGGCGGATATACAAGAATTTACAAGATCGGTCCGCGCCGCGGTGACGCAGCGGAGATGGCGGTCATTGAGCTGGTATAAAAAAAACCCTCCCCTCGGGGGAGGGTTTTTGCTTGTAGCTTTAGCGCAAAAAACCACCGCTTGAAGCGGTGGAATAAAAATCTTTAG
>CAJULF010000038.1 GCA_910587135.1 uncultured Oscillospiraceae bacterium
ACTTTGCTCACTGTTCCTCTTCTCATGCGGTTTGGTGAGTTTTGCTCAGGGCTATATATAATATCAGTATGGAGTTATATTTTTACAGATATAACCGTTCGGCAAAAATGACATTCAAACAAGCTCTTACCAGTGAACTATAATAATATTTCGGGGTGATTTTTGTGGAAGCAGAGAAAATAATCGAGTGGCTTAAGCCCGAGCGTATCCAGAAGCTGTATACAAAGCATAAAAACAGCTTCGGCGTCAACCGCCTGCTTATAATCGGAGCGGGGAGAAACGGTATCGACTGCGCGCTGCACTGCAAGCATCTTGTGGAGCGGCGCTTCGGAAGCAACGACAAGAAGGTTAGGTACATCGGTATCGGCGACGGGAAAATGCTGGACGAGGCGGACTGGGAGGGAACGGTTTTCACCGCCGATGAAACAGTAAGGATAGTCCCGGAGGAGGCGATTTATCCGTGCCTTAACGCGCCCGAAAAGATGCCGGATTACATACGCTCATGGTTTGACGAGGGACTTAAGAATTACTCACCCGCAATGCCGATTTACGGTCTTTCAAAACGCCAGTGCGGTCGCGTTGCGCTTTTTAACTGCATTAAACGTCTTACAAAAATTATTTCCAAGTGCGTGTCAGCCTTTGAGGGCAGCGATATGTCCCTTGAGGTTATCATTACGGGAAATCTGGGGGACGTTTTTTTCGGCGGTATGTTTATCGATCTCGCCTATATAGTAAAGGCGCTTTTTGTCGGCGCACAGTACCCTGTAAAGATCAACGGATATATTTTCTGCCCCGATACCGCGGAGCTTATTGAAAAGGAATCGCGGGAGCTGGGCAATTATTACGGCAATACGATTATCGCTAAAAATGAACTTGACCGCTTCCAATACGGCAAAAAGCACTTTTCCCAAAGATACTCCGACAGCTTTGAGGTAAGCTCCGACAAGCCGCCTTTTGCGGTTTGCTTTATCGCCGCAGCGGAGAAAAGCTATGCCTATACGATGAGCGTAGCCGCGGAAAAGATAGTTTCGCGAATGGAGATACTTTTCACTAAGGACGATGACGCGGAGAGCATACTGTCCTATAATATGCTCAGCTCCGACGAAAGCCACGAATTCCGCTATCTCTCCTGCGGAGCGGCGGCGGTGGAGCTGCCCTTGGGAAAAATACTTTCATATCTTTCAGTTAAGGTGTTTACGCTTCTTAATCAGCAACTCAACCGAAACAGCGTGGGTCAGATGCGTCTGGGGCTTTACGGAAGCAAGGTAACGCCCGATGCGAAATACTTGGCAGCAAAGGCGGGGCGGATACCCGAGATTGAATTTGACGAGCAGAAGAATCCCGCATTTTCTATGAAAGAGCTGAAAAGTGATTTTGAAAAGCCCATACATGAGATAGAAAAGTGGCTCGATGAAACAGTGGAGCTGACGCGGCAGGGCGCGGATATGTGCGTGGAAAATATCGTAAGCGAGATAATAAACGAGTGCGAAGCATCAAAGGCGGATATCAACCGCGGTCCGTTTTATGCGGTGGAGATAATAAAGAAGTGCCTTTCCGAACTGAGGGTAGCGATAGCTAAAGAGGATTTTGAGGTTTCGGATATGGAGGAGCAGTGCCAGCGCTCCCAAAACCTCATGAAGGGCGCTTACCGCAAGCTGCGCACTGCGGTTGTTTTTGCGGGAAAGTCAATGGAGCAGTATATTTATGAAATAAAGGATTACGCTGAGTACAACCGCCGCCTGAGGACGGGCGGTATCGTGCTGGATTTCTATAAGCGGATTTACGGAAAGCTGGATGAATATTATAAAACCGAACTTTCAAAAGCAACACAGCCGTTTGAGCTTATCACTATGAACCGCGGTTCAATACTTGAGGGGATCAACGCGGAAAATGAAGACAGCTGCATAGCCGAAGCGTTCCCGTTCTCCGAAATAACCGAAAAGCTCGATAAGATAATCGGCGAGCAGCTTACGGAGGATAGGTTTTCCATTGCTTTCAAGGACTGCGATATACTTAAGGCTTCCGATGAGGAAGCGGGACTGGCACGGGAAACCGTCAAGGTCGTGGGGAGAATGTTTGATTATCTGCTCGGGCTTAATTTCAGCGGAATGTGCGAGTTTTTCGGGGTAGAGTATTCCGTGGGGGATATAATAGAGAGATGTATGAGAAATTCAGCCGTTTCGGCAAAGGTGACGGATAAAACCTCCGTCAGCCGCATAGTGTGCCCGAAGGAAACCCGCCAGGGGGACATAGCAGAGCTGCGTGCCTCTTACAACGGAATGAGTTATATCTGGAACAGCTCCGTGCTTGGCAGGGAAGCCGCTGTTACTCAGGTGGCGGGCGGAGTAAAGCTGGAAAGCTTCAAGGGGTACGAGCTGTGGGAGAATATGCGCTATGCTTATGTAAACGATTCGCTGAAAAAACACGGCATACATATTTTCAATTAGGGTTTAAGCTGACTGATTTCGTTTGGCGCAGCCCGCAAGGTGCGTAAAGATCAAGAAAACATAACGCCCACGCAAGGAATTTTACCGCAACAAGCTGTGAAAGCGAAGCAAAGCGGAGCTTTCACGGCGCGGTAGTGCGGGCGCAGCCCGCACGGTGCGGGAAAATTTTTAAATAAGGACAAAAAATGAGGACTAAAGAACTATCGGGCGGCATGCTGGTTTATGACAGGTATTATACCGCGAAGCCACACGCCGTGCTGCTGACGCTGAAGAAAACGCTGATCTGCTGTGCGCTGGCGGTTTTTTCGATGATGTATATTTTCGTCGAATATGAGTTTGACGTTAGCCTGTCGCTGATGGCGCTTGTAACGGCGGCGTTCAGCGTCGGCTTTTCGGTGCTGTTCGTGTTTGTGAAAAAGCGGTTTGCGATACCCGCAATGCTTTTTGTGGCGGTGCTTTACCTTTGGCGGAACTACAAGGATCTGTGGAAGAGCTTTTCGTATTTTGTGGACGAGGCTATGCTGCTTACGGAGGGGCGCTTTTTGTTCCCGCGGGGGTATCTTTTTCATGATATAGAGCGTCTGACGTATTACAATCCCTTTTACAGCGAGGGAATGATGATGGGCTGCTGCCTGTTGTGCGGACTGTATGCTTTTGTCTGTGCGGCTTCGATGTCGAAAAGACCACGGGTGATGCCGCCGCTGCTGATGTTTGTCGGGCTTTGCGTTCCGAGGGTCATAGCGGAAACGCTGGAGTTTAATATATGGCTTCTGCCTGCTCTCGCGGTTTTCGCGGGGGTGGCTGCGGTTTCGGCGGGATATTCGGGGGGGCTTGCAATGTGCAGCTCATCACGGAAAAACGCATCAAAGGAGGAAAAGAGCTTCCGCAAAAAGTCGCAGAGCGCGGGATACATCAAGCGTGTGTCGATGTCAGCGAGCTTTTACTCGAAGTATTTCGCGGTAGCCGTTTGTTGCGCGGCGCTGTTCGCGGTGAGCGCGGGCTTTTCGGCAACGGTTTTCGGCGCGGGCAGCAGCATCGATTATTCGGATATATATGATTTTATTATGAATATCGGCGAGGAGTCTGGCGTGGTGATCTCGCCGTTTGAGAACGGTCCGGCGGCGGATTATTTTACAAATCCGCGGCGCGGCGAATCAGACAGCGAGCTGAATATTTCTTCTCCCGGAACGGGGGAGCAGGAAATTATCCGCGTTAGCTTCAACGGCGACAGACCCATATATCTCCGCGGTGATATAGGGGTAAGATTTACGGGAAAATCGTGGATATCACCCGTAAAGGACGAGCCGACTGACTGGTTCGGCTTCGGATTGAACATGGATTATCGCCCGTGCGAGATGAGGGTCGCGCACTCACTTATGACTACCATGGGTTATTCCGCGGAGGAATATATAGCTGCGTCGGATATCACAATAGATTATCTATGCGATTCCTCAGTGGTTTTCCTGCCGCCCTATACCGCGGAGTATTCCTATTATAACAACGACCGGTTCAACGTTTACGGTGACGTTGCGGTAAGGGTAAACGAGGATTACGGTTCGGTGAACACCGTTCAGTGTACCGCTCTTATTCCCGCATATACCAATACGGATGGCTCGGTGATAATCGGCGGGACGGAATGTATAGACTTTATTGAGAGCTGTTTTGGAGAAAGCTACTGCACGGTAGATTCCATATATGCAAGCGTCGTTCCCGAAATGTCAGGTACATCGGGAGTGTTTTCGGCATATGAGCGGTTTGTTAATGACAATTACGTTGGAATTCCCGAAAGCGTTTCGGAAGGAATTTCCGAATTTATAGAGGACAGCGGACTTGTATACATGATATCCGAGGAGCTTAACAAGCGTGTTGGCGAGAGATATTCGGACGCGGCTGATACATATATCAAGGCATCCGTCGTTGCGGATTATCTCCGCGATAACTACACCTACTCCCTGACCGCGCCGATAGACCCCAATGACCCCGTGATGAGCTTTCTTACGGACGTAAAAAGCGGACATTGCTCACTGTACGCAAGCGCTATGACGCTGATAATGCGCGAACTGGGTATTCCCGCCAGATACTGCACGGGCTTTGCGGTAGACCCGGTAAACAGCGCTTCGCCCGTTACCCTTAGGTCAAAAAATCTTCACGCCTGGTGCGAGGTATATATAGGGCAGCTCGGCTGGGTGACATTCGATCCCACAAGCTCGTCTATCTACCAGAATAATAATCCCGCGCCGCCATCAACGAGCACTCCGCCGAGAGCCTCCTCGTCAACAAGCTCCGCCCCGCCCCGCACATCTGCTCCGATCCCCCCCGATATAACGGGCGTTACGGAGGAATCTCAATATTCCACAGCCGAGAGCGGCGAGAATGCGGAGAGCGTATTTGATATAAAACCGTTTTTGCCCTATATTGCCGTTGGCGCGGGATTGATTTTGACAGCCGCGGCTGCCGTGATGGCGGTGTGTGGTCTTAAGGAGCTTAACGAACGCGCGCGAAGGGGATTGAACACCCTTAAAAGGGATAACCCCGGATCGGCTTCCCCGATAATTTACCGCCTTTTGCTTGATTCCGCCGAGGTCTGTGATATCGTCCCCGCGGGAGGAGAGCTTCCCAATCTTTTCTATAAAAGACTTGATGAGCAGATGGGCACAAGGCTTTCCGAGCGCACGGCGCTTCTTGAGGCAATCGCATTCGGCTCTTACGGCGCGGACTCTGCGGAGCGTGACTGGCTGGCTAAGCAGCTGGAAAATCTGGTTCGCGCGGCGGATAAAACTGTAGGGCTTGCGCGCAGGATAAAAATCAGGAAAATTCTGGCAAAAAAATAATTTTACAAAAATCAAAATAACTGTTGATTTTTTATGGACAATTTGGTATAATTAAAAATAAGAAATAAGAGGTAAGAAGCGTGGGTAAGGAAATATATGTAAGGAGCGGGATACGCTTTCCCGTTGTTTCGGTCCTGTTCCCGACCTCTAACATATAAAGGAGTTAATGTTATGGCTATGAGACTTATAACTCGTTCGGATTTTGACGGACTTGCCTGCGGAGCGCTGCTTCTTTGCGCGGGAGTTGTTGATTCATGGACCTTTGCTCATCCGAAGGATTTGCAGGACGGACTCGTTCCCGTTACCGAGAATGACTGCCTTGCGAACGTACCCTTTGTTGAGGGCTGCGGGCTGTGGTTCGACCACCACTCCAGCGAGGAGGAGCGCAGGAAGTATAAGGGTAAGTATAAGGGCGAGAGCCGTATCACTCCCAGCTGCGCGAGAATTATTTACGAATATTACGGAGGTAAGGAGCGCTTTCCTAATTTCGACGACCTTATGGAGGCTGTCGATAAAGTGGACAGCGGAAATCTTACCCGCGATGAGGTGCTTAATCCGTCGGGCTGGATTCTGGTCGGATTTCTTATGGATCCGAGAACGGGTCTGGGGCGCTTCAGAAACTTTACGATAAGCAACTATCAGCTTATGGAGAAGCTGCTGAAATGCTGCGCTTACATGACCACAGATGAAATTCTCGAAATGCCCGATATAAAGGAGCGTATAGAGCTTTACAGCGAACAGACCGAGAAATTCAAGGACATGGTTCACGAGCATACCCGCGTTGAGGGTGACCTGATAATCACAGACCTGCGCGGTGTTTCTCCCATATACACCGGAAATCGCTTCCTTATATATTCGCTGTATCCCGAGCAGAATATCTCCTGCTGGATAGTTGACGGCAAGGGCGGCAAGGGCTGCTCCTGCGCGGTGGGATATTCGATACTTAACCGCACCAGCCGCGTGAACGTCGGCAGCCTTATGCTGAAATACGGCGGCGGCGGTCATATGGCGGTGGGTACCTGCCAGTTCTCCGATGAGGAAGCTCCGGAGAAAGTGCCGCAGCTTATCAATGAGTTGGTTCATTATGATGAGTTTTATTTGCAGAAGAATTGATTTGAAAAAACTATCGGCTGCCCAAACAGGCAGCCGATTTTGTGTTTAATTAACGTTATGCGGTGATACCGCTACGCCGTTTTCGCGGATAGTGTAAGAGTAACAGTCGTGTTCTTTTATTTCTAACGGAATAAATGTCGTGACAGCGCCGTCCGGCAATGAGATTTCAACATAAACATCCGTTTGGGTCATGCCGGTGTCGATATCAATATCTTTCATTAAACCACACAACTTGTCGCCTACGCAATAAATATAATGACCGAAAATAGAATAGAAATACTCTGCTTCCCTTGCTATCTCAACATACGCTTCCTCGTTTTCCCAAACGCTAAGGTTATCGGTTTCAAAGCCAAAAAAACGTATACCCATAGAGGTATCATATTCGCTGTTGATACATTGAGACACTGTCAATCCAAGCACGTCGCCATAGCGGAATAGTTTACCGAAACCAAAATCGTTTTTGATATCAATGTTGGTGCCTTTTCCGCTTTTAAAGTCGTACAAGGCTACATATCCTGTTTTATGGTAATTCGCGTATACAAACAACACATTGCCGTCAATAAAGATATTATGCGGGTGGACCATCAGCTTTTTGTCCGGAAGTCCCATATCCTCAGGTTTAACGACAGACAATTCCGCTTCCCTGCTGCCGATATCTATGGCGGTCACTAAAAAGGAGCTTTCATTATGCAGAGCTTCGGTAAAAAGATATATTTTTTCATCTGTGACCTGTGGGCGGTAGGGTATGCTGTATTTTTTGTCTTTATCGATTTCAACCATCTTATAATCGCCGTTTTTGCCATAAAAAACAGTGTAATAAGACCGTTCGGGTTCGAAAATCTCAAACACAAGCACGGACAGCCCTTTTTCCTCTATGTACCAAAGCGGTTGGTTGTAATTCGCCCATATCTCATCGATCGAGTTCAAGCCCGTGATCTCCATGCTGTCCTTTGTCTTGAAGTGATTCCAAGCGGAAAACATGATTTTATCATTGGATATGCTGATACCGTCCGATGTCAGTTCAACAAGCTTGCCTTCGTCAAAGTTATCAAATGACCTGTAACCACACTCTACCGTTCTGCTTTCGGGAATGGTGCTCATATCCATATAATAGCTGCAAATTGAGGCTGTTTGCTTTTTGTGCAGTTTTTTAAATTCGGCAAAATCCATATACATGACGTCGGAAAAATCTTTTTGCTCCATATCAACTTGCGTATCGGGTTCATGACCCGCACAGCCCGAAAGAGGCAGCGCCACTACCGCCAAAGCAACAAACAACAATTTTTTGATTTTACCATACATATGGGTTAGTCCCCCAACCTACTGTAAAGATCATGTCAAATCTGTTATTTGTAACAAAATCTCCCGACAGAAAATCAGCGCTTTCCTGCGCCGCAACGGAAAAGCCGCCGCAGGAAACGGCTATCGAACTCGCTACCAAACCCATGATAATTTTTTTGACAGTCTTCTTCATAGTGTCCTCCTGAAATGTAAATAAAATTTAGGGTAGAATTGTTATTTCCTATAAAAATATTATACACTAATTTAGCATTTAAATCAATTGACAGTCCGCACAAAATAAATAATTTAGAATTGGGTATTTTTACCGCCTATCCCGACGACCGTCAGCAGCTCCCCTTCGACCCGAAAGCTGATCTCCATTCCCGCGAAGCTCATGGTGTAGACGCGCTCGGGGGAATGCTGATACTGCGGTCTGGGGTCTTGGGAAAGCGTTTCGCGCAGGCTTTCGCGTTTTTCGGCGGGAACAAGCGCAAGCAGCTTCTCGGGGAATTCCACCCGCAGGCACGAGCCGTCAGCCGCCGCGAAGCCGTTTGAAGCTTCGGGTATGCTGTCGACATATGGCAGATATGGCTTGATATCATAGATGGGCGTGCCGCTCATCAGGTCGGCACCGCTTACATGAAGAACCGTTCCGCGCGGGGTATGCTCGACCTTTTCCAGCTTTACCGCGCTTAAGCCTATACCGTTCGGGCGAAAGGGGGAGCGCGTCGCGAAAACTCCCACGCGCTTATTCCCGCCCAATCGCGGAGGGCGCACCGTCGGCGAGCGGTACTCCGCTTCGGAAAATTCCCAAAGAAGCCAGATATGACTGAACTCCTCCAGTCCGCGGAACGCTTCGGGGCTGTATTGCGGCTCAAAAACAATTTTTGCCTTAAGGGAGCTTGCCAGCCCGCTCTGGCGCGGTATCCCGAATTTTTCCGGAAAATCCGTTTCAATATGCGCTATGGGAAAAATCTCCATACTCTTACTCCTCAATGATTTTTCGGATCGTTCTCTCTACCTCCGTTACCTCCGCGAGAAACTCGCTTGCGGAAACGCGGACAGCGCCGCTGCCCATTATGATTATCTGCTCGACATTGTCCGAGGTGGCTACCCTTACGCGGTGATCCTTCGTAAGAGTGTGGGCGGTTTTTTCAATGTACATATCCGCCGTTTCCGCTTCTTTGGTATAGACAACGGAAATATTGTCTATCTCTTCAACATCGCGGTGCTTGCCCTTTACTTTGTATGCGTCGAATACAAGAATAAGATTACAGTTCTTAAAGCCGCGGTAGTTGCAGAGAATATTTATCAGCCTGCTTCGCGCGGCGTCCAGATTTTCGCGCGCCAGCCCGCTGAGCTCATCCCATGCGAAAATAATGTTGTATCCGTCAACAAGGAGATATTCCGGACCTTTTTTCGGCGGCGGCAGCTTCGGGATATGGGAGCTTTTCGGGTGTTTTTCCCTGCGCATGGCGCTGCGCTCGTCACGCTTTATCTTTCCGTAGGTTCGCTCAAAGATCTCCATAAGCTCCTTGTCCTCCGCGACGCGGCGCTTATAGGATGATATCTCGGACTGCGTCACGAATTTTTCCGCGCTTTCCGCGGGAGAGCCGCCGAACCGCAAGCCGCTGTCGCAGTGCATTTTATTCGGGACATCGTTCCACTTTACGACATAGCCCGCTCCGTGGGAGCAGAAAACGCTGTCCGCGGGATTTTCCGTATCCGCTTCAAAGTCATACCCCGCCGCGGAGATAACGTCCTGCGCATTATGGCAGGGATAGTACCCGCAGGGTGTGCAGGACAGTCTGCCGCGTCCGCGTGTGTAGCCTATTACTTCGCTGCGGTAGCCCGCCATTTCCGAAACGGGAACAGTTCCGCTAATAACAGCATACTCTCCGACGATTTCGGGCTGGGAGAATTCCGCGCCCATTCGGTCAAGATCGGTCATTGCGCGCCCGACGCTGTCCGCAGGTATATCAAGACGAAATTCGTAAAACGGCTCAAGAAGCACGGATTCCGCGCTTGCAAGACCCTGCCGCAGTGCGCGGTAGGTAGCCTGGCGGAAATCCCCGCCCTCGGTGTGCTTTAAATGAGCGCGACCCGCCACTACGGATATTTTCATATCGGTTATGGGCGCTCCGGTCAGCACACCGATATGCTGTTTTTCCGCGAGATGGGTAAGTATCAGCCGCTGCCAGTTGATATCCAGATCGTCTTTTCGGCAGTCCGAGAGAAAACGCAGCCCGCTGCCGCGCTCCGCAGGCTCAAGCAGCAGGTGAACCTCCGCGTAGTGCCGCAGCGGCTCGTAGTGCCCCACGCCCTCGACGGGTGCGGCTATCGTTTCCTTGTAGGCGATGCTGCCGCGGTCAAACTCCGCTTCAAGTCCGAAGCGTTCCGCGATAACGCTTTTCAGCACCTCCAGCTGAATTTCCCCCATAAGCTGAATGTGAATTTCCCTGAGCTGCTCCGACCATATTATTCTGAGCTGAGGGTCCTCGTCCTCAAGACTGCGGAGCTTTACCAAAGCCGAGGGGATATCCGTTTCCTCGGGGAGCTTCATTTTATAGGTGAGCACTGCGTCCAACAGCGGGGCCTTTCCCTTTTTCTGTGCGCCGAGAGCTTGTCCGGCAAAGGTTTTTGTAAGCCCCGTGACAGCGCAGAGAGTTCCCGCGGGAGCGCTGTCCGCTGTGGAGTACTTCGCCCCCGAGTATATTCGTATCTGATTTATTTTTTCGTCGGGAGCGTTTTTGTCGGCAGCCTTCCTGACCGCAACGCTTCCTCCGTTTATTTTGAGATGAGTCAGCCGCGCGCCGTTTTCGTCGCGGGTTATTTTGTAAACCCTCGCGGCAAATTCCGAGCCCCTTTTCGGCTCTTCCGCGTATCTTTCCAGAGCCGCCAGCAGCTCGTCTATACCGTTGAGTTTAAGAGCCGAGCCGAACAGAACGGGGAATATCCTGCGCTCCGATATCGCCCTTGAAATAAGCGTGTCGGGCACCTCTCCCGTTTCGAGAAAGCTCTCCATGCAGTCCTCGTCCAGTTCCGCAGCCGCTTCGGGAATATCGCCCGCCGCCGTAAAATCCACGCAGCCCGCCGAAAGCCTTTTGCGCAGCTCGTCAAGTATACCGCCGCGCTCCGGCGCGATGTCTGTTTTGTTGACAAAAATAAAGGCGGGGATATCATACCTCCGCAAAATCCGCCAAAGTGTTTCGGTGTGGCTCTGTACCCCGTCAGTGGCGCTTATCACCATAACGGCGAAATCCACCGCCGTAAGCGCGCGCTCTGCCTCCGCCGCGAAATCGACGTGCCCCGGGGTGTCCAGCAGGGTAAATTCCGCGTTTTCCGTGCGCAGCACCGCCTGCTTTGAAAAAATGGTTATCCCGCGGCTTTTTTCAAGAGGATTTGTGTCGAGAAAGGCGTTGCCATGGTCGACCCGACCGAGTTTGCGTATTTCTCCCGCGCGGTACAGCATAGCCTCCGCGAGAGTGGTCTTGCCCGAATCAACATGGGCTGTCATTCCCAGAACTATTCTTTTCAGCGTAAATCCCCCCGCAGTAAATAATTAACAGCCGCCAGCCGACGCTCACCGAAATGTGGAAGCGCCGATTGACGGCTGCCGTCAGTTGTTTATGTTGTCGGTCCTTTTGTTATTATCACCGATGCGGTAGCGTAGCTTTTACAGTGGGCAACGGAAAGATTGATGATATAATTTTCCCGCTCCTCCAGCATTTTCGCGCGTCCCTCCGTAATTAAAAGAGGAGAACCGAGCCTGTCGCGAAGAATCGATATTTCCGACGGCTTAACTATTCTCATACCGGTTCCGATTGCTTTGGCAAATGCTATTTTCGCGCAGTAGTTCTCCGCGATAATACTGGTTGACAACTCGCGGGAGACGATATATCGAATTTCGTCGGCAGAAAAAAAACGCGCCAGAAATTTGGAGTTACTGCACAATTTTCTGATTCTGTCCATCTCTATAATGGCGGTTCCCGTTCGGATAAAATTTTTATTTGGCATTATGCTTAATCTTCACGCGAAGAGCATTGGGCAGCTCCTGCGTTATTGCCTCCTTCATTTTTTCATTTGGATTGAAAATCAACTTTACCATACCATACCCGCTGTGGCTTACAAGCAGATAATACGCGTCCTGCTCCAACCCGTTTGAAGCGTGAACCGTTGCGTCGGCACTCTTGTCCTCTTCGGGGGGATAAGGCGCAAAGTCCTCCGCGGATTTCAGATCCAGAGTTATCATGCGCTTGCGCTTGCGTTTGCCGATTATTTTATCGATATCCATTTCACCGTTGGTAATAATATATTCGTATTCTATGCTTTGGTTACCCATCAGCCATACGCCGACGAAAAGTATTATGACAGCGGGAATCACAAAGCTGAAGATAAAGGTAGTGATAGCCAGGAACATAAAAACAGTTGCAAGGAGCACTGAGCCGAGGGCTATCGCCGCCAGCTTTACCTTATCTCCCTTGCTGCGCTGTTTTGACACAAGCTGCTCCGAATAATTGTCCATTTTCCGAAACTCCCTTCAGAGGTAAGATATTTGGATAAGAGGCAAGAATCGAAGCGGGTATGCCGCATCATTATCATTTTGCCTTAGGGGCGTTTTGTTTTCAGAGGGTGTATGCAAATACCATCTGATTTCTATCCTCTTACTCTAAAGGCAACACCGTATAAAGCCCGCGCTTCGCGCTTTGTACGCATCTTGCCTGCATATTTTCCGTCAGATTGCACAAGTTCTCCTTGGCGGGCGTCGGCCCGCCGGCGTCGATCTTGTACAATCTGACAAAAATCTGACAGCGCAATCTGCGCACAAGCTTTGCGCAATGTTACCTTAAAGAATTATACCATAATATTTCACGAAAATCAAGCCCTTTTTTATGTATTTCGCATAAATTAAAGCTATATTTTATGATAAAAACCGTCAGCAGTTAAAAAATAGGTGATAATTTGATTTATAGTGTTGCAATTTTCGTTTATTTTTGTTATAATAATAAAGTGCGCGAATGTATAGATGTATAACGGCAGTCAAAAAGCGCACAGGTTAAGGAGCATTATTTTTGATGAAATTTGACAATAAAAAGAGGATAGTTATAAAAATAGGAAGCTCAACGCTCGCCTACCCCACGGGACATCTGAATATAAGGAAGTTCTGCGAGCTGGTCGAGGTCATGGCGGATCTGAAAAATTCCGGCAGGGAGATAGTAATCGTGTCATCGGGCGCACAGGCGGTGGGAGCAGCTAAGGCGGGACTTCGCTCCAAGCCGACGGATACACCCTCAAAGCAGGCGTGCGCCGCTATAGGACAGTCGGAGCTTATGAAGCTGTACAGCGACAATTTTGCGAAATATAACCACCGCGTGGCTCAGCTGCTGCTGACAAGGGACGTAGTTTCAAACAAGGAGCGGCGGGAGAACGTTGTGAACACCTTCAACAAGCTGTTTGAGATGGGAGTTATCCCGATAATCAATGCCAATGATACGATTTCCATAAAGCATCTGGATTTTGACGAGAACGATACCCTGTCGGCAACGATGGCGGTGCTTTGCGAGGCGGATCTGTTGGTGATTCTCACCGATGTGGACGGTCTTTACGACGGCGACCCCAAAGCCCCGGGGTCAAAGATAATTCCCGAGGTGGACAGGATAAGCCCCGATATAATCTCGCTTGCGAACGGCGCGGGAAGCAGCCTCGGAACGGGCGGAATGCTCACTAAGATAGAGGCGGCGCAGATAGCCACCGAGGCTGGCATAGATACGCTTATTATCGGTAACGAGAATCCGTCTTTGCTGTATGAGATATTTGAGGGAGAACCCCGCTGTACATATTTCAAGGCGGCGGAAAATCCTATCAGGCAGTGATTTGCGTGATCCAACGCGACGAATTAAAACAATTTGCCTGAAGCAAAACAAAATCGGGCAATAAAATGCATATTCAAGGACAATGGGCGTAACGCCCACGGATGAAATTTCAAAAAGCCGCTGAGTTTTACGCAACGATAATGTGGTTGGTAAAAGCATTGCTTAGCAGTTTGCGTAAAACCGCATTTGCCGAACGGCAAACGCGGCACGGCTTCCGCCGGGCATGCGGAGTGCTGCGCAGCAGCACGCGGCTTGTAGAAAAAGCCTATTGACAACGCAATGTCGGCGCATGAAATTTCAAAAAGTACACATTTGCCGAAAGGCAAATGTGTACGGTTTCCACAGTCGCGCAGAGCGAAGCGGAGCGTGACTGCGGAAATTTTGAAATTTTTTAGATAAGGAGCGGAAGATGGAGTATATTGAAAATCTGGGAGCAAACGCAAAGGCGTCGTCGGGATTTCTGGCGGGGTGCGGTACAAAGACAAAAAATCTCGCACTCGGTGAGATAGCGCGGCTGCTCAACCGTAAAGCGGATTATATCATAGAGGAAAACAAACGCGATATAGAAAACGCGCGTAAAAACGGAATGAGCGAGGCGATGATAGACCGCCTTACCCTCAATGAGAACCGTATACGTTCGATGGTGGCGGGGATAGAGGGAATAATAGCCCTGCCCGATCCGATAGGCGAGGTTCTTGGCGGCGGAGATCTGCCCAACGGGCTTCAGGTTATTAAGAAGCGGGTTCCTATGGGGGTGATAGGCATTATTTTTGAGAGCCGACCCAATGTTACGGTGGACGCGGCGGCGCTATGCTTCAAGGCGGGCAGCGCGGTCATTCTGCGCGGCGGTTCGGACGCGATAAACTCAAACAAGGCGCTGGCAATGCTTATGAGGGACGCGGTGTCCTCGGTAGGCGCTCCCAAGGACTGCATACAGCTTGTGGAGGATACTTCGCGCGAGACAGCAAATGCCATGATGAGGCTGAATAAGTATATCGACCTGCTTATTCCCCGCGGCGGCGGCGGGCTTATCAGAGCCGTGGTGGAAAACGCCACTGTTCCCGTTATTCAGACGGGAGAGGGCAACTGTCATGTTTTCGTTGACGAAAGCGCGGATACAGATATGGCTGTGAATATCGTCAACAACGCGAAAACTCAGCGTCCGTCGGTGTGCAACGCCATCGAGAATATTCTTGTGCACGAAAAGGCGGCGCCGGAGTTCTTCAAGAAGCTGGACGAGCTTTGGCAGGGAAAGGTGTCGGTAATCGGTGACGAAAGGACCGCCGAGCTTATTCACACGGATAAAATCGCGGAGGACAGCGATTACGCGACGGAGTTTCTTGATTTCAAGCTGTCCTCAAAGGTGGTCGGAAGTGTGGACGAGGCTATCGAGCACATCAACAGATTCGGCACAAAGCACAGCGAGTGCATAGTGACCGAAAGCTTTGAAAACGCGGAAAAATTCAGAAGCCGTGTTGACGCGGCGGCGGTTTATGTGAACGCCAGCACACGCTTTACCGACGGTTTTGAATTCGGGCTGGGCGCGGAGATTGGCATATCCACCCAGAAACTGCACGCCCGCGGTCCTATGGGGCTTGAGGCGATTACCACATATAAATATATAATAAACGGCAACGGTCAGATAAGGAGCTAAAATGGCAAGGAAAAAACGGGATACCGCGGCTGATTCGACCTCGCGCGGAGGAGACGGAGCGGTAATAAATCAGCTTTTCGGAACGCTGGAGAGCGATACCGAGATAGAAAGCAACATTGCGGAGCTTGGCGCGGAGGCGGAACAGGAAGCCGCCGCAGAAACCAAGCCCAGAAGATTTTTCTTTATCTTCGCGGTTTTTGTGATAATTATGGCGATAATCGGCTGCTTTTCCACCGTGCGCTTCGCGGTGGACTGCACGGGAAATCTTATGGACAACACTTCGCTTAAAAACGAGTTTGCGCAGTTTATTTTCCCTGTTGTCATCAACGATATCCCCACCTTCGAGAATACCTCGGAGCTGCGCAATACCGCCATGCTCAACAGCGCGATATGGAATATACTGATAAATAAAGACACCACCCCCTACGAAACCAGCGGCATGATGGGACTTACGATACCCGAGTACGACGTTCTGGCTTCCTGCCGTGAGATATTCGGCTCGGCGGTGACGCTGGAGCACCAGACGGTCGGCTCGGCGGAGTTAAGGTTCGTTTACGATGAGGAAAATCACACTTATTCCGCTTCCAAAAATACGCGGTATCTTACCTATTCTCCGGTGATAATAGATATGAGCGAGTCGCAGGGCATATACACGCTTACGGTGGGCTACCTTCCGCCATCGGTTGCGGCTGTCGCGGGTATCAGCGGTATGGAGACCTCTCCGGAAAAGTATATGGAGTACACCATCAGCCGCTGGGAGGGCAAGAACACACTGCTTTCGGTGAGATATTCCGATTATACTTCCCAGACAAGCGAGTCTTGATAAACGGACATAATCATTGACATGATTTTAATATTCAGGAGGACTGTAAAATGAAATATAACAGGAAAATAACAGCTGCCGCGGCTGCGGCGGTAATGGCGGCTTCGCTGTGCGGCTGTGCGGATACGGGATATCTTATGAAGGTGGACGGCGTTGAGATAAGAAACGGCGTGTACCTTTACAGTGAGCTGAACGCTCTTCAGCAGGCGTACAGCGAGATAACCGAGGAACGCAGGGAGTACGGCGACACAAGCGAGGTGGCGGATATCTTTAAGGAAAATGTTGATGGAGAGACCGCCGAAAACTGGGTAAAGAGGGAAGCCATGGAAAGCGTAAAGCGCATTGTGGCTGTTCAGCGCCTTTGTGAGCAGAACGGTATAGCTCTTACCGAAGATCAGATAAAAGAACTGAACGAACAGGTCAATTCCATGTGGAATGATGAAAACGGCTATGTGCAGATGCTGTACGGAACAAACACGCTTGGCGAATATTACGATTCCATAGGCATAGGCAAGGATTCCATCAAGGATATTTACACTGCCGATGACCTGTCAAACGAGCTTTTCATGTATTATTATGATACCGACGGCATTATGCCTGTTTCCGAGGAGGAGTTTAATGGGTATATAACGGAGAATTACGCGGCGGCTCGGATAATTGAGCTTGAGTTTAAGGACTATCAGGGTCTTATGCTTAAGGAGGACGAGGAAATTCAGGCTGTCAGGGATCTGGCGCAGAGCTATGTCGACAGATTAAACGGCGGCGAGAGCTTTGCGGATATCCGTTATGAGGTCGACCTTAAAAACGCGCAGAACGAGGCGCAGGTAAACGCGGAGGACGATTACGACGAGATGACCGCGGAGGCTCGTCCCGACGACCGCGATAAGTTCGTGCAGGAAGCCGTTGACGCTGTAACGGTGGAAAAGAAAACCGATGAGCAGCTCGATACGATTTTGAACCGCGAGAGCACAAGCTCCTCTCTTGACGCGGAAGTTGTGGAGCATATCTGGAACGCTGCCGCAGACGGGAAAGCGGCGCTTCTGGAGCAGGAGGATTCCTGCTTTATAATAGTCCGGGAGGATATCACGACCAAAGAAACATGGAAAGAGAACATCAAACGGACGGTTCTGAACGCACTGAAATCCGACGAGTTCGAAGAGCGGCTGGAAACCGCCTACGCCGAATATTCCGTGGAGCAGGACGATTATCTGGTCAACACGAAATACGCACCCAAAAAGATAAAGGGCTTTGAATAATCAATGGGTAAGAGAGGCGAGCTTCTCTTACCTCTTATTTCTTATAGAAAGGTATGCGACGCAAAGTTGTTGCGGGGAATTTTTCGCGTTCGGGCTGCGAAAAATTCTTTTTAAATAAGGAGCAATAAAATGCTTTTAATGAGTTTGAATAATATTGCCATGTCATTTGCGGACAGAGAGCTGTTCTCGGCAGTGAACCTTGAGATATACGACGAGGACAGAGCGGGCTTTGTGGGAGTAAACGGCAGCGGCAAGACAACGCTTTTCCGTATTCTTAAGGGAGAGCATATCCCCGACGAGGGGAGCATACACACGGCGGGCAGCTGTAAAATGGGATTTATGGAGCAGTTCGCCTGCAATTCCTCCGAAAAAACGCTCTATGATGAAGCCCTGACCGTTTTTTCGCGGTTGGAGGATATGGAACTCGAGCTGGAGGAGATTCATGACAAAATAGATGCGGGGAGCTGCGCACCCGAAATAATTGAAAAACAGACGCTTCTTTCGGAGCAATTCGAGCGCGAGGGCGGGCTTACTTACAAGAGCCGTACCGCGTCCGCGCTTACGGGTCTGGGCTTTACACAGCGGGATTTTGCGCTGACGGTGAACAAGCTGAGCGGGGGGCAGCGCTCCAAGCTGCAATTGGCTAAACTGCTGCTTTCCGACGCGAATCTGCTGCTGCTGGACGAGCCCACAAATCACCTCGATATTCAGTCTGTGGAGTGGCTGGAGAGATTTCTGGAGGATTACCGCGGCGCATATATAGTTATTTCGCACGACCGCTATTTTCTGGATAAGGTCACCAACCGCACGATTGAATTGGAGAACGGGCATATCGACTGCTACAAGGGCAACTACACCCGTTTTCTGGAGCTGAAAGCGGAGGAGCAGGAGCGCCGCCGCAAGGTCTACGAAGCCACTATGAGCGAGATAGGGCGTATCGAGGGGATAATCGAGCAGCAGAAGCGCTGGAATCAGGCGCGCAATTATGTGACTATCGCCAGCAAGCAGAAATCCATCGACCGTCTTGAAGCGACACTTGTAAAGCCGGAGGAGGCTCCGGAAGCGCTGAAATTCAGATTCAAAAGCGCCGACGGCTGCGGAAACGACGTGTTTCATGCGGAGCGGCTCGCGCTGGGCTTTGACGGAAAGCAGCTGTTCAGGAACGTGAATATCGACATCAAAAAGGGGGAGAGGGTCTTTCTGCTCGGCGGCAACGGCTGCGGCAAGACCTCGCTTTTCAGGATATTCATAGGGCAGTACGAGCAGGATTGCGGCGAGTTTAAGTACGGAACGCGTGTCCAAATGGGATATTTCGACCAGGCGCAGGCGGGGCTTACAGAAAGCAAGACCGCGCTGGACGAGGTGTGGGACGAGTATCCGAAAATGACGGAAACAGCGGTCAGAACGGCGCTGGGAAGTTTTCTGTTCAAGGGCGACGACGTTTTCAAGTATATTTCCGAGCTGAGCGGCGGTGAGCGCGCAAGGATCGCGATACTGAAGCTTATGCTTTCGGGCGCGAATTTTCTGCTGCTGGACGAGCCGACTAACCACCTCGACATAACCTCCTGCGAGGCGCTGGAAAACGCGCTGATGAACTATGACGGCACGCTGTTTATAATTTCGCACGACCGCTATTTGATAAATAAACTGGCGGACAGGATATATTATCTCACGCCGGAGGGGGTAAAGGAGTATCTCGGCAGCTACGACGCTTACGCGCTCGCGCAGATCAACACCGCGCCCAAGCATGAGGAAAACCGCCCCAAGAAAACCGGAGCGAATGACTACAAGCTGAAAAAAGAGCGGGAATCGGAGCGGCGCAAGCTCAACACCAGAATCACCCGCGCCGAAAATGAGACCGAGGAGCTTGACGGGAAAATAGCTGACCTGACCGATAAGATGTCTGCAATGTCGGGTACGGATTATCAGAGCATAATGGAGATGTCCGAGGAGCTGGAGCGGCTTCGCGAGCGTCAGGAGGAGGTCATGCGCGACTGGGAGGAGGCTGCGCTGGCTCTGGAAGCGATGGATTCGGCGGATACAACGGAGGGTTTCGACAATGGCAAAGCAGATTAGAGAGTATCTGAGCTATATTGAGGATTTCCTTGCCGCTGAGCACACTTACGAAGAAAACGCCGCGGAGCGTGAGCTGCTGCTTAAACGGATAGGGTTTTATCAGCATGAGCGGATAGTGCATTTGCTGGTAACTCTGGCATTCGCGGTTTTCTTCCTGCTGGCGCTTATGATGTTTTTGCTAAAAGGCGGCGCGGGACTGCTGGTGCTTACGGTACTTTTTCTGGCGTTGCTGATACCCTATATAAAGCACTACTATTTTCTGGAAAACTCGGTGCAGAAGCTTTATATTTACTATTACAGAATTGAAAAAATACAATAAAAATGACCGCCGCCGCAATCACAAATGCGGCGGTAAATTTTTTACATAAGCAGCCGTTAAAGTTACTATGTTTGGCATTGCGCAGATGTTCATTTTTGTGCAGGTTTTTTCCTCAACCCCCTTTACTTTTCTGAAATTTCTGATATAATTTAACTTATTGATGTTTGGCAAATTCGGATTTTGGGGAGGGATATCTGTGTCCGTATTATTTACAACCGAACGGCTGACGGTAAGAAAATTTGCAGCGGAGGATTTTGAGGATCTTTCGGAAATATTGACAGATAAGGACGTTACATATTTTGAGCCTTATGAGACCTTTACAAAAGAGGCTTGCGTGCAAAAGGCGGTAAATTTCTCAAAAGCGAGGAGTTTTTCGGTCGTTTCCGAAAATAAGGTCATCGGAAAAATTTATTTTTCCGCAAAGGGTTTCGGAAGCTATGAAATAGGATATACCTTTAACGGGAAATATCAGGGCAGGGGCTATGCCTGCGAGAGCGTGAAAGGCATGATGGATTACGCTTTTCATAATATGGGAGTTCGGCGCATTTTTGCGGAGATCAATGCCAGAAACACAAAATCCATAAAATTGGCGGAGCGGCTTGGTATGCGGAAAGAAGCCGAGCATAAAGAGATGTTCCCAAGAAAAGAGAATGAAAATATTTTTGATGATTTTTATGTTTACGCTTTGCTGAAAAAAGAGTTTGAAGCAAAAATTTAAAATGTTGGATCGTTAACGGCGAAAGCCATAAAATCAAAAACAACAAACAATCGCGGAGCAAAGGCGCTGAAAGCTGCCTTAAAGTGACCGCCCGCGCAGAAAATTTTTTGCACTCCGCTGTGAAAGCGCAGCGAAACGTAGCGCCGGCGGAGTGGAGCGGAGCTTTTACAGCGGAATAGCGCCGATTTGTTCGGCGCATTGCGAAAAATTTTTTAAAATAAGGAGGATCAGTATGTTCCTGTTCAGATGGTTATGGAAGAATATGGAGGGCGTCCGCGTCAAGTACATATGCGGTCTGCTGCTGTTGGTGCTGTGCACGTCCATGTTTATTATTACGCCATATTTTACTTCACAGATAACGGATACGTTTATAATCAACGATAACGCGCTTTATAACTTGGAGCATCATTGGGACGTGCTGGTGTGGATGCTCGTCGCGATGGTGGGATTTACGGTGCTGAGAGGGATAATAGAGTACGGCAGCGCGATGCTGTTTGAGGTTTCCTCGCAGTCGCTTATCTACCGCGTGAGGAAGGTGCTGTTCAAGAATATCGAGGACCAGGATGCGCGGTTTTACAATTTCTACCGAACGGGCGATATAATGACCCGCGTTTCGGGTGACCTCGATATGGTAAGGCACTCTATCGCGTGGATAGTCAAGGCGATGGTGGAGTGCGTGGTGCTGTTCGGCGCGTCGCTGATATTCTTCTTTTCGATAGACTGGCTGATGGCGCTGTGCCTTATTGCGCTCACCCCCGTGATATTGCTGATAACCTGGCTGCTTAAGCGCAAGGTCGGTCCGATGTATGTGGAGCAGCGTGAAAGGCTGTCGCGAATGAACACCGCAGCCGAAGAGAATATCTCGGGAAACCGCGTTATAAAGGCTTTTGCCCGCGAGGAACACGAGATAAAAAAATTTGACGAGATAAGCAAAGAATATTGTGAGGCTACCAAAAATGCGGCGTTCACATGGCTGAAATTCTTTCCGTACCTTGAGGTAACGGCGCAGTCGCTGTCGGTGGTAATGCTGATTTGCGGCGGTCTGTTCGTAATAGGCGGGAGAATAACCTTCGGCGAATACACCGCGTTTTCGGGACTTATATGGACGTTGTCCAACCCGATGAGAACTCTCGGAAATATAGTGAACGATCTTCAGCGTTTTACCGCGTCGGCTAACAAGATAATCGAGATTTATTACGGAAGCCCGCGTATCGTCACCCGTTCGGACGCGGTGGACAAGCCGGAGCGCTTCGAGGGTAAGATAGAATTCGACCATGTGAGCTTTGCTTACGGCGACGCGAAGGTGCTTGACGACATCAGCTTTACGATAAATCCGGGCGAAACGGTGGTGCTTATGGGCGAAACAGGCTCGGGCAAAACCGCGCTTACCGAGCTTATACCGCGTATTTATGACCCTACGGACGGGGAGGTAAGGGTCGACGGAGTGAGCGTCCACCTGCTTAAGCTGGAGCAGCTCCGCGGAAATATCGGTGTTGCCACGCAGGATGTGCTGCTGTATTCCGATACCATCGACGGAAATATCAGCTTCGGCGACACCTCAATGCCCGAGGAGGACGTTGTAAAGGTGGCAAAGGCGGCTGACGCGGACGGATTTATCCGCAGGCTGTCGGACGGCTACGACACGATAGTGGGAGAGCGCGGCGTGGGTCTGTCGGGCGGACAGAAGCAGAGAATATCTCTTGCCAGAGCGCTGGCGGTAAAGCCCGCTATACTTATTCTCGACGACACCACCTCGGCGGTGGATCTTGAGACCGAAAAGCATATCCAGGAATCTCTGGCAAATCTTGATTTCCCATGCACAAAGCTTATCATAGCGCAGAGAATTTCCACCGCGCGGTATGCGGATAAGATAATTGTACTGGAAAACGGACGTATAATCGAGCAGGGCAGCCACGAGGAGCTTATAAGCCAAAACGGCTACTACCGCGAGGTTTACGATCTGCAGACTTAAAGGGGGCAGGATAATGGCACGAAATAAATTTGATATCGACGAGCAGCTTGAAACCCCGTTCGACATACGACATTTAAAGCGCTCGCTGATTTACGCGGGAAAGTACAAGGGCAGGATAGCGCTGTCGCTTACGCTGAGCGCCGTTGCGGTTATTATCGGACTGCTTTCCCCGCTTATCGTTCAGAACGCGATAGATAACTATATGGGCAGCACCGAAACTATCCCTCAGCTTCTTCTCAGCGGTCTGGGAGTGCTGCTGTGCATAGTTGTCAGCGTAATATTCTCTAAAATACGCTCCACGATGATGACAAAGGTCGGTCAGGATATCGTCTACGATATCCGCAGGGATCTTTTCGAGCATATGCAGAGATTGTCTTTCGAGTATTACGACAGCCGTCCTCACGGAAAGATACTCACACGAATAATCAACTATATAAACTCCATCTCCGACCTTATGACAAACGGTCTTATAAACTTTATTCTGGAGATATTCAACCTTGTTTTTATAACGATATTCATGTTCTTTGTAAGCTGGCAGCTTGCGCTGATAACCATGGCGGGGCTTCCGCTGTACGCGGCGGTGATGATGTTTATCAAGAACCGCCAGCGCAAGGCTTGGCAGAGCGTATCCAACAAGAGCTCAAACCTCAACGCCTATCTCCATGAAAGCATTGTCGGGGTAAAGATATCCCAGATGTTTACGCGCGAGGACGAAAACGAGGAGATAAACGACAAACTGGCAAACGCCTACCGCAAGTCATGGATGAGGGCGGTCAAGTTCTCCAACCTTGTGTGGCCCGTTACCGATACCGTGTCTATTGCCGTGCGCGCGGGTATTTTTGCGGTGGGACTGCTCGCGTTCAGGGGCACGCTGTCCCTCGGTACGATACTTGCCATGACGGATTACTCCGCCCGTTTCTGGCAGCCGCTGATGAACCTGTCCAATCTTATGAACACATTCATCAACGCGGTGGCGTATCTTGAAAGAATTTTCGAGATGATGGACGAGCCGATCACCGTCGATGACGCTCCCGACGCGGTGGAAATGCCCGAGATAACAGGCGACGTTCACTTTGAGGACGTTACCTTCGCCTATGAGGAGGGCATAAATATCCTTGAAAACCTTTCCTTTGACGTTAAGGCGGGGGAGAGCATAGCGCTTGTAGGGCCTACCGGCGCGGGAAAAACCACGATAGTCAATCTTATCTCGCGCTTTTACAATATTAACGGCGGCAGAGTGAGGATAGACGACAGCGATATTTCAAAGGTAACGCTGAAGTCACTGCGCTCGCAGATGGGAATAATGCTTCAGGACAGCTTTATTTTCAGCGGAACGCTGATGGATAACGTGCGCTACGGCAGGCTTGACGCTACTCTTGACGAAGTGCGCGCCGCGTGTAAGATAGTCGGTATTGACGACTATATCATGTCGCTGAAAGACGGCTATGAGACCGAGGTGAACGAGCGCGGCGCGGGACTTTCACAGGGGCAGAAGCAGCTTATAGCGTTTGCGAGGACAATAGTTTCCGACCCGAAGATACTGGTGCTGGACGAGGCGACGTCGTCAATCGACGCTAAGACCGAGCGATATCTTCAGAACGGATTGGATCATCTTCTGAAAGGACGCACGTCTTTTATTATCGCGCATCGTCTGTCTACAATCCGCAGCTGTGACAGAATAATGTACGTTTCCAACAAGGGAATAACCGAGGCGGGTACGCATGAAGAGCTTATGGCGAAAAAGGGTGATTACTATAAGCTGTACACCGCGCAGGCAGTGAGCTGAAACAAATAAGTCGTCTTATGGTGGCTTAAATAAAAGCCGCCATAAGGTTGAAAAAGCCAATATGCCACGCAATGTCAGCGCATGAAATTTCAAAAAGTCGCGCGTTTGCGGACGCAAACGTTGTGCGGTTTCCGCAAAGCATGCGGGGTGAAGCGCAGCGTAACGGAGCATGTCTTGCGGAAATTTTGAAATTTTTTTATATAATCCAATTTAGGTCAACATTTATATATAAACTAAGGGCGGCTTTGATATATAAGCCGCCCTGCTGATATTGTATTCCAATATTCTGCTATCTTATCAGTTTCTGGGGATAACGGAAGCCACCGCACCCGCAAAGTTGCTTATGGGCATAGTCTGGAGGTAGATTTTGCCGGGACCCGTTACAACCGTGTTGAACAGACCCTCGCCGCCGAAGAGCACATTTCCGATACCCTTTACTTGCTGGATATCCATTTTGCAGGTGCTGGACATAGCCGCGAGGTAGCCCGTATCGATAAGCATCTGCTGACCGTCCTGGAGATCGTACTCTACAACGTATCCGTCGATCTCAACAAACGCCATGCCCTGACCGTGGAGCTTCTGCATGATAAAGCCCTCGCCGCCGAAGAAGCCCGCGCCGAGCTTCTTCTGGAACGCGATCGACAGCTCGATCGTAGGCTGAGAAGCAAGATAACCCGACTTCTGCACGATCATATCTCCCTTGCTTATATCAAACGGGATAATCGAGCCGGGGAAACTGGACGCAAAAGCGATCATGCCCGGTCCGCCCTCCGAAATGTAAGTGTTTGTAAATATGGATTCGCCCGAGAACATTTTGCTGAACGCTTTGCCGATTCCGCCCGTATGTGTTTCCATCTTCATATTCGGCGTCATCCAAGACATTGCACCCTTCTGGCAATTGACGGTTTCGTTTGCGTCAAGGTACACGATTACGACGGGAAGCGGTTCGCCCTTAATTTCAAACCTCATAATTTTAACTCCTTTATCCTTAATAATTGCCAACTTCAGTCGGTCATGAACATTATAACATTTTTTTGAAAATCTGTCAAGAGGGAGTTTTCTGTTTATCTTTTACCTTTCGTGCCGCTGATGTCTGTTTGTTAGAATTGTTTTTTAACATATCCAAACGGGCAGTTATCTGTCAAAGGTAACTGCCCGATAAAGTGCAATATGATATTACCATACACCTATAATTTCAACATCTCTGTATGTGATTTGGGCAATGCAGATAATACTGCTGAAAGACAGCAATTCCTTTTTGTCCATAGACAAAAAATCATGCTTATCATACGGATAACTCTCTGTGTCGGGTATACTTAACTCTCCCGCGGCTGTTGCCTGAATATTGTATTTCCCATTCACACAAAGTATAAACGGCATTTCAAAACCTATAACGATCTTATTATCACTTTCCGAAACGGCTGTTATATAGAAATCCTCGCTGTCCCGAATAGAGGTGTTTTCGGCAATAATATTGTTTCCTAAGTCCGTCTTTTGTAAAAGTACATTCGCATAGTTAATGTTTTCAATACAGCCGCACAGGTTTTCCCACAAAAGTGTTGTTCGCAGGTTTTCTATAAATATTTTTCTATCCATTTTTGCTTCTCCGTTAAATCCCTGTTTTTTAAAGCCGATTTCAAGCGTAAATGTGCAATTAGTGAAATTGCCGATTTTCCACCTGTTATTTTAAATATTTACGCGATTTGTGCGCAAAACTTCCGGCTAATCTCCCATTACCGCCAGTACCCCTATATAAATAACCGCCGATATCATTCCGAATGAAACTCCTCCGAACAGCAGAACAAAAACTGCCGCCGATACCGCGGAAACCGCAGCGGCAATTGCCATGACCATATCCACACGTTCAGCGGGAAAAGTGTGTATCACCGCCGATTTCAGCAGCCGTGCACCGTCAAGCTCACCTATGGGAAGCAGATTGAACAGCCCCGTAAACAGATTTATCAGTGCTGCCGCGTGAGCGTTCGCCGTCCACAATACCGCTGTCAGCGCGAGATTCATAATACAGCCCGCCGAATATATCGCGTTTTGCCGCTTTACCGAAAGTCTGTCCGCGTTATCCGATTTTATTCTTATTCCAGCGCCGTAAAGCGTCACCGCCGTTATTTCCGCACCGCAGAGCCGCATTGTCAGCAAATGCGCCAGTTCATGCGCGGTGCAGCTTAGCAGCGCCGTTATCCCGAAATCGGTATTATCCGTCAGAAGAAAAAAAGCCAGCGCCGCGAAAAATGTAAAATCCAGCCGCAGCGCGGTTTTCCGTACTTTTAATTCTATCATACCAAATTTTATGCGGGACAAGCGCAAAAATGAATTAAAAGCTCACGCAAAAGAATATTTGCGGCATAAGCTTGTATAAAAATTTTATCAAAAACGCCCACGCATGAAATTTCAAAAAGCGTCAGAATTTGCGCGGCAAATTCTGACCGGTTTCCGCAATCGC